>JAXMLA010000099.1:0-19565 GCA_034370465.1 Desulfuromonadales bacterium
GGCGCTCATGCCCTCCGGGAAACGAAGGAGAAGGACGTCACGGATAAAGTCGAAGACCGAAGCGCTGATCGCCGGATTCTGTCGTTTTGCCCGGGCGATCGTCGCTTCGATGTAGAGACGATCCCGTTCTGCGACCTCAAAGCTGTTGATGTAGGTGCGATAGACCGGGAAACAGGCGATCACCTCGATGATCGATTTGATCAAACTGTTGAGGGTGAAGTCCCGCGTATGCCGGTTCTGTTCCGAGATCCGGTTGAGATAATGGCCGAGGGTATTAATTTCGCTCGACATCGCCACCTGCATGACCAGTTTTTTGCGTTCGTAGGCGACCTCCTGAAAGTCGAGGTGTTGCCGGAGGAAACGGCTGTAAATTTTTTCAAAGGATTTCGCCTGGCCGCTATCGATAAAGAGGCCGTTGACCTGATTGGCAAAATCGTAGCCGGTGGTGCCGAAGACCGCCCAGCCCTCCGGGAGCTTTTCGGTCTTGAGCAGGATCTTTTCGCCGAGAATATAGAAGGGCTTGTAAGTTGGATCGGCAGCGACCATCTGCTCATACCTCCCCCGCAGGATGGCCTCCTCGTCCTTTTCCCCGTCCTCCCGGCCGGCTTCCACGGCGGCGACGGCGCGGTTCAGCTCGATAAAGCAGCTCGCCTGCAGGCGCTGGGTATAAACCTCCGGGTTGCGCAGACCATCGGCATGGTCGATTCGCAAGCCGTTGATCTTGCCGGTCGCGATTAACTGGAAGAGCAGCTTATGCGTCTCGGCGAAGACGGCCGGATCCTCCACCCGGATGGCGCCGAGGGAATTGATGTCGAAGAAACGCCGGTAGTTGATCTCTTCGGTGGCAACCCGCCAATGGGAGATGCGATAGACCTGTTCGTGCAGCAGTTTGTCGAGAAGATCAAAGCTGCGCGCCTCCCCCTTCTCGCCGTTGAAGGTGACGACGTTGTTGTCAATGAATTTGCAGATTGTCGGGCTCTCTTGATAAAGGCTCCAGAGACGCCGCTTGACGATCTCCTTTTCCCGGTAGCGTTCGATGATCCGCTCAGGATCCTGTTCCGTCGTCGGCGGCAGGTGCTTGAGAGCGGTGACGATGCTCATCAACTCCTGAAGTTGCGGGGCCTCGGCGGTAAGTTCCTGTTCGAGAGTTTCAAAGTTGAGAGTAAGGATTTGGCTGTAGGCCTTGGGAATGATCGGCAGCTTGTTGTCATAGTAGTAAACGAAAAAGGAGCCTTCTTCAAAAGCAAGGTGCAGCTCGCCCTTTTCAAGAACGGCCCCGTACTGATCGCCGAGGATCGGGATCAGGATCTTGTTCTCCAGTTCCTGCTTGACCGGGTGCCAGTCGATATCGAAAAAGTGCGCATGGATGGAACTCGGGCCATTCTCCAGCACATCCAGCCAGTAGTGATTCCCCTGCCCCTCGATACACATATGGTTGGGGACGATATCGAGGATCTGTCCCATCCCGAGACGATGCAGCTCGGCGACCAGCGCTTCATACTCTTCTTCGGAACCGACTTCGGGATTGAGGCTGTTCTGATCGAGAATGTCGTAGCCGTGCGGACTACCGGGACTCGCCTTGAAATAGGGGGAGGCGTAAAGATCGCTGATGCCGAGGCGGTGCAGATAGGGAGCAATCTCCCGGGCAGCGCTGAAACGGAAATCCGCATTGAACTGGAGCCGGTAGGTCGCGAGCGGTATGCGCAGTCTCTGGTCGTTCATAGCTCTCCCCTGCTCGTCCCAAGGGCTGGCGACAGCTTGCGGTAAACGATAACGCCAAAGGGGCCCAGGATCGGGAAGGTTTCGGGGCGCGCCGTCTCAACGACGATCTTCCCCCCCGGTGGTGAATGGTCCGAAGAATCAAGGAGGGCCTGTAGAGCGCCAGCAACCAGCGGTGGGCGCAGCACCCGGTTTTGATCGCTGTAGTTGAAGAGGCAGAGGATTTCATCATCCCCGGACCGCCTGGTGACGGCCAGGAGCTGTTGGTCCTCATCGGCGCTGATCTCCATCCCCGCCCGATCGAGGTTGGCAAGGGGTGGGCACTCCCGGCGCAGTCGGATCAGCTGACGATAGAACGTGAAGAGCGCACGCTGCTCCCCCTCTTGTCGCTGCTCCGGATCGATTTTGGCCGACAGAAAGGTGCTTTCAGCCTGGGGATCGGGCGGGGGCCCCTGCCAGGCAAAGGACTGAAATTCAGCGTTGCGTCCCTGCCGGACCGCCGCGATCAGCTCCGGGTCGCCATGACTGATAAAGTAAGGAAAGGGTGCGCGCTCTCCGTACTCCTCGCCCATGAAGAGGAGGGGGAGATAAGGGGAAAGGAGGACGGTGGCGGCGGCCAGCTTGAGCTGCGGCAGTGTCAGATGTTCGCTGAGCCGCTCGCCGCGCATGCGGTTCCCGACCTGGTCATGGTTCGAGGAAAAGACCAGCAGCTGGCAAGGCGGGATCTCCACCGATGAGGCGCCATGCCGGCGCTGCCGATAGGGGGAATAATCGCCGGCAAGGACAAATCCGGCCTGAAAACTCTTGACCAGCGGGGGAAAGCCCCCGAAGTCACGATAATATCCGGAACAGTCGTTGGTTAGCAGAGTGCGGAGCGCATGATGGAAGTCGTCACACCACTGGGCATCGAGACCGAAACCCCCGTGCCGGGGGTCGTTGACCAGGCGGGGATCGTTCAGATCGCTTTCGGCGATTACATAAGCCGGACGTCCGAGCTCAGCGGCGAGCGCATGCACCGCCGCGGTCAGTTCTTCGAGAATGTGGCGGGCGCTGAAGTCGAAGATGCCATGCACCGCATCGAGGCGCAGGCCGTCAATGTGGTACTCGCGCAGCCAGTAACAGGCATTGGCGATAAAGTAGTGGCGCACGCCGTCGCTCTGTGCGCCGTCAAAGTTGACGGCATCGCCCCAGGGGGTGCGATAGCGGTCGGTGAAGTAGGGACCAAAGGCGTGCAGGTAGTTTCCTTCCGGACCGAGATGGTTGTAGACCACGTCGAGAAAGACCGCCAACCCTTGCCGGTGACAGGCCGCAACCAGACGTTTCAGACCGGCACTGCCGCCGTAACTTGCTTGCGGCGCAAAGGGATAAACCCCGTCGTAACCCCAGTTCCGTTCGCCGGGGACTTGCGCCACCGGCATGATCTGCAGCGCCGTGACCCCGAGTTCGCGGAGATAAGGAAGGCGGTCGATGACCGCGTCGAAGGTTCCGGCCGGAGTAAAGGTGCCGATGTGCAGCTCATAGAAGATGCAGGCGTCGAGGGCGATTCCTGTCCATGTCCCCTCATCCCGGACAAAGCTCGGATCGATGATGCGGGAAGGGCCGTGGACTCCCTGGGGTTGCGAACGCGAAGCCGGATCAGGACGCCGCAGCGTGCCGTCCAGCCAGTACCAGTAGTCATCCCCGACAGACGCGGCAACGACACCTTGAAAATACTCCCCGTTCCGCGGCAACAAGGACTTTTGACCGCCGGCCGCCGGCAGCACTTCCACCTCGACCGTGGCCGCGGCCGGAGCCCAGACCCGGAAATTGACGCCACCGGCGACCGGGGTCGCGCCGATGTCGAAGGGGGGAAACTGCATCGATTGAACCTCCTGCTCCTTATGACGAAGATAAAAAATAACGGGAAGTCTCCTTCCCGGAGATTAAAGTCTACCGGAAAATTTGTTCTTTTCAACTTGATTCGGGAAAAATCGACCCCCGACACCTCCGTGGCATGCTCACAACAAGGTGCCCCTGTCGCAAAAAGTGTATACAACAAATAGCGTTTGATAAAATCCAGAAGCTATTTAATAACAAAAATTTACATCGTCCTTGCCGAGTCGGAAAAAGCAAAAATGGCCGCCGGATTTCCTTGACCCACAAAGAAAAAGCATGATAAATGGTACGGCGCTGGCAAAAATTTGCCGCCTTCAAACCGGCCACAAATTATCAAACATCGTTTCTAGTTAATTTATATTCCTCTGCGTGGTCACCTATGAATAAAGTAGCAACCTTTATTGTCATGGCCGGATTCTGGATCCTGGTATCCGGAATGTTCGACGCCTTCCACCTGATTCTCGGGCTGCTCTGCTGTCTGCTGATCGCCTTTTTGTCGGCCGACCTCCTCTTCGGTCCGGACTTCAAAGTGCGCTTCAGCCAGGCACTCGGGATGAGCCTTTACCTCCCCTGGCTCTTCTGGCAGATTTTGCTGGCCAACCTGCAGGTCGCCTATATCGTCCTGAATCCGCGTATGCTTGACATGATCGACCCGCAACTGGTCCGCTTTCGCACCCGTCTCAAAAGTTCCTTTGCCCGGGTGACCCTGGCTCAGTCCATCACCCTCACCCCCGGCACCATTACCGTCAATATCGACAACGATGAGTTCACCGTCTATGCCCTGACCGCTGCGACCGCCTCCGGTGTGCCGGGCGAGATGGAAGAGCGTCTGGTCGCCGCTCTGGAAAAGGACTAACCAAGATGTCCACGGTCTTTCTCGCCGCCGCCATTGCCCTGCTGCTGCTGATCCTCCTTTCTCTGGTGCGGGCCGTGGGCGGGCCGACCGTCCTTGACCGCATCGTCGGGGTCAATGTCATCGGCACCAAAACAACGATTGTCCTGCTGCTGATCGGTCTCCTTTACGGCCAGGTCGGCATGTTCGTCGATATTGCCATCGCTTATGCCCTGCTCAACTTCATCGCGACCCTGGGGGCCACCAAATTCTTTCTGCGGCGCAAAAGCGTGAATCTGCAGGATGAACTGATCAAGGAAAAGGAGGTTGCCTGACATGAACATTTTCGTTTCCGTGCTGCTCTTTGCCGGCGTCTTCTTCTTTGCCATCGGCACGATCGGCATCCTGCGCTTTCCCGATTTTTACACCCGCCTGCATGCCGCCGGTAAATGCGACACCCTGGCGGCCGTCCTGGTGCTGCTGGCTGTGGCCCTCTTTAATCTTCAGGACTTCACTTTTGGCAACCTGCTGGTCAGCCTCAAGATTCTGGCGATCGGCGCTTTCTTCTCCATCACCAGTCCGACGGCGACCCATTCCCTCACCAAAGCGGCGCTGGTGGTCGGCGTTGAACCCTGGACCAAGGAGCAGAGACAGCCATGATCTGGCAACTCGACCTGTTGATTCTGCTGATGGTCGTCATCTGTGCGATTGCCACCATCACCATTCGCGACCTGCTCGGGGCGGCCATCGTCTTTGGCGCCTACAGCTTCCTCCTCTGCCTGTTATGGGCGGAGATGGGGGCGGTCGATGTTGCTTTCACCGAGGCGACGGTCGGCGCCGGCATCAGCACCATCCTCTTCATTGCCGCCATCTTCCGGACAACGCGAAGGAGTAAGGATTGAAAACCCTGGCCCTATTGGCGACCATCCTCACCGGCGCCATCCTCCTTTACGGCACGGCCGACTTCGCCCCCTGGGGAGACCCGGAGTCGCCGCCCAACCGCCATCTCTCGAGGTACTATATCGAGCAGGCGGTCAAGGAAACCCATGTGCCGAACCTGGTCACCGCCGTCCTCGGCGATTACCGGGGCTATGACACCATGTTTGAACTGGTGGTCATCTATTGCGCCGGCATGGGAGTGGTGGCGGTGTTGCGACGGAGTGATTCATGAAGAATTTACAGGCGCTCGCCCAGAACGGCGGCGGCGACAATCTGATCTTACAGACGACGATCCGCCTGACCGTGCCGTTTATTCAGCTCTTCGGCCTCTACGTCATCGTCCACGGACACTACAGTCCGGGTGGCGGCTTCCAGGGGGGGGTCCTGCTCGGTGCGGCCTTTATCCTCCTCGCCCTCGGCTACGACCTGCCGACCAGCAAGCGCTTCTTCCCGGTCCGCACCAACGCCATTCTCGCCAACAGCGGCGCCCTGATCTTTACCGGCATTGCCACCTTGTGCGCGCTCCTCGGCGGCTACTTTCTCGACTACAGCATCCTCACCCGCCTGATCCCCATCGATCCGATTGAGTGGCGCTCGCTCGGTATTTTTTTCGTAGAGGTCGGCGTCGGACTGGGAGTCATGTGTATCATGCTCTCCCTTTACTGGGACATGGCCTCCGGCGGCCAGATGGAAGAAGGGCTATAGCATGGAATCGATGCTCGGTGTCGTGGTCGCCAAATACAATTACTGGATCTATGTCGTGCTGATGATGATCGGCTTCTACGCCATGATCGGCAAACGGAATCTGGTCAAAAAGCTGTTGGGGATGAATATCTTCCAGACCGCCATCATCCTTTTCTATGTCTCCATGGGGGCCAAACGCGGCGGCGGCATCCCGATCCTCGACAAAGAGGCAGCCCTGGCCGGCGCCGTCAAGGTGGCTGAGGTGGTGAATCCCTTGCCGCATGTGCTGATGCTCACCGCCATCGTCGTCTCGGTCAGTGTCACCGGTGTCGCCCTGGCGGTGCTGCAACGCATCTACAAGGAATACGGCACCCTGGAAGAAGACGAAATCCTCGACAAGATTGGTCGCTCATGACTAGCAACCTCCCCCTTTATGTGATAGCCGCCCCGCTGCTGACTGCCTTTGTTGTCAACCTTGCCGGCCGATTCTGGCGCGGTTCGGTGGCAATCCTGTCGCTCGGCGCGCTAGTCTTCTCAACGATCAGCGCCGGACTGGTCTTGCAGCAGGTGCTGACGCACGGCACCATCCACTACACGGTCGGCGGCTGGCAAGCGCCCTGGGGGATCGAGCTGGTCATCGATCCTTTGGCGGCCTTGATGCTGCTGCTGATCTCGGTAGTGGCGCTGTTGGCAACCTTCTCGGCTCTGGCCAGTGCCCGGCAGGAACTCCCCGGCCGCGAACATCTCTTCTTCACCCTGTATCTGATCCTCATCTCCGGGCTCCTCGGTTTGGCGGTCACCGGTGACGCCTTCAATCTCTACGTTCTGCTCGAGATCACCTCGATCACCACCTACTGCCTGATCGCCATGGGCAAAGGGCGGGCGCCGCTGGCCAGCTTCAACTACATCATCATGGGGACGATCGGCGCCTGCTTCTATCTCCTCGGGGTCGGCTATCTCTACATGCTCACCGGTTCGCTGAACATGGCCGACATCCATGGCATCCTCCCCGGCATGTACGGCTCGATTTCGGTGGCGACGGCCTTTGCCTTCCTGCTGGTCGGGGTCTGGATCAAAATGGCCTTTCTGCCGCTGCATGGCTGGCTACCGAACGCTTATTCTCTGGCCCCCTCCAGCACCAGTGTCCTGATCGCGCCGCTGATGACCAAAGTTTCGGTCTTTTTGATGATCCGCATCATCTTCTCGATCTTCTCCCCGGATTATGCTTTCTTCCAGCACGTCGGCGTGCAGCACCTCATCGTCTGGGCAGCCGCCCTGGGGATTCTGATCGCTTCGGGGCTGGCACTGGCGCAGACCGATCTGAAACGGATGTTGTCCTACATCATCGTCGCCGAAGTCGGCTACATGGTCGGGGGGGTCTGGCTGGCCAACACCACGGCGATGACCGGAGCGATTCTGCACATCGTCAATGACGCGCTGATGACCCTGTGCCTCTTTCTCGCAGCTTCGGCCATCGTATATCGCCTCGGCGATAGCAAACTGGCTTCGATGAAGGGGCTGTACCGGCGCATGCCGCTGACCATGGCCGCCTTCACCATCGGCGCCTTTTCGATGATCGGCGTACCCCCCACCGCCGGCTTCTTCAGTAAGTGGTATCTGATTCTCGGCGGCATACAGGCCGGCCCCTGGGCCTGGGTTTATGTGGCGGCCCTGCTGATCAGCAGCCTGGTTAACGCCATTCTCTTCTTTCGCATTATTGAAATCGCTTATTTCCAGGGGGGCGGCGAGCACGGCCATGACGCCGTGCCGCGCCAGGAAGCCTGCGCCTGGCAGCTCAGCCCTCTCCTTTTGTCAGCGGTGGCATTGCTGGCCATCGGCATGGCGGCGGGACCGCTGGTCGAGCATCTGATTATCCCGGCCCTGCCGGCTGGCTTCTAGCGGTCACGAGGAATCATGAATATCATCACTTCATTGTTGCCGGTGGCTGCGGTCGGGATTTCATTAATCGGCGCCATCTTCATTATTCTGACGAATCGTCGTCCGAACCTGCGGGAAAGCGTGACCCTGCTCATCGCCGTCGGCAAGTTCCTCCTGGTTTTGAGCATGCTGCCAACGGTCCTGGCGGGCGGCGGCTTTGTCTTCACTCTGGCCGAACTGATCCCGGGAGTCCCCTTGCAGCTGCGGGTCGACGCCATGGGGATGTTCTTCGCCCTGGTCGCTTCCTTCCTGTGGATCTGCACCTCGATTTACTCTATCGGTTACATGCGGGCGCTGCAGGAACATGACCAGACCCGTTATTATGCCTCCTTTGCGGTCGCCATCTCCGCCACTATCGGCGTCGCTTTCTCCGCCAACCTGCTCACTCTTTATCTCTTTTACGAGATGCTCTCCCTCTCCACCTATCCGCTTGTGACCCATGAACGCAACGCCGAAGCGCGGGTCTCCGGGCGTAAATATCTCACCTACATCCTCGGCACCTCCATCGGCTTTGCCCTGCCGGCCATGCTCATCGTCTACGCCATCGCCGGCACCCTCGATTTCACCTCCGGGGGGATTCTAAGCAACACCGGCGTGTCGCCGGGGACCGTCGCCCTCCTGCTGGTCCTCTTTGTCGCCGGTTTCGCCAAGGCCGGGATCATGCCTTTCCACGGCTGGCTGCCGGCGGCGATGGTCGCCCCGACCCCGGTCAGCAGCTTTCTCCATGGCGTCGCCGTCGTCAAAGTCGGGGTCTTCTCGATCTTGCGCGTGATCTTCGATATCCTCGGCCCGGATCTCCTCCGCTCCCTCGATCTCGGCATGGCCCTGACCTACTTTGTCTCCATAACCATCCTCGCCGCTTCGCTGATCGCCCTGACCCAGGACAACCTCAAGCGGCGCCTGGCGTATTCGACCATCGGCCAACTCTCCTACATGATCCTCGGCGCCGGCATGCTCACTGCCGCCGGCATGACCGGGGGGGTGTTGCACATTGCCATGCACGCCTTTGGCAAAATCACCCTCTTCTTTTGTGCCGGCGCCATCTATGTGGCCAGCCACAAGAAGTACATCAGCGAGATGGATGGCCTCGGTCGGCAGATGCCGATCACCTTTGGCGCCTTTGCCCTCGGGGCGATGAGCATCATCGGACTGCCCCCGCTGGGGGGATTCATCAGCAAGTGGTATCTGGCGGTCGGCGCCCTGCAGGCGGATCAAATGCCGCTGCTGCTGGTGCTGCTGACCAGTTCCCTGCTCAATGCCGCCTACTTTCTGCCGATCGTTTATCGGGCCTTTTTTGCCCCTTCCCCGGCAGGGACAGCCGAGACCGGCATACGCGAAGCCCCGCTCTTCTGCCTGCTGCCGCTCTCGGTGACGGCCATCTGTTCCCTGGCCCTGTTCTTTTATCCAAACGTCTTTCTCCGGTTGGTGGAAATGGCCATCGCTCCTTGAGCGTGCGCCCAATCGTCGATTCTTGAGGTTAACAGATGAAGCAAAAGCGTGAATGGGACTGGCTCGACCACCCGCAAAATATCCGCAAGGTGCGGTTGGCTTTCTACGTTATTCTGGCCCTGACCGTGCTCCCTGACTTCTTCCTGCACAAGCACAGCTACTTTTACGGGATCGAGGCCTGGCCGGGCTTTTTCGCCATCTTCGGCTTCATTGCCTGTGTCGCGATCATCCTGATCTCCAAGCTCTTCGGTTTCCTCCTCAAGCGCAAAGAAAATTACTATGACTGATTTCTTCGCGCCGACTCTCATCTTCTTTCTGGGCGCTGCTCTGCTGCCGTTTTTGCCTTACCGGGGGCGGGTCGCGGTCATTCTGGCGGTGCCGGCCCTGGCCTTCCTGCTCATCTGGCAGCTCCCCTTCGGGCAGGGCTGGACCTATCAGCTCTTCGGCCACGAACTCACCTTGTTGCGGGTCGACCGCCTGAGCAAAGTGTTCGGCTATGTCTTCACCATCAACGCCTTTGCCGCCTTCCTCTTTGCCCTGCATCTGCGCACCCGCTTCGAGCATATCGCCGCCCTTCTGTACATCGGCGCCAGCCTCGGCGCGGTTTTCGCCGGCGACCTGATCTCCCTGTATCTCTTCTGGGAAGTGATGGCGATCGCCTCCACCTTCCTGATCCTCGCCCGTGGCACCAAAACGAGCCTGCAAGCCGGCTTCCGCTATGTGCTGGTGCATCTCTTTGGCGGCCTCTGTTTTCTCGCCGGAATCCTGCTGTATATTCAGGCGACCGGCTCGGTGGCCTTTGACGCCTTCACCTGGCGGGGTTTGCCGACCTGGTTGATCCTGATCGGCTTTCTGGTGAACGCCGCCGCCCCTCCCTTCTCGGCCTGGCTCTCCGACGCTTATCCCGAGGCGTCAGTCACCGGCGGGTCATTCTCACCGCCTACACCACCAAGACGGCCGTCTACACCCTGATCCGCGGCTTCCCCGGCTGGGAGATCCTCATGGCGGTCGGCTGCTTTATGGCTGTTTACGGCATCATCTACGCCATCCTCGAAAACGATATGCGGCGCATTCTCGCTTACAGCATTATCAATCAGGTCGGCTTCATGATCTGCGGCATCGGCATCGGCACCGCCCTGGCCATCAACGGCGCCACCGCCCATGCCTTCTCCCACATCATCTACAAAGCGCTGCTGTGGATGAGCGCCGGTGCTGTTCTGCAACTGACCGGGCGCAGCAAATGCACCGACCTCGGCGGCTTGTACAAAACCATGCCTTTGACCCTGATCTTCGGTTGTATCGGTGCCCTGGCGATCTCTTCCTTCCCGGGTTTCAGCGGCTACACCAGCAAGCCGATGATCATCGAGGCGGGTATTCATGAAGGGCTGTACTGGGTCTGGCTGATCCTGGAGATCGCTTCGGCCGGCGTCTTCCTGCATGCCGGGATCAAATTCCCCTATTTTGTCTTCTTTGCCAAAGACAGTGGCTTGCGTCCGGGCGATCCCCCCAAACACATGCTGGCGGCGATGGCCTTCCTCTCCTTTATCTGTCTCTTCCTCGGTTTTTATCCGCAGCCCCTGTACGACATCCTTCCCTACCCGGTTGACTTTGTCGCCTACACCTGGGACCACACCGTTAATCAGCTGCAACTGCTGATGTTCTCGGCGCTCGCCTTCTTCCTGCTGCTGCCGATGCTGCGCCGCACCGAAACCATTTCCCTCGATACGGACTGGTTTTACCGTAAGGGCGGCCAATTGTTCTACGGCATCGCCGAGCGCTCCTTCAACCGCCTGAACAGCTGGGGCGACCAGCTCTTTGTCCGGCGCCTGCCTGCAGCCCTGGCCCGCTTCTTTGTCGATCCCGCTGACCGCTTGCACGCCTTATTCGTGACGCCCTACAACAAAATGACCGACAAGGAACTCCCTGCGGACGACTTACCCAATCGCAGCGAACGCAGCGCCTATCCGATCGGCATTGGTGTACTACTGGCGGTCCTCTTTCTGGCGCTGATGTCCTTTTTGTTCTTCCTGTAAGGGGGCGACTGCCCGCTTGCCGTCCACACAAGGAGATAAATCGTGAGAAAAGTGCTATTTGCCGTTGACTGTTCCCCCCCTTCAAAAAATGCCGCGGAGTATCTTGCGACCGTGGCCCCGCACCTGCCCGGCTGTGAAGTCACCCTCTTTTCGGTGATGACCGGCATCCCCTACGACAGTCGCGAACTGGAGAAACTCAGCAGCGTCCCGCAGGAAGTCCACGGCGGCGAGGACCATCAGCTGGAAGTCCAACAGGTTGAGAACTTTTTTCAGGAGATCACTAAACTCCTGGTAGACAAGGGTTTTCCCGCCGCGCAACTGCAGACTTCGGCCAAGCCGCTGCGGCGCGGCGTGGCGCTCGACATTATCGACGAAGCACTGGAACAGGACTGCGATACCATCGTCGTCGGCCGGCGCGGCCTGTCGCTGGTGCAGGAGATGCTCCAGGGGAGCGTGTCGCACGATCTCATGCATAAAGCCCCCCTCGCCCTCTGGGTCATCGGTGAGAGACCGTAGAGGAGCCGCACTGGTCTCTATTCGAGCTGATACAGCAAAAGGCGGCCAATTGGCCGCCTTTTGCGTGAAAAAGAGGTGCGTTCCCGGTAGCGGACCTACTCGGTACTGCGCGGCGTTACCACCATCTTCTCCGGAACAATCTTGACGAAGCGGCTGCGACAGGATGCGATCACCGTGGCCAGCCAGTCAGCTTCCTCTTCCTGATGCGAATGGATGAGCTCCCGGTGATACTTGCCGAGCAAAAACTCGATAATCGCCGTATCCTCTTCCTCCAGATCACGAATCTCCACCCCCGCCCCCTTGGCCAGTCGCCGCCGTAGGGCCTCGCGGTCAAAACCCATCGCGGTATCGAGATGACAGTAGACGATGCCGCCGGTCATCCCCGAACAGAACCAGGGACCGGGATCGCCGAGGATGACGACGCGGCCGGCGGTCATGTATTCGCAGGCAAAACCTTTGAGGTTGGCGCGGCCGGCAAGATTGGCGAGAGTGTCGTCGAGCCGGGTGCGGATCCGGCCGCCGAGGACGACATCGGCGCCGGAAAGGCGGATGCAGGCGCGGCTGTCGGCATCTCCCTGAATGATGAAGGTTCCCCCTTGGGCGCCGTAGGCCAGCCCCTTGCCGACCGAGCCGCCGACGCGGACGCCGTTGCGGTTCTCCCCCTTGAGGATGACGATCTTTCCCCCTTGCGTCGATTTGCCGACGCCGTCCTGCGCCCCGCCTTCGACACGGATGGCGATGCGCGGGATGGTAAAGGCGCCGAGGCCGTTGCCGGGGATCGAGTCGTGGTGGAAATGAAGGAGGGCTTCGCACTCCGGGGTGAAGAGTCCGGCCTGCCAGCCCCGCACCATGGTGCCGGCAAGATGGGTGCCGATCGCCCGGTCCGAGCTGGTGGCGTTGTCGTCGTCGTAACGGACCCGCTCTTCCCCGCCAGCAAAGGCCTTGGCGACTAGGCCGGAGATCAGCGAGGTCAGGTAGTTGAGCGGCTTGCGGATAATCCGCACTTCGTTGTCAGCGACCGGAAGGGGCGCGCTGGCCGGCGGCGTCAGGAGATCGCCAAGATCGAGGCGGTCAAGGCCGCGGCTCTGCACCAGGAGTTCGGCGTGGCCGACCAGATCCTGGGTACGGCGATAGCCGAGCTTGGCGGTGAGGATCTTGATCTCCCGCGCCATGCCGCGAAAGAAGGTGGTTTCGTAGATGATGCCGTTCTCCAGCACCCGCGGCACGAAACGTTTGAGGCCGCGCGCCTGCGCCTCCTCCGCGGTCTCGATCTGGGTGGCGATGCCGACATGGCAGGTGCCGAGATGACAGCCGCGGCAGGTGGTGCAGCCGATAATGACCATCGCCATGGTGCCGAAACCGACCCGATTGGCGCCAAGGAGCATGAGCTTGATCACGTCGCGGCCGGTGCGGGCGCCGCCGTCGGCCCAGAGCTCGACCTTGTCACGCATCCCCGCCTCGACCAGGGCGCGATGCGCTTCACGCACACCGATCTCGGCAGGAAGGCCGACGCACTTGATCGCGTGCTTGCGCGCCGCGCCGGTGCCGCCGTCATAGCCGCTGATGGTGATGATATCCGCCCCGGCCTTGGCGATGCCGAGAGCGATGGCGGCAATCCCCGCCACTGCCGGTACTTTGACGCTGATGCGGGCGCTCGGGTTGGCGGTGCGCAGCTCTTCGATGATCTGGGCAAGATCCTCGATCGAGTATAGATCGTGATTGTTGGAAGGGGAGATCAGGGAGACGCCGGGGGTGGCATGACGGGCGGCGGCGATCTTCGTTGTCACCTTGAAGCCGGGGAGATGCCCCCCCTCCCCCGGTTTCGCCCCCTGCCCGACCTTGATTTCGAGGATGTCGGCAGAGTTGAGGTACGCCATCGTCACCCCGAAGCGGCCGGACGCGATCTGCTGGCCGCGATTGTGACGATACTGGCCGAGCATGTCGGCAATCTCCCCCCCTTCGCCGTTCATGCAGATGATATTCAGCCGCCGCGCCGCCTCGGCATAGATGCGAAAAGGGGTCTCCCCCTGCGAGCCGAAACTCATCGCCGAGAAGAGGATCGGGAGATCGTGGCGCCCCACCGTGGTATCGACCTCCTCGGGATCGACGGAGAGCTCTTCCTGATAACGGAGATCGACAAGATGGCGGATGGCGGTCGGATTCTCTGCCTCCAGCTGCTGGATGAGGCGGGACAGGTCGGCGTAGCTCTCCTCCATCTTCGCCACCTGGCCGACCATCTTCCAGATGCGCGGGTAAAGGCGGAACTGCACCGGCACCGGCTGTTTTTCGCGGCTGCGGGCAACGCTGCTGCGCCCTTTGTTCTCAGCTTCAAGGAGTTGCAAAGTCAGCCCGCCGCTCGCGGAACCGCAGAAGTTGGGGGTTTCGAAGATGGCAGCAAGCTGACTCGACAGGCCGATCGAGGCGAAACATTTGCCGTAGCCGCCGATTTCATGGGTGCCCATGGTGGAGATGACCTTCTCCAGGCCGCGCGCCAGCACGCCGAGGAGGTTCTCGACGCCTTGCTCCGATTCAGCGGCTTGTTCCCACATCAAGTAAGGGCAAAGGGCGTCGGCCCCCATGCCGTAAGCGAAGATCAGGTCATGGAGATTGCGCAGCGCCCCGGAGCGGACAACGATGGCGACGCGGCGGCGCAGCGCTTCACCGCTCCCGGTCGTCGTCTCCTTGAGGGCTTTGTGCAGCACCGCCACCACCAGCGCCGGATCGAGAAAGGCCTGGGTCGGAGTAAAGGCGGAAGAGTCGTCGAGAAGGAGGAGCCGCACCCCGCGCCGCACCGCTGTCACCGCTTCCTGAATGAGCCGGGCGAGCGCGTCCGGCAGCGCTTCACCCTGTTTCATCGTGCAGTTGAGGCTGCGGCTACGACCCGCACCGGTCTGGGCGAGGAGTTTCTCCAGAGTACAGGTGCCGAAGCGGCGGCCGAGTGCGGAAAGATCTCCCTCCTGGTTTTGGCGCGTCCCGCCAAGGAGGAGCGGCAGGGCCAGCTCCACCGCCGGCTGCAAGGCGCCGCGCAAGGTTGGCCGCGGGCCGATAAAGACGCGGGTGGAGAAGTGCTCCGCTTCGCGCTCACGGTCGATGGCCGGGTTGGTCACCACTGCCACCTGTTCCTTGAAGTAGTCGGCGAGGTTCTGCCGCGACAGAGAGAGGGGGGCGAGCGGGCCGTCGTAACCGAGAGAGGCGATGGGATCCTGACCACTGTTTGCCATCTCCCGGAGATTCTGTACATCGGTCGACTTCCAGGCAAAGGCGGACATCAGGTTCTCGGTGAGGAGGCGGGAGCTGCGCTGCCACGGCGGTATCGCCGCGTCGCCAGGCGTTGCGCCAAGCTCGCCCCCCTTCAGCAGACTCTTCGCCTGCGCCGCCAAATCGGTCCGCTTGCGGAAGACGGCGAGGACTTCATCCCGCAGCTCATGATGCGCCAGGATTACCGGTTCCCGGTCAGCAGCCAGCTTGATCCCGAGCTTCTCTCCCGGCGCCAGCGGCTTCGGATCACTGAGAATCTCTTCGTGCGGCACGACTCCCAGCTCCGAAGAAGCGAAGATCTCCTTGTCGGTCTCGCCGACCCAGAGGGGGCGAAGGCCCATGGCATCGACGCTGAAGATGCAGCGATCGTGATGGCGGGCGATGATCGCGGCCGGTCCCTGGGCACTGGCGGTGAGGAAACGGCGGAACCAGCCGTACATGGCATGAAAGTCGGGCGCCATCTTCTCGACGACGCTGAAGACCGGCGGGAAGACCAGTTCCATCGCTTCGAAGAGGGTGAAGCCATGGCGGCAGATCAACCCCTCCAGGGTGCGGTTGAGATCCTGTGAATCGCTGCCGCCGTAAGGGAGGTCGATGCCGAGCATCCGCGCTTCTTCGCGCAAACGGGCAATGGTGTTGATCTCGCCGTTGTGACCGAGGAGGGAGAAGGGCTGGGCACGGAGGACGGTCGGCAGGGTGTTGGTCGAGTAGCGGCTGTGGCCGATGGTGACGCCGGAAAGGAATTCGCGGCGCTTCAGCTCCGGATAGTAGCGGGGCAAAATCTCCGGGGCGCCGTGCACCTTGTAGGCAGCGACGGTCGTCGAGAGGGAAGCAACCTGGATCGGGAATTCCTCCTCCAGCGCCAGCTGCAGGGCAAAGAGGCGGCAGGGGGCACTCTTCACCTCCGGAGAGCGGAGCGCCACCTGCCAAAGGAGCGGCTCGCCCGCCCGGGCGCGGGTGGCGAGGACTTCACTGCGCACCGGCGCCGGCCGCTCGACCAGCACCTCCAGCCCGGCGGCACGGATAGAGGCAAGGATGCCATTCTGCATCTCCGGCCGGGCGCTCAGATCCTCGCGATTGAGGAGAAAATGGCCAACAGCAAAGCCGGGATCGTCCGCGATCTCCGGCCGCTGCCCGGCATTGCTGAGGATCTCCTGCCAGAGAAGGCGGGGGATATCGGTGAGAAGGCCGCAGCCATCCCCCTCGCCATTGATCTCGCCGGCGCGGTGCCCCATCTTGATCAGCGCTTCGATCGTCCGCTGCACGTTGCCATGCGAGGGGCGTCCGCTCTTGTTGATGTAAGCGATGATGGCACAGGCGTCCCGTTCCTTAGGGACGAGACCGGATGGATCGAGATCGATTCTCTTCATGAAAGCTCCGATGTTGGGGGCGGTGATTGTGTCCTATTAATTCCTGCTGTGAGTTATAGCAGAGGGGAGAAGGGCCGACAAGACCAAGGGGAAAATTCCCTTAATCCTGCGGCCTTGAATCCGGGCGGCAGACGCCGCTCGCGCAGGCATGGCGCTTGGGCAGGTAGCGGCGCAGGCGGGCAAAGATGCGGTAGCCGCAACGGGCCAGTGGGTTAAAGAGCGGCAGGGTAAAGAGGGTGGCCAGGAAGCGGTAAAAAGGGTCGGCAGGGAAGGCGCGCCAGATGACTTGAAAGGCGGCAATGTTGCGATAGACGATGCCGCGGGCATCGATGACGTGCAACTCGTGCATCAGGGCAGCGTGGGTGAGCCCGGCCGGCGCCACAAAGTCGGGGGCGCTGATATCGACCCCGATCAGACGGTCGCCATGGTCGCGCCGCAGATAGTGTTCGATCTCCGCCGCGCAGACGCGGCAGCTCCCGTCGTAGAAGATCCGGAGCGGAAAGATCGGAGAGAGAGTCATCACTCCTGCAATGCCCCCGCGAAGAATTCTACCAACTGCTGCCGATAGGGGGAATCCGGATCGGCAAAGGCAGGGGTGTGATCCCCCCCTTCGATGCGCCAAAGGGTTTTCGGTTCTCCGGCGCGCTCGAGAAGGAGTTCGGCATGGCGGAAGGGGATGATTTCGTCCTTTGTGCCATGGATAAGGAGCAAGGGGATCGGCGCAATCTTGCTGACATAATCGGCCGGGCTAAGTTCGTCACTGATGAGGACCTGCGCCAAAGGAGTCTTGAACCAGGAGAGGAGCGGTATCCTGCCGATGCTGTCGCGGACGATGCTGCGGTAAGAGTAAAAGGACGACTCGACGACCACCGCCCGCACCCCGGCGCGCTCCCCGCCGCCGACCACGGCTACCGCCTGGGCACCGCCGAGGCTCTGTCCGAGGATGAGAAGCCGGGTCGGATCGATATCGGCGCGGGAGCGAAGATAAGCCAAAGCGGCGCAGGAATCTTCGTAGACGCCGGCACGCTGCGGACGCCCCGCCGATTGGCCGTAGCCGCGGTAATCGAAGACAAAGAGGTTGAAGCCCGCCGCCGGCAGCCAGTTCACGAAACCGAAATGGCTGGTCATATTCTCGGCGTTGCCGTGCAGATGGAGGACCGTCCCCTGCGCTGCACCGACGGCGGGAATAAACCAGCCGCTCAGCGTTGTCCCGTCCTTGCTGGGGAAGAAGACCTCCTCAAAGCGCAGCCCCTGGTCCGCCGGAGTCCCGTAGACGATATGATCGGGGTAGTAGAACATCTGGTTGACCCGCACACAACTGATCAGGAAGAGGGCGACAATGATCAGGCTGTAGATGATGAGATTGTTCATGTCCGGTTCCTCTCTGCTTTTGCAATCAATTCTATCGCCGAATCAAAATTTTTCACACGAGTTATCGTGCCGGGAGAAATGTGGTCCGGGAGACACACCTGTGACTTTTTCTTGCTTTTGCTCTTGGTTAAATCACTCTTCAATTTAGCCATACAGCCAACACACTAAAAAAATTGAAAATTTCGACATAATATAGTCCGCCATAAAACCAGACAAAAAATCCAAAAACTATTTATTAATTATTGTATACTAATAAATAAACTAAAGTTTGATTTAAACTATACAGGAAATCCTCCCTGCCTCATCATAAAGTATCAACTTTTTACTACACATTATTGGCATGCAACCTGCTACTACCTCGATAGCAGTCAACAGTACAAAAGAGAGCTTATAGGTAGCTACAAAGATATAGAGATACACCCAACCAACTATACAAAGAGACTCTTATGATTTAATCGCGAGTTCCAAATAAATCTCCGAAAAGGCAAAACCAGGGCAACCTGGTGACGCAAAGCCGCGAGACCATGCAAGTGGTCAGTCGGGCTACCGAAGAGGATGTGAAAGCATTATTCGGTTTTTCGTTGCCCATAATAATGCCCGTCTTCTTTCGCAGAAGACGGGCTTTTTTTGTGGGCAGGCCCTCCCAACCCATTAACAAAAAGCAGCATCAGCCACACAGGCAACAGCAAAAAGGAGAAAAAAGTGGAAAAAACCATGGGCAAGAACATCGGGCATTATTTCAAACATCTCACCTGTACCCTCTTCGTCGTTCTGGGACTGCTGGGAATCTTTGCCCCAGCGAGCCAAGCAGCAACCGGTGCCTTCACCTTCTCAGCCGCAACCTACTCTGTCGACGAAGGAGCCGGCAACGTCAATATTACCATTAATCGCGTCGGCGGCAGCACCGGCGCCGCCACCGTCAGCTGGCGCACCAATTCGGCCACGGCGACCTTTACCAAAGACTACGGAGACTTCGGCTTGACCACGCTGAACTTTGCCGCCGGCGAGACGCAGAAGATCATGCCGATCAAGATTGTTGATGACACTCTGATTGAGGCGAATGAGACCTTCCTGATCAGCCTTTCCTTGCCGACCAACGGCACCACCCTGGGGAGCATCACCAGCGCAGTGGTCACCATCCTCGATAATGACAACATCGCCAAGGATACCACCGCCCCGACCGTTGCGCTCACCAGTCCCGCGAACGCGACGACCTTTACCAGTGCCCAGACAGTGACAATTGCCGCCTCCGCTGCGGATAATGTCGGCGTCAGCAAGGTTGAACTCTACGATGGCACCGTTCTCAAAGGGACCGATACCACCGCCCCCTACAGCTTTGCCTGGGCGATCACCAGCGCCAATAATGGCAGCCACAGCCTCACCGCCAAAGCCTATGACGCTGCCGGCAACAGCAAGGTCTCTACTGTCACTACCGTCACGGTTAACATCCCGGTGGCCCCGGTGGCCGCTCCCGGCGCCTTCACCTTCTCAGCCGCAACCTACTCTGTCGACGAAGGAGCCGGCAACGTCAATATTACCATTAATCGCGTCGGCGGCAGCACCGGCGCCGCCACCGTCAGC
>JAXMLA010000100.1:0-6399 GCA_034370465.1 Desulfuromonadales bacterium
GACAGCGCTAATGCAGAAGGTTGAGAGTTGCCACGTCACATAGCGCATGTCGTGGCCGCTGCTCAAATTTCTCCCTCGTGCCGACGCGTCGACAAACAACCCGCTCTCTTCCTCTTGAAAAGAAAGAAGGTAGTCAAGCCACTCTTTGCGGCTCTCCTGAGGCAGGCGCGGCAACTCACCCAAGAGATCGAAGAGGTAGGCGGCGAAGCAGGACGTGAAGATGGTGTCATCCGTGGAAGCGCTCATGCGAAAGCGGCCGTACGGGGCATCGGGAACTCGCAGCGACTCGACCCATCGAAGCGTCCGCCGCTGCAGGTCGATTGCTTCGCCGCTACGAAGTGCGGAGGTAGACTCCGGGCTACACACTGAACACTTGCCTCCTACACAGCTTATTGAACAGCTGCTTTTCCGCAGGCTTCATGAAGTTGTTCGCAAACGACATCCCCACGTAGGCAGCACCGCCTGCGGTCAGGGCAACCACCAGATGAAGAGCCGGCCAATGGAACGACGGCACGGCAAAGGCCACGCCTGCAGCCACCCCTGAATTCAACGCGATTCGGCCGACCGACGCCCAGGGTATCGAGACCCCGGCATGCTTTCGAGCCATGTAAAAGTAGAAGAACGCCTTCATCGCCTGTGCGCTTCCTGTCGCGAAAGCCACTCCTGCAACCCCGAACCACTGAATGAGCACCAGCGCCCCGGCGATGTTGTACAGAGCGAATACCTGCCCGTAAAGTCGTGCCTCGACCCGCTCGATGGCCTGGAGTACCAAGTCGCTGGAGAGGTCAAGAATGAGGAATACGTTGAACAACAGGAAGATCGCCAGAATGGGAGTCGCGTCTGCATACTTGGCTCCGAACACCACCGACAGAAACTGTCTGCCCGTCACGCTCACCAGGCACAGACTCGGCACCAGGAAGGCTGCGACTACGGTGACCAGAGTCTGAAACATCCGGTTCAACTCAGCCCGCCGATCGGGTGCCGAGTAGAACCTCTCGTAGAAAGCCGGCCGGATGATGCCCTGCACCACATTTTGGGGCATGAGGGAGAGCAGGGTCCGGCTGGCTCGGGACGCCAAGGCGTACAAGCCTAGCTCATGGGGGTTGACTAGGGCGGCGATGACGAAGTAGTCCATGGAATGGCTGTAGAGAATTCCTCCCGGGATCACGAGGGCGTTGATCCCCGAGTACCTGCCGAGCCGCCGCAACTCGACCCCGCCGTCGGCGGCCAACCGGCCCCGGCGGGGGCCGTAGAGTCTCGTGACGAACACCCACAACAGAACGCCCAGGCCGGCGGCAGCGCCCAACGCCTCGGCGGCCAACACGCCCGTCACCGCCAAGCCGGCCTTCAGCGCGAAGAAGGCGCCGCCGACCTTGACGAGCGTGTACAGCACCCGCGTTGTCGATGTCACCGGGTGCAGGAAGAGCGCTTCGAACGCGATCTCGAAGTACTCGACCTGAAAAAGGAAGAAGGTTCCGAGGGCGAAGACAGCGAACTCCTGGCTGCGGCCTCCCATCTGAAAAAACGGAGCCCAAGAATCATACAGGGCGACCGCCAAGGAAAGCACAATAAATGAAGAAAGTAGCCGAAATCCATGAGCCAGAAGAATCGTCCGAAGACTACGGCCCAAGAGACCAAGCTTTTCATACTCTGGAAGGAACCGCTGCAGAGAAGAAGCAACACCAAAGTTACACAAGTAGCTAAAAACAATCAGTGTACCTATGATGAAATTGTATACTCCGTAGTCCTGTATAGATAGCGTTCGAGCCAGAATCACAAAATATGCGAACCCAAGTCCTTTCGTCAGCACCTGAGAAGGCACCACAAAAAGAGCGCTCCTTCTCGATTTTTCAGCGAGAGATGTCATGCTCTTGGGGTCCAAGTAGTCCCATCGATAATGAGAAATTGTTATTAAATGAATACATTTTCTTAGAATCCAAGAACCACAAGCTTTTTCAATATTGATGTTAAGATTGCCGTGTTGCCTCGAAGTAACCCTAGCATCTGACATCTCCCTGCTTCTGGCCCATAGATTCCGCCGGAGAACGGGCACCATCATTGATTGAATTCGTGTACCCCAAGCAAGTCCGGATCACTTCTAGGTATCTCTCCCCGACCGCCTTGCCGGTGTAGTTCGCCTCGTAACGCAAGCGCCCTTCCCTGGAACAGTTCCGGCTGAGCTCGTCAGAGCCTAGGAGCTCCCCAACGACCCGCGGTAGGTCCTCCAACCCGTCGGCCACGAGAGTGTCGCACCCCCGCTTCACGAACCCGTCGAGTTCGTGCGTCATGACCAAGGGAGTGCCCGTGGCCCAGCAGTCACCAATGAAGCCCAACCCACAATCCTGCACCGGCGTGAAGCCGTATCCGGAGATCCGCAGCAAGCGCATTGCCTCAGCTCGCGGCACGGAGGGAATATAGGTGAGTCGCCCTCCGTAGCGGTCGGCCAAAGACTGCACTTGGGCGGCATAGGCGCCCGGCCCGACCACCACGAACCGCTCCGTCGGCGTATCGTCCAAGAGCAGCGGCACTGCTTTGACGAGTTCGGCAGCGTTCTTGAACCCTTCGAGGCTTCCGATGTAGATACCCGACCTCCGCTGGCGCTCCACGGGCTCCGCGAAGTTGGGCACCTCAGTGCACCAGGGCACGTAGAACACCCGGGTGCCGAACCGTTCCACGGCGCTCACATAGGGTTGGTCCCCCGCGTAGGCGAACATGATCCCTCGGGCCCGTCGTGCCAGGTAGCGCAAAAACACCTTGGATGCCAAACGGTCGAGGGACGGCGCATACCGCGCCAGCAACCTCTTCCCGCGGATCGGATGAGCGATCTTCTCCGGCCGCAGATACTCCATGTAGAAGATCAGCGGGACACCGAGGTGTCGGCTAAGCCGCACCGCCAGCCGGTAGTTGAATTCCCCGAAACACACCACCGCGTCGGGTCGGAATTGCTTGGCCTTCCTGGCTACAGCCTTCCAAAGCCGAAAGGGGTCCGCGCGGAGGTCTCTCGATTCGGCGTAGGGGCGCCAGAACTCGGCCTGGTCGACTACCGCACTCTCGGGTGCCGACACTTCCCCCTTGAGCGAGAACGCGTGCCGCGCCGTGATGATCAGGATCGCATGTCCCGCAGAGGCCAGGTAGAGCGGCCCTCCGGAGATCGAGTTCACCTCGGGCGAGCAGAACGGGAACACAAACAGAAGTCTCACTGGCGAAGTTCCGGGAAATCGGCGATGAATGCGTCTGCCCGTCGCGCCCAGACGTCTGCCGTGTGGCCTTCGTCCCTCGCCTCATCGGTTACCCGCAAACACATCCGGAGGAAATAGAGAGGGGTGAGCTGCCAGAACAGGTCTTCCTCGATGACTCCGCGATGGGATTGCTGCCGCACGGCGTCACGGTAGAGGTCCTGGTACCAGCCCTCAGTGAGAAGCGCGTTTCGGAAGGTCGACTGTGCGTCGCCCCCCTCCCCCAGAACCTTCGAGTTCGATACAAAGAAGTGGTTGAGATCGTGAATGGGCAATTCACAAGGAGAGAAATCCTCCCAATCAACCAAGAAGAACCGAGGGCTCTGTTCCTGTAGCAATAGGTTGTGCGCGTTGAAATCGCCATGCTGCCGCGTCAACGCCGCCGTCTTCCCGTACACCCTCGACCCCAGCGACGAAAGGTAGTCCTTCGTCCGCTTTGCCAGTGCCTCGTAGAGCCGGGGAAGTTTCTGTTCGACTTCTCGAAGCGGAGTCTCGACCCATGCATCCAAGTCGGCGCCCTCCAATGTGACTGCGGTCCTTCCGACGGAGTGAAACTCCCTCATCCATTCCAAAATCTCACCGTAGCGGTCCTCGATCTCCTCCCGTCGGTCGAGGATCCGCGTCATCGGATATCCTCGACATGCGCTCTGCAGAAGCGCGGTTTGCCCACCCAGCGCCGTCAGCAGCGTCCCCCACGGCACGTGTCGGAGCGATTCCGAACCGAGCCCTCGCCCGTGGACGCTAGCGAGGCCAACTGCCTCCGTTTCCACGTGCCGTGTGTACGCGGGGTTCCTGGGCACCTTTACGACGACGACGGGCGTGCGGCGTTTCGCGTCCAGAACAAGTGCCACCATGCAGCCTTTCCGGCTCTGTTTCCCCTGCACCTTCAACAGCACAAAGTCGTTGGGCCTGGGAGTGCCGGGGTTAAGCTTATCCCAATGTGTTCTGACCTGTGCGAAGATTTCCCTTTCCATGGGCTACTTCCAACACCGAATGCTGTAGCTGAAAGCCAGCGAGTGGAAGGGTAGCCATCCCAAGCCGAGGGCACGGGCCGTCCGAAACTTCTTCGACCTGCTCACCATCACGGAGTCGAGCCAGAACCGCTTCACCCAACGCGGCGCCAACGGGATGAGGTAGTTGGGATTGTGATAGCTGGGATAGGGCCAATGAAAGTCAACGACCTGGAATCCTGCCCGCCGTAAGAGTCGGCGGTAACCATTCATGGAATAGATATAGGTTCTGTGCGGCTCACCCCTGACGAGTTGCGTAATCGCATTCGACAGCCAACGAGGCAAGAGCCCAACAAACGGGAGTTCCCCGTGAAGCCGAGCCCCGCCCAACGCAGACAGCGAATAGCGGTTTTCAATGCCAACATAAAGAACCCCGGAAGGCCTTAGTACCCTGAAAATCTCCCGTAAGGCCTCAACTTGGATTTCTTGCGGAGAAGCTGAGATCTCAACGTTACCCATCCATTCTAATACACCGTTAAGCACGACGATATCGATACTGTCTGACGCAAATGGAAGTCTAAGAAATCTATTTGGATCATACAAGAACTGGTCTACGTTTCTCAATCCCTCTTCAATAACTCGACAAGAGAGGAGGCGGAGGTTCGTAAGATTTACGTCCCCGCAGAACACATGCCCACAGCGGCGCGCCATACTCACCGCAATGTTTCCCCACCCACTTCCGATATCAAGGACTGTTGCAGTCGGACCAATCGGCAGGAGTACTTGCCAATCAGCTCGCGACTCATCGCAAATGTAGCCTCTCGAGTATGCACCGATACTGCCTGCATGCCGTTCGATAGCTTTACTCCATCCATCTGTCTCCGCCAGTTCTGTGATAACTGAGGCCGTCTGTGGGTCGAATACAGAATAGGGCACCTCATTGTCCGAGAATCGAGCGATCTTCCCCTTAGCTGGCCAGCGCGCAGCGCACCCAACGCAAGAGTAGATTTCCTCGTCGAACTGCAGCTCGCCCCGACACGCCGGACAAACATAACCCGCGACCCAATCGGTTGCCGTGGACAGATGGGCTTCAACCATTGAGCGTGCCCCCCACATCTTTGCAGTTGAACCGTTCAATTGTGCGAGGCATATTGTTTCTCCATTTTGAGAAGTACTTTACAATGCTTGCGACGTGGAATCTGAAATGGGGCGAAATAAGCGCGTCTAAGCCCATGCGAAGGCTCTTGTGCTGACCATCGTGAACAACTGTGCAGAATGGAACATATTTTATCTTCCGTCCTGCTGCCCAAAAGAAACAGCACCAGTCTACGTCCTCCATATACAAGAAGTACCTCTCATCCATTGGGCCTACTTCACGCACGGCCTCAAGCTTCACTAGCATTGCCCCACCAGAAACCCAGTCTACACATCTAGCGCTAGCGTGGTCGAAGTCCTCCATGAAGTATCTTGATGCCTCGCGACGCGCAAGGGACAAACAACGGAGCGATGTTCTGGCAAACAGATAACTCCAAAGCTTAGGGAATCGCCTACAAGAGGGCTGGAGGTGACCGTCGCCGTCAATGACCCTTGGCCCTACCACTGCAACCGCAGGATCACGATCGAACTCGTCGATGAGGCTGGCTATTCCTCCGTCTACGAGGCGGCAATCCGGATTCAAGATGAACACGTACGGCGCCCCAACTTCCAGCAGGCCCCGGTTCACTCCTCCCGCATATCCCTTGTTCCGCTCGTTTCTCAGCAATCTCGCGCCGTCCAACGCCCTTTCGGCGGCCGCGAACTCGGCGTCGCTGTACTCGGAGTTGGAGACCACCACGCATTCCCAACGCACGTCTCCCGAAAACGTACGCAGGCTTTGTAGGCACCCGCGCACTTCGTCTATGCAGTGGTATTCCACGATGAGGAAACTCAGTGCCGGCGTCATCCCCTACTCCCCAGGGCTTCTTTGACCTTTTGTGCCACCAACTCCGGAATTCGCGACTCGTAGGGCTCAGCCACGGCCATGGCTTTGGCCCGCCCCAGCGCCTCGGCTAGGCAGGCCACGTCCCGGATCGATACAACCCGACCCTCGGCCGCCAAGGCTTCCGTCACCTCGGCCTGATCGTCCTGGCACTCGCCCAGCTCGGGCAAGCGCGGCACGGCAACGACGGGTTTTCGTGCTCGAAGGGCGTCCCGGAGGCTGCCAAAACCACCCT
>JAXMLA010000101.1:0-3163 GCA_034370465.1 Desulfuromonadales bacterium
ATGAGGAATGGACCCGTAAGAACGCAGATACCGGCCGCGTGTCGGGCTCCCGTCCGGTGGATTCCCGTATGGCGCTTATCGAGCACTTCCGCGACAATGTCCCGATCATGATCGCCACCGAGGCCGCCGCCGAAGGCGTCAACCTGCAGTTCTGCTCGCTCGTCATCAACTATGACCTGCCCTGGAATCCCCAGCGTATCGAGCAGCGCATCGGCCGTTGCCACCGCTATGGCCAGAAACACGATGTCGTTGTCGTCAACTTCCTCAACAGCCGCAATGCCGCCGATTGCCGTGTGCACCAGCTGCTCGATGAAAAGTTCAAGCTCTTCAGCGGTGTCTTCGGCGCTTCGGACGAAGTGCTCGGCGCCATCGAGAGCGGGGTGGACTTCGAAAAGCGCATTCTGGCCATTTATCAGGAATGCCGGACGCCGGCGGAAATCGAGGCGGCATTCCAACAACTCCGGGACGAACTGGATGAATCCATCCAGGCTCGCATGGCCGATACGCGTCGCGCACTCCTCGAACATTTCGATGAGGATGTTCACGCGCGCCTCAAGCTCGAATTGGCCGACACCCAGTCCCGCCTTGATGCCGTCGGTCGCCGTTTCTGGGCGCTCTCCCGGCACCTGATCGCCGATCGCGCCCGGTGGCGTGAATCGGATCACAGCTTCATGCTCGAATCCTCCCCGGTCTCGACCGCTCCGCCCGGCCGCTATTTTCTCATCAGCAAAAGCCATCGCTCCGATGCCGATTCCCCCGCCGATGAACACGGTCACTATCTCTACCGCCTTTCGCACCCCCTCGGTGAATGGGTGACACAGACCGGACAGGGCCTCGATACCCCGCTGGCGGAAGTCGCCTTCGACATCTCTCGCCATCCCTCGCGCCTCTCCGTGGTGGAGTCCCTCAAGGGTCGTTCCGGTTTTCTGCGCCTTTCACATCTGCACATCCGCAGCTTCGAGGATGAGGAATATCTCCTCTTTTCCGCCTTCGACGATTCCGGCCAGTCCCTTGATCCGGAGACCTGCGAGAAACTTTTCAACGTGGCCGGCCAGGTGGTCGGTGCGGTCACACCCGATCCCGCGCGTCTTGTCCGCCTCGATAAGGAGGCCGCCCGCCACGCCGAGGCCACGGTCAGCCGCTCGCTGGAAACCAACAATCGGCATTTTGTCCAGGCCCGCGAGCGTCTTGAAAAATGGGCCGATGATTCTATTCTCGCCGCCGAGCAGGCCATCCAGGACACCAAAAGCCAGCTTCTCGCCCTGCGCCGGGAAAGCCGACAGGCTGTGACCCTGGAGGAGCAGAAACAGGTTCAGGAGAAAATCCAGACGCTGGAGCGAAGGAAACGCCGACAACGTCAGGAGATCTTCGATGTCGAGGACCAGATCGAGGGAAAGCGCGACAAACTGATCGCCGATCTCGAAAAACGCATGAGCCAGCACACCCGGAATATGGGAATATTCACGATCCGATGGCGTGTGGTATAGTGCCGGAACTTAGGAGTACATGATGAGCAAATACAATGACTTGGTCACCAAGCTGCGCGAGATCTTCCAGCTCGACAGCCCCGACCTCGACTTCGGCATCTACCGGATCATCAACCAGCGCGCTGCCCTGATTAACGATTACCTCGGAACCCGCCTCAAGGAAAAAGTCACGGCCGCCCTGGCCGCGAAGTCCGCCGCCGATACCGCAGGCGAACGCGAAGCGCTCACCGCCAGCATCCGTGCGGAGTACGGCAAACGGGCCTTTGACGAGTCCGGACGAATGATCCTCAAGGAAGCCGCCGATAGCGAATACGGCCGCCGCCTCGCCGCCCTTGATCAGGAAACCTCCGCCGATTCCGACCATGAGAACGCCGTCTTCAGCCACCTGCTGACCTTCTTTTCCCGCTACTACGACAATGGCGACTTCATCAGCCAGCGCCGCTACAAGGGCGACACCTATGCCATCCCCTATTCCGGCGAAGAGGTCGTGCTCCATTGGGCCAACAAGGACCAGTACTACACCAAATCCGGCGAAAATTTTGCCAACTACACCTTCACGCTCGATGATGGACGCAAGATCCATTTCCGCCTGGTTGCCGCCGACACCGCCAAGGATAACCGCAAGGATACCGGAACGGAACGCCGCTACCGGCTCGTTACGCCAGCGGCAGAGCCCACCGCCGCGACAGACTCCGCGCCGGACGAATCCGGCCCGCCCCGTGAACCGCGCATTCCGATCGAGGAGGCTGGAGAGGGTAATCGAGAACTGATCATCCGCTTCGAGTACGTCGCCATGCCCAATGGCACCAAGCAAGCCGATCTGAGCAAAGAAGCGCTCGATACCGTCTTCGCCGACGATACCGTCAAAACCCGCTGGGCGGAGCTCGCCCGACGGATCCCGACCGAATCCAACCCCGGCCGCACCCTGCTCGAAAAACACCTTTCCACTTACACCGCGCGAAATACGGCCGACTACTTTATTCACAAGGATCTAGAGGGTTTTCTTGCCCATGAGTTGGACTTTTATATCAAAACCGAGGTCATGAACCTTGACGACCTCCAGGCCGCCGGCGCCTTCGCTGCCATCGAGAAAAATTTAAGGATGATCCAGTGCCTGCGCATCATTGCGAAGGAGCTGATCGGTTTCCTCGCCCAGATCGAGAACTTCCAGAAAAAACTCTGGCTTAAAAAGAAATTTGTTACTGAAACCAACTACTGCATCACCCTCGACCGCGTACCGGAAGCGCTCTACCCCGAAATCGCTGCCAACGACGCGCAATGGTCTGGATGGGAAAAACTGGGTTTCCTTTCGTCTTCTGTAGCTGAGGCCGGTGACCCCGGCTCTGCCCCCGCCCCGGCGTCGGGTGCTGACCGCCGTGCAGTCGCACCCGCCGAACTCGCCCTCGGCGACCAAGCGCCACCCCCTGTCAAAACAGTCGAATACCTGAAGGCCAGCCCATACCTCGTCCTCGACACCGCCTTCTTCGATGCCGCATTCAAGGCCCGGCTCCTCAAGAGCATCCCCGATTTCGATGAACGATGCGACGGACTCCTCATCCACTCCGAGAACTTCCAAGCCCTCAACCTGCTGCAAGAACGCTACCGGGAGCAGGTGAAGTGTGTGTGTATCGATCCGCCTTATAACACGGGAAGCGATGAGTTTCTATACCGGGATA
>JAXMLA010000102.1:0-2456 GCA_034370465.1 Desulfuromonadales bacterium
AAATATCCATCCAAGAAAGGAGGAAAAGATGTATCTCTGCGCCATCGATAAGCAGGATTTCCCCCCCTTCATCGGCAGCCTCGCCCAGTCCATAGACGTGGCGGGGGTGCAGGAAAAGGCGGCGGGAAAGTTCGCGTATGCCCCTCTGGATGATCCATCGAAGCTCTGTTTGGATTATGACGTTACCATCCTCCCCCCCAAAGCCTATCTGCTTCCGCCCAAAGAGACCCTGCTGAAATTTCGCCGGGGCGAAGAAGGAGATTCTCAACCTGCCTGGGGAGGCCAACCACTTGCTCTCGCGGGAGTTCATCCCTACGACATCAAGGCCATCGAGCAACTGGACCGCATCTTTGCCGAAGGGAATAATGATCAGCATTATCGCCAGAGGCGCGATAACCTGGTCATCATCGGGACCGATATCACCCGTCCTGCCAAAAATGCCTTCTGCGGCTCCATGAAATCAGCCCTGGTGGAGACCGGCTATGACCTTCTCTTGACCGATATCGGGGAAAGATATGTCGTCGCGGTGGGGACGAAAAAGGGAGAGGAGATATTGAATTCCCATGCCAGGCAGCGGCCGGCCACAGAGGAGGATATCGCGAAGAGGGCTGCCCGGCGGGCGGCGATCCCCGCCCTTTACGAGGGGAATGCCGTGCATACCCCCTACGAGGAATTGCCCGCGCTTCTAACCGCCAATACAGGCTGTCAGCTTTACGAGGAACTCGGGAAGAAATGCTTCAGTTGCGGTTCCTGCAATCTTGTCTGCCCCACCTGCTATTGTTTTGATGTGCAGGATGAGACGGCCCTCAACCTGGTCAACGGGGAACGGGTCCGGCTGTGGGATGGATGTCTCCTTGACGGTTTTGCGCGGGTGGCCACGGGAGAAAACTTCCGGGAGGATCGGGCCGAGCGGATCAGACACCGGATTTCCCGCAAGGGGAAATATATCTTCGAAAAATATGGCGAACATGGCTGCGTCGGTTGCGGTCGATGCGTGTCCGCCTGTTTGTCCGACATTGCCAATCCCGTGGAAATTTTTAACCGATTGAAGGAGGGCAAGTGATGATAATGACCGCAGAAGATCACACGGCCTTGCAAGGTGAGCAGGGGTCGATCTATCTGCCCCAGCCGGCAGAGATTATCAGGACCGAACGCCTGACCGCCATGGAAAAACTCTTTGAGATCAAGCTGAAAAATGGCCGGGACCTGGGGCATGTGCCTGGTCAGTTTGTCGAGGTTTCGCTCTTCGGGATTGGCGAGGCGCCAATTTCCATTTCTTCGTCCCCCACCCAAAAAGGGTCCTTTGAATTGGCCGTCCGCGCCGCGGGAAACGTGACAAAGGCCCTCCATGCCCTCGATCAAGGGGCGAGCATCGGGATCCGCGGTCCCTTCGGCCAGGGCTTCCCCCTCGAGGACCTGAAAGGGAAGGATATCCTCTTTGTGGCGGGGGGCATCGGTCTGGTGCCTCTTCGCTCCCTGATCAATTATGTACTCGATAACCGGAAAGATTTTAACCGGGTAATCGTCCTCTTCGGCGCCAGGAGTCCGTCGGAGCAGCTCTTCCTCCCGGAACTGGCCCGCTGGCGGACGAGCAAGGACCTGGAGTATCTGGAAACGGTTGACCGCGCCAATGGCGACTGGAAGGGCAATGTAGGTGTAATCACGACCCTTTTCCCCAAAGTATCCGTTGATCCTGCCCGGACGGTCGCGGTGATCGTGGGCCCCCCGGTGATGTACCGTTTTGCGATTCTGGAGGCGCAGGTCAAGGGCATTCCTTACGAGCAGATCATCGTTTCGCTGGAGCGGCGGATGAAGTGTGGCGTGGGCAAGTGCGGCCATTGCCAGCTGGACGATCTTTACGTCTGCCAGGACGGCCCGGTATTCACCTTTGCCCGGATCAAAGACATAAAGGAGGCCATTTAATGAAACCGAAAGTAGCCTTTTTTGATTTCGCCAGCTGCGAAGGTTGCCAGCTCCAGGTGGTAAACCTCGAGGCCGAGATGCTCGATGTCATTGGCGCGGTGGATATCGTCCAGTTCCGGGAGGCCATGACCGAGAGCAGTGATGATTACGCGATTGCCTTTGTCGAGGGGAGCATCACCAGGGAGAAGGATATCCCGCGGCTGAAGAAGATACGTGACCAGGCCGCCGTGCTGGTGGCCCTGGGGTCCTGCGCCACGATCGGCGGGGTGAACTGTCTGAAGAACTTTCAACCCTCCGATGAGGTCAGGAAATATGTTTATGGCGACAAGGCCCACTGGTACGAAACCGCCTTGGCCCGGCCCATCGACGCCGTCGTCCCTGTGGATTTTTATATCCACGGCTGCCCCATTCACAAGGATGATTTTGTCCGGACCGTCAGGGACCTGCTCCTGGGAAAGACACCCGAGACGCCCACCTATCCTGTCTGTGTGGAATGCAAGCGCTAGGGCAACATCTGTGTCTTCGAACTGGGC
>JAXMLA010000103.1:0-4730 GCA_034370465.1 Desulfuromonadales bacterium
AAATTAAGTAGATAATTTACATGCAAAAAATATCTCTCTTCTCTTATATTGCAATAATATTTTTTTGAATAGAATTTCAAAGCACCCCAAATTCGTCAAAATATTACATTCTATATATAATTTTGGAATCTTTCAAATTGGAATACATCAAATCTATTGGCATATTGAACAGAATTGGCTTGAAAATTATTTTGCGCCCGTTGAGTTCAACCAGAATTTGCAATGCTTATCACCGTTATCAAAAGGAACTAAGGAAACAACTTTGGCGACGTGGGTCTAGCTTTGATCAACGAGAGATGGCCAAGGCTGCGGGCTGGACACTCTGATTGACTGCCTGGACCTTGAAAATCGCCGTAGAACCAAGACAGGCATGCGGAGCATGATGTTGCACATTTCCGCCAGGATCGGATGGCGAGAACGCAACCGACCAAAACCTTGATGGCTTAAGTCGATTCAGCGATGTTGTCCGAGACGAAAGCGCCAGCCAGGCAGGTGATCAGAAGTTTGTCACTGTCCGCGCCCATAAATAGTTTGAGCAACCCAGCCAGCCCCCATCCTATTGACGGACCGACTTGTCGCATTTAGTGATGTCACTTCGCATCAGATCATGCATTGGACGAAAAAGATCTGATCACATCTGCCCCTTCGGACCATGACCCCGCAACATCGAAACATCCGGCTCTCATGGCAATTTCAACCCTCCGACAGGGAGCACCCATGCGCTTCATCCACAATATCCGCACCGACCCTACTCCCCACCCTGTACTCGCTTACTCAACCCGAGCTTTGGAGGGGCAACCATGACCCAAAACAATCGCCGCTGGGACCGCGAGCCCATATCCGTGCCATGCAAGATCAGCTATGAGGATGACACCCGCAACTCGGCCGAGGGAAGCATCATCAACCTGAGTCCCGGCGGAGTCATGCTCTCCACGGAGCAGGGATTCATCGCCAACGAACGCGTGGCCATCACCCTGGAGGACGAATACGACTCCCTGCTGTTCGAATTCGCGGAAATCCTCATCGGTACGGTGCGCTGGAGCCAGTCTACGGCAACTGCGGGGCAAGGCATTTACCACGTGGGCATCGCCCTGGAACGTGAACTACCACGCAGGATGCTCCTCACTGAGCAATAAAGGCGAGTAATATCCTTGTGTTGTCAGCGCGCATCATCTATATGCCAAGAAAATTATCTCTCCGCGCACAACCCGCCCCGGCAAAAGGACTTTTCATGGCCCACGAGACGCAAAAGAACAGAAAGTGGAAACGTTTTGGCTGCCTGCTCCCCTGCCGCATAATTCCGCAATCCGAGGCCGACATGCTGGTTTCAGCCCGGATCATCAACATCGGGCGCGGCGGCCTGCTCATCGAAGCCGACTACAATTTCAACACGGGTGACCGGGTCATCATTGCCCCCGCCGAAATCGGCTTCGAACGCTTCGAGATGCTGGAGGAAGTGCACGGCACCGTGTGCTGGGGTCAAATCGACGACAGCTCCCTGATGGGCCTGTATTACATCGGCGTGGAATTCGACGAACTCTTGCCCCTCAAGCAGGCGGTCGCGGACCAGCGCTAAGCCCCCCTTTTACTCCGCCACAAGCACAGCTGTGAAAATCGGGTAGCCGGGGGAGTCACCTCCCCCTAGCTCCCACACCACCGTACGTACGGTTCCGTATACGGCGGTTCCGGTCCTGTGTTTTGGCTTTCTTTGTCGAGTGGTCCATCCTCTTTGTTCGCGCCCAGCCTTATCTCACGGTTTCTGACCGATACTTCTGGCTTCAAGGCCCCTTTCGGGCATCTGCTTTAAAGGATCGGAACTCAATACTGCCGCACAGAACCGGTTCAGCCCTTCACTGAATGGCATTTCAGCTACTATGGCCTCTGCTGACTTCTCTGAGCCCTTCCCGCAACCTCTCGATTGCGGTAGCCTAAGGGCAGGCTCAGAGATATCCCAGGGTAAGACGCGTGACCTTCCTCTCATATACCCGCCGCATCTACATCCACACTTTCCGGATGACTATTGGGCTTTGAAAACCGATGCTTCCTCGCCCAAGTGCGACTGCCTCGTATGCGATTTCTGTTCGTCGGGCCGAGAGTTTGCCTTCAGCTTCCTTCCCACCTTGCCTCGCGACAACGCAGTTGCTGTTAGCTAGTGGTTCCCGCCATCAGGGTCCACAGGGGACTTGCACCCCCAAGTCATCAACCAGTCACCACAACCGGTTGAACAGTGCCTAAGCACTACGCGCCATGCCTGGCGCACATCGGGTAGGAGGCGGGGTCACCCCCGCCGTCCTCCCACACCACCGTGCGTACGGTTCCGTACACGGCGGTTCATGTAACACATTGAAGTTTCCGGTAGTGATCAAGCAGCGACACGAGTCCTAATTTATCGAAGTACTTCTTGGGAAGAGCCTCGTTCATATGCGAAGCTCCCGAGTTCCACCATGGTCCGCGTCCGTTCATGGCGGACTTCAATGCGCGGTCCTTGCTCAGGCCCCTTCGCATCAGATTTCCAGCCCGGGTGTAGACCCGCTTCCACTGACGCCAGAGGATCAAGCGCAGACGACGCCGAACCCAACCGTCAAGCTCCTCGAACACGTTTTTCACTTCGGCCAGCTTGAAGTAGTTCACCCAGCCCCGCAACTTCAGCGAGAGCCCGTCGATCACCGTTTCCAGGGATCGACCGCGCCCCTTGCGGCAGACCTCGCGCACCGTGTCTTTCAACCGGGTGACGACCGCAGGGGCCACTTTCAGCCGCGGTTGTTTGTGAGACGTCATGCTGTAGCCCAAGAACTTCCGGTTCCAGGGCCGATCCACCGCGCTTTTGGCGGCGTTCACCTGAAGCTTCAGCCGGGTTTGCAGATACCGGCTCACCGAGGCCATAACGCGCTCCCCCGAGCGGCGGGTGCGCACATAGATGTTACAGTCATCCGCGTACCGGCAGAACGCGTGACCTCGGCGTTCGAGTTCCTTGTCCAGATCGTCCAGCAGGATGTTCGACAGGAGCGGGGAGAGTGGGCCCCCTTGCGGAGTCCCTTCCGACCGCTGACTGCACATTCCGCCCGTCATCAGCCCCGCTTGCAGGAACCGGCGGATAAGGCCGAGCACCCGCTTGTCCCCGACCTTGCGCCTCACGCGTGCCATAAGCACGTCATGGTTCACGCGATCGAAGAACTTCTCCAGATCCATGTCCACCACGAATCGTTTGCCGGCGGCGACATGCTCCCGTGCCTTCTGCACGGCCTGATGCGCGCTTCTACCGAGACGGAACCCGTAGCTTGATTCGGAGAAGCCGGGATTGAAGATCGGCGTAAGCACCTGATGCAGCGCCTGTTGGACCAGACGGTCCATGGCCGTGGGAATACCCAGTTGTCTGGTGCCGCCGCCGGGCTTGGGGATCTCAACCCCCAGGACCGGTTGCGGTTCGTAGCTCCCGTCCAGAAGTGACTTCTCGATATGAGGACCGTAGTACCCCCAAACGTCCTCGACACGCATGCCGTCGACGCCGGGGACACCCTTGTTGCTGCGCACACGCTTGGCCGCCGTGCGCATGTTCTCGCGTTCGACCACCGCTTCCATCACGTCCATAGCCTTCGGCCAGGAGAGCCCCATCCTTCCCGTGACCCCATACGCACCGCGCACCTGCTCTCGGGGATTCCGTCCCCTACCCTCGGTCATGGCGGCAGAATGTCTCTGCCCTTCTGCGTTACTGCTGGTCATCGAAATTCCGGCTCCTGTCCCATGTTACATGTTCGGTCCTTCGGTCCGGTCGAGGGACCTACTATGACCTCTGCTGACTTCTGGGCGTTCATCCCCACGCCTCTCGACGCGGGTAGCACATGGCAAACGCCCAGATCTCCCCGGGTAATGCACACCCACCTTCCCCCTTATGCCCGCCGCATCTACGTCCGCGCCTTCCGTACAGGTATTGGACTTTGAAGATAGTGGCCTTCTCATCCGACGCGACCGCCTCACATGCGGTTTCTGTTCGTCGAGCCAGGGTTTTGCCTGCGGCTTCCTTCAGATTCCACCTCGCGATGGACACCCTTGCCGTCCGGCTAACGCTTCCCCCTGTCGGGTGCGTAGAGGACTTTCACCTCCAAGTGGGTGCGCCCTGCCGGGCGCACCACCAGAGTGAAAGGCGAAGCCCATGCTTCGCCTTTTTTTTGCGCCGCTAAAAGAACTGCGCCGTCTTGATCAGCCTACCCTGCAGCAGCGTGAATTCCGGATCAACAGCCTGCAGCACGAAGATCGGGCTGACATAAAGAGTCTCCCAGTCGAAATCAATGACAAAACCGTCCTCCCCGGCAGCGATGGACTGCACCATGGGGCGAACGTCCACCTCTCCGAGTTCGCCCTTTTTGGTCAGTTTGGGCACTGGCCACTGCGCGGCCTCCAAGAAGCCCGGCAACCGATTCGCGAAACGCACGGCATCTTCCGCACGCGTAAAACTCAGCGAAAAACGCTCCCGGTTGGCGATGGGGGACCGGCGCTGGCACGGCAACTCCTCCACCTTCACCACGCGCATACCCTGGGGCAATTCGGGCCCAAGGAGTGCGGACAGATCCGAAACATCGAGATGTTCGCGCACAAAAAAATCCATCCACTCGCACACGCTGCCCACACCCACGGGCAGGGCCCGGGCAAAGGACAGCAGCGGCGCGGGATGAAAACCGCTGCTGAAAGCCAAGGGCAACCGCGCGCGGCGAAAGGCGCGCTCGAAGATCCGC
>JAXMLA010000104.1:0-2039 GCA_034370465.1 Desulfuromonadales bacterium
CTTTTTACGAAGTCGTCATAATTGATAGTCACTTTCTTTCTTGAAGGGGGTCAGGATGTACGGCATCTTTACAGAGAGTGTGGAAGAGAAGCTGTTACTGGCCGGCCGCGAGACTGCGGGCAGTAAGGTCATGGGGCTTAAAGAGGCGGTTCAATCCTTTGTGCGGACGGGGATGCATCTGCACATTGCCCATACCTACATGCGGCCAAACGCCGCGGTCTTTGAGATCTGCCGAAGTTTTTGGCAGAAGGCGCCCCGGTTTACGATCAGCTCTCTCGGATTTACCGGCAACATGATGCTTTTTGTTCAGGGCGGACTGGCCCAGAAACTGATAACCACCTTCTGTGGCGACGCCTATCCCTTCCCCGGTCCGAACAGGATTTATCAGGCGGCCTTCCAGGAGGGCAGGGTCGCCATCGAGAACTGGACGGTCCTTACCCTGGTGCAACGTCTGCTGGCCGGCGCGATGGGGGTGGACTGGATGCCGACCCATTCCATTTCCGGCAGTTCCCTGGAGGAGGAAAATGCCGATAACCTCTGGGTGACCTCGTCGCCCGAGGGCAATAAGACCATCATGGTCCGCGCCATGAATCCCGACCTTACCTTCGTTCACGCCTGGGCCGCCGATCCCTCGGGGAACCTGGTCCTGGCCCCTCCTTATGCGGAAGGACCCCACGGCGCCTTTGCCGCCCGGGAGGGCGTGGTGGCGACGGTGGAGAATGTTCTCACCACGCGGGAGTTGAAACGCTATTCCCATTTGGTAAAGATACCGGGGTTTCTGGTCAGGGCCGTCTGTCCGGTCCCTTTGGGAACCCATCCCGCGGGCGCATCAAATCACGGGGTGAGGGATTTCGAGGCCTACGCGGAAGACGAGATTTTTCTCCAGTCTCTGCGCGAGGCATGTAAAGATGAGGAAAAAACCAGGGCCTGGGTGGAAGAGTGGCTCCTGGATTGCCCGGACCACAATGCCTACTTGAAAAAACTTGGCCATGATCGAATATGGCGCTTAAAGGGCAGGGCGGCAACCGATTCCTGGCAGACGGAACTCATGGATCAGGTTCCCGCCATGACGAAAGCCGGCAAGGCGAATCCCACGGAAACGATGATTCTGGCGGCTTCGGGGCTGATAAAGGAAAAGGTGAAGGCCGAAAATTACCGGACGATCCTGGCTGGTATCGGCGCCTCGAATCTGGCCGCCTGGAAATCCTGGTACGACCTCAAAAGGATCGACTGCCAGGTGGACCTCATGGCCGAGGTGGGCTTCTTTGGCTACACCCCGCGCCCCGCGGATCCATTTATCTTTAATTTACGGAATATTCCGACCTGTTCCATGCTTACGGACATCATCACCGTCCTGGGCAATATGGTGGGCTCCTCATCCGGCAGGAGCATCGGCGTTCTGGGGGCCGGGCAGATAGACCAATACGGGAATATCAATTCCACGCTGATCCGGGAGATGAATCTTTTCCTTGTGGGCTCGGGCGGGGCCTGTGATGTCGCCCTTGGGGCGCAAGAGGTGCTGGTTCTGATCGAGATGAATCCCTACCGGCTGGTAGACAGGGTGAGCTACATTACCGCCCCGGGCGAACGGGTACGGACTCTGGTCACTGACCTGGGGGTCTTTGAAAAGGGGAGGGGAGAGGAGAAACTTATCCTTACAAAAATATTTAATGCGGGGAATAAAGAGTCGGATATTATAGGAGAAATTAAGGCCAGGTGCGGATGGGAAATTAAAATTGCCCCTGAGCTTGAAACCTTATCACCACCTGTTGACTCGGATCTGATGGATATACGCATCTTTGATCCAGAGCGGCTCTTCACGGCCGGGTGATGTTAGCCTCGCCAAGAGGATAGACTGCAGGCTTTTGGACTTTAGGAACGAGCCGGGCGAGACCAGTTATCATGGGGCAGGCGTCCTGCGTGACATTCGGTGATTAATGGTCCCCGCCATTTGACGTGACCGGTCAGGCGGGACGCGTGGCCTCTTGTGTTGCTTTGCAGCGCCTGCTCCCTCCCTTGACGGGGCGGCCGAAAGCCCC
>JAXMLA010000105.1:0-2217 GCA_034370465.1 Desulfuromonadales bacterium
AAGTCCCCGATGCTGAGTTTGCAGCCATCAATATAGTCAGAGATGATTTTCATGGCGACTGGAACTATTCCATTTGTCCTAAAGGTAATTTGTAACGTTAATAATTTTACGAGCCCTAAGAGTAGAAGTACGCAAAAGTACTTCAAATCATTGCGTGGGAGTAGAATATGGAAGGTAAAAGTCAGGTTTACAAGTTTCACGGGGCGGCCAGGTATGTGCTCGACGAGGAGCTGGCCAAGATCGTCAATGTTTCCATCGCCCTCGAGATGCCCCTGCTCCTCAAGGGGGAGCCGGGCACGGGGAAAACCATGCTGGCCCATGCCATTGCCGACTCCCTCAAGATGCCCCTCATCGTCCTCAACGTCAAATCGAGCATGAAGCTCGTCGAGGCCCTCTACCAGTACGACACCCTGACCAGGCTCAACGACAGCCGTTTCGGTGATTCCAATCGAAACGTGAGCAATATCGGAGAGTACATCCGGATGGGGAAGATCGGCCAGGCCTTCTGCTCGGAGGTCCGCACGGTTTTACTTATTGACGAGATCGACAAGGCGGACACGGATTTCCAGGATGACATGCTCGATGTCCTGGACCAGATGCAGTTCGATATCATGGAGATCGACCGGACCGTCAGTACCCTGCACCGGCCCGTGATCGTCATCACGTCCAACGCGAAGAAGGACCTCTCGGATCCTTTCCTGGGCCGCTGCAATTTCCACCATATCGCCTTTCCCGATCCCGACATGATGCGCCGCATCGTGGCCGTCCACTTTCCCCGGTTGAGCGCCGACCTCATGGAGGGCGGCATCCACAGCTTCTACCGCCTCCGGGAACTCAAGGGCATTGAAAAGAAACCCGCCACCCGGGAGCTGATCAACTGGCTCCGGGCCCTCATGACCGATCCGGAATTCGATCTCTCCCAGCTCCACCGTGGCCGGGTTCCCTATCTGGGGGTCCTTTTCAAGAAGAGCAGCGATCTGAGCCAGGCGGAGCAGCAGCTCGCCAGGCTTTTTAAGTGAGAATAAGCCCATGTTCGCCCGCTTCTTCTATACCCTGAGAGAAAGGGGCATTCCCGTAAGTCCCACCTCATTCCTCCGCCTACAGCAGGCCCTCAAGCTGGGCCTGATCCTTTCCCTCGAGGATTTTTATATCGCCGCCCGGGCGATCCTCGTGAAGAGCGAACGATATTTCGACATGTACGATCAGGTCTTTGCCTCTTCCTTCCGGGGGGCAGTCCTCGACATGCCGGAGGAGATAGAGATTACCGAGGCCATGCGGGCGCTGCTCGAGGAATGGCTGAAGCGGCCGGAAGAGCTGGCTGCTGCTTTAGGGCTCAGCGAGGAGGAAATAAAGGCTATGACCCCGGAGGAACTGGTGGAGTATTTCCTCAAGCTCCTTAAGGAGCAAAGGGAGGCCCATCACGGGGGAAGCCGGTGGATCGGTACGGGGGGCACCGCGCCGGTAGGAAATGCCGGGAATCATCCCGGGGGGATGCGGGTAGGGGGAACCTCCCGGAATAAATCGGCCGTGAAGGTGGCCCTGGAACGGCGTTACCGGGACTATACCCAGGAAGGTCCGCTCACGGAGTTTCAGATGGGGGAGGCCATGAAGCGCCTCCGGCGGATGATCCCCGCGGGACCAAGGGACCTGGTTAACGTAGAGAAAACCATCTACCAGACCATGCGAAATGCCGGCGAAATCGAGATTGTTTTTGACCGCCGCCTTTCGGACCGGCTGAAGGTGATCCTCATGATCGATAACGGCGGCTGGTCCATGGACCCCTATGTGGAGGTCGTCCAGACCCTCTTCAATTATGCCCGCGCCCAGTTCAAGGATCTGAAGATATATTATTTTCACAACACGATCTACAATCTTGTCTGGCAGGACCCACAGCGGCATTACAAACCGGAGCCCGTGGAGGATTTTTTGCGGAAGGACCCGGACACGAGGCTTATTTTCGTGGGAGACGCCAGCATGGCGCCCTACGAACTGCTCCAGGCCAACGGCTCCATCTATGTGGAGGCGAGCAAAAGCAGCCCCAGCATCGAGAGATTGCGCTTTCTAGCCAAGACCTTCCGCCATGCCGCGTGGATCAACCCTCAAACAGAGTATTATTGGGGGCAGACCTACACGATCGACGTGATCCGGGAGGTGTTCCCCATGTTTGAACTGACCCTCGATGGCCTCGACCAGGCGGTGCAGCATCTGATGCGGCGG
>JAXMLA010000106.1:0-3970 GCA_034370465.1 Desulfuromonadales bacterium
AGGCGCCGGTGAGGTAATTATTTACAGTCCCCGTTGACGAGGTGGCAATATACTTGTACCCGTCATACAGGGCGTCAGAATACTCATACCTTTCATAGGCGTAACCCAGGGTGAGGGCCAGGGACTTGGTGGCGTCATAGACGGCCTTGGCCTGGAACACCTGCTTCCGGTAGTCTTCCCAGTTACTCATGTCGATATTGTCCTGGGTCTGACCGGCAAGGAGCCACTGCAGATTGTAGTCCGCCAACCCGTCCGACTTGACGGAATCGTAACGGAAGGTCAGGGTCAGCTTCTTCGGGACGACGAAGAAATCAGCTCCGAAGCCGAAACTGTCGGTGGTAAAGCTCTGCTCGAGATTCCAGTTATAGAAATTCGCAGTAAGAATACCTCCATCCGGATTGCCCTGGGCCGCCGTGATGGGGCTGGCGTTGAGCCGCCGCTGGAACTGAAATGATTTTGTCTTCTCGTAATCGTAATAGGCGGAGAACTTCGCGAAGCTGCCCACGGTGTAATCGATATCGAAGTTGATCTCGTCGCTCTTGTCCTCCCGGAGGCCCAGGATGGTATCCTTGAAATCGGTCCGCTTGTTCCGGTAACCGATTCCGATATTGAGATTGTCCGTCGGATAAAGATCAAAGGACACCTGGTAGGTATCTCTGTTCATCGGGGCGACGTCGAACCGCCTTACGTAGGGCTCAACAAAATTCGCCGTATTCTGGTTGACGTTGCCGACACCCGGTATTGCCAGAATTATCTGCTTCCAGTCGCCGGTCCTGTTCAGGCGCTCATAGCCAGCCTTGGCCGTGAGGAACTCCACGCCGTCCCACTTCAGGTCCGCTGAGTAGGTATGGTCAACATTCTCCGGGAAGTCGCCCCGCTCCCTTTTCACCTTCAGGTAGCTGTAGGCGGGGGTCAGTTTGAGGTGCCCGGGCAGCTTCAACCCGAAGCTCGCCCCGATGTTCTCCTTGTTGTAATCGAAGAGATGATTTTTGAAGACACTGGCCCCATCGGTCGTGGTAATCTCATCGGACTTGTTGGACTTCTTGTAATACTTGTAGAAGACCTTGGCGTCCAGGGAGGAGACCGGGTTCGAGGTCAGGACGAAATCGTAATTCTGGGAGTCAAGTTCGCCATTGAACTTCGGATCGCTCAGGGTGATCGCTGACCAACCGCCAGCAACATTGGCACTGATATAGTTCAAGAGGTCCGCTTCCGATTTGGTTTTGGAGAACCCCAGGTTGGCATTAAAACGGCTGTTCAGGGGAAGCGTCGCCGCGCCCTTCAGGGAGAACTTGTAATGGCTGTTGTCCGGCGGCAGGGTTATTACATCCGGCACTGCGGATGCCGCCGTGTTTGCATAAGCCGGATTCCGATGATAGAGTTTTTCGATCTCGTTTCTGAACTCGCTATAGTAGAGACTGGCTGAGGCGAAGAAGGCCTTTGTGGCATAACCCATCTCCAGCTTCAGGACATCCGTCCGGTAGTCCAGAGGCTCGGGCAGCTCCAGACCATAACCGCCACCGGTAAGCGCGCCCGCCGCGGTAGGTTTCAGACCTTTCTTCTCTTCCCGGGAGACCGAAACATCGAGGAAGAAGGGCTTGGCCAGATCAAGGTTGAAACCCGCGCCCAGGCGTTTTCTCTCGCTGGCATAATCAAAGATCGTGGCGGAGGGGGTGAAAGCTCCGGCAGCCGCGCCGCCTACGGGCACAACGCCCGTATAGGTCAGTCTGTCCGTGCCGACGCCGGTATAGAAGGTCCTCGCGTCGAAGGTGAAGTTATGCTTTATCTGATCGTAATCAACGAAATACTTGAACTGGCCCCACTTGCCGCCGTCAAGATGGTAGCTCTGAGTGTTCCTGCCGATGTCGGTTCCCTCGAAGTTCAGGAAGTAGCCGGCTGAATTATACCTGAGGTTCACGTCACCGTAGAAACCGTCGCGGAGGTCCCGGTATTCGTTGAGGCTGGCCCTGTTGCCGCTTATGTTGGTGGATTCACCGCTGATCGTAACTTCCCCTTCCAGTTTCTTCTCCTCGGCGAAGGCCAGGGAGAAGGCGGCCAGAAACAATATGATGGAACTGATAGCAATTTTTAGTTTCATATTTTCTCCCCCTATCTCACAAATCTCAGGCCCTTGGTTGACGGGCCATTGCTTCCGTGAATGTTGCTGTGGCAGTTCATGCAATCCCGGGCGGTCAACTGCTTGCTCGGGGTCGCGCCCTTAAATGTTTCGTACGAGGTGTACGCGCCTCCCGGATGTCTCGTCCAGTCGTGGCAGGCCTGGCAGAGCTGCGGGGTCTTCTTGGAAAGGAGTTTGGCCTGGTTGCTGCCGTGGGGGGTGTGGCAGTTGAGGCAGTTCTCTTCCACCGGCAGATGCTCGAACATGTAGGGACCGCGTTTTTCCGAGTGGCACTTGTAGCAGAGTTCGTTGTTCGTGTCCGCCTTGACCAGCTTTTTCCCGAAGGTGCCGTGGGAATCATGACAATCCGAGCAGGATACCTTCCCTTCTTTGATCGGATGGTGGGATTTCTTGTTAACCTGAGACCGGATGTCCTTGTGACAGGTGTAGCAGAGTTCGGGCTCGCTCGCCTTCAGGTTCTTCTTCCCCGACTGGTGTACCGAGTGGCAGCTGTCGCAGCCCACGGACTTGTGCTTTCCCATTTTCCAGAAGGCCAGGGTTTTCGAGGCCTCATGGCAGGACAGGCAGGAGGCGTCCTTCAGTTTGGCGTCAACCTTGCGGTTGCCGAAGGAAACCATTCCGGGAACCTTCTCGCCGCTCTTTTCCACATGCACCGCGGCGGCGCCGTGGCAGGATTCACATCCTCCCCGGTTCGCTGAACTGCCGGGAACCGCCTTGTTGCCATGCACGGATTTGGCATAGCTGGCAGAGGCGTCTTCGTGACAGGCCTTGCAGCTTTCCGCGCCGGCGAATTTGGCGCTTCCCTGCGCGAACGCCTGGCCGGGCAAGCCAAGAATCGCAACGGAGAAAAACACGGACAAAAATACCAGTAACAACCTTCTCATAGCTCCTCCTAAGTTTTAAATGTCATTAAACTATGTGTCTAATCCCTGGGCGCTTCCCCGCCAGGAACTAATAATTCCTGACTTGACGGACCTGACGAAGCAGAGATCGAGATATAGGAGCAACTAACATGCCACAGCTGCCCAGGGAAAATTGACATTGATATTCCGCTAATTATGCCATTGGAAAGATTTGGCATGTCGGCATCGGTTCGTGAAATAACCAGCCAGACCTGGTGATTTCACCAACCGATGCCGGATCGGAGGCGCTGCCATTTCTTCCCGCGACAGCCCGAAGGTCCCCACAGGCGGTGCCTCGGGAAATGACGGACCGCTATGGCATATTTGTTGCGGGACTTTTAGGATGATTGCGAAAAAAGGGAGTACGGGGAACTGATTTGAACAGGAAAAGGATTCTGATCGTCGATGATGAACAACTGCTCCTGCAAGGATTGGAGCGGGCGCTACGGACCGAGGCCACCGAGGTAATTACGGCGGAAACAGGCGCGACGGCCCTTGCTGAAATCTCCACATCACCCTGTCAGCTCTGTTTTCTCGACGTTTTCCTGCCCGATATGGAGGGAACGGAAGTGCTTGAAAGGATCCGGACCCTCTCCCCGAAGACGAAGGTCGTCATGATGACCGCGGGGACAATAACCAGCGCCATGAAGGAAAGTATCGAAAAATACGCCCATATGTTCATCACCAAACCCTTCGACCTCCTCCAGGTTAGGATGCTTGCCCAAAGGATTATCGAGGAGCCGTAATTTTAGCGCCCGGCCATAACCTGATGAATGTTCAGAAATTGTATCTCCCCTTGTCAGGTTCTTTTTGAGGCACAATGGACGTCTTTGCGGGTCCTTCTGGCACCTTCAAGGGAAAGCCTACAGCCCCAGTCTCCCTCCCCTTCAAGGGGAGGGTGGGGATGGGGTCAAATGACCGCTCCCGCCAC
>JAXMLA010000107.1:0-1116 GCA_034370465.1 Desulfuromonadales bacterium
CCGCTCATGAGAACCCACCACACCTGGATGGCAGGATTTGGCCTTTCCTGGGTGTTCGCGGAGTCGAAGACGTTGGTACCGTCCACCATGAGATGAGACGAAGGTGACTCGCACCGCAACGAATCGCGCGAAACAAGCTTAGGGGAACCCGATGGCGACGACACCATGGCCGGCGTAGAAATTCTTCCTGTCGAATCCCCAGCGGATTGGGGCGCCTTCATCGACCTTCCTTGGAAGATCTATGCCGACTTCCCCCATTGGGTCCCCCCCCTCAGGAAGGAGGTTCGCCGCCTGTTGACCCCCGGTGCCCACCCTTTCTGGGGGTTTTCCGAGCGCATGCTCTTTCTGGCCCGGCGTGGATCGAAGACGGTGGGAAGGATTGCCGGCATCATTGACCGTCATTCCAACGAGTGCCACGACGAAAAGGCGGGCATCTGGGGATTCTTCGAGTGTACGGACGACCCGGAGGTCGCGGCGGCCCTCTACTCTTCCGTAGAGACCTGGATGCGGCAGAAGGGGATGACGTTTCTGAGAGGTCCGCTCAGCCCTTCGTTGAATTACGAAGCGGGGTTGCTCATCGAAGGTTTCGATGTTCCGCCTGCTGTGATGATGGCTTATAACCCGCCGTATTACCAACGGCTGGCGGATTCCTACGGTTTCACCAAAGAGAAGGACCTTCTTGCCTTCAAGATAGAAGGAGAGTACCGGCTGCCGGATTGGATGGAGCGCCTTGCCGAAAAGGTCTCAAAGAAAAAGGGGGTCCGTATCCGGCCCGTAAACGCGAAGGATCGAGATGCAGAGTTTGCCCTGATTCGGGAGATCTACAATGATTCATGGTCCGGCAATTGGGGTTTTGTCCCTTTGAGCGACGATGAGATGCTAGACATCAAGAAGAGCGTCAAGCCCTTCGCGGACCCGGATCTCGTGTTCTTCATCCACCATGAAGAGGAACCAGTGGCCGTCTGCGTGATCTTTCCCGACATCAACCCCTTGCTCAAGCGCCTCAATGGCCGGTTCGGTCTCCTGGGCATTGCAAAGGCGCTTCTCTACCGGCGGGAAATCAACGGGTTGAGGCTGCTGATGTTTGGGGTCAAGGAGAAGTACCGTCAACTTGGT
>JAXMLA010000108.1:0-1764 GCA_034370465.1 Desulfuromonadales bacterium
ATTTGACCCCATCCCCACCCCGACCCTCCCCTTGAAGGGGAGGAGAAGGCCCCGAAAAAACAGCCATTTTGCCTCAAAAAGGAGGGGAAAACATGAAGGTGCTAGCCAGGGTTGTCCTCATTATTTCTGCCGTAGTGGCCGTAATCATCCTCGGACTGGCCTTCCTGCCGCTAAATACGCCCAAAAGGGAGGGCAAGCTCACCCTGCCCGGATTGCTCTCGGAGGTGCGCGTCCTGCGGGACTACCAGGGGATGGCGTATATCCGGGCGGAGAATATGGACGATCTCATGCGCGCCCAGGGGTTTGTCACCGCCCAGGACCGGCTCTTTTCCATGGAACTTACCCGGATGATGGCCTCCGGACGAATCTCCGAACTGGTGGGGGAGAAGGGGAGAAAAACGGATATCCTCATGAGGTCTCTCGGATTCCTCCGGCAGGGTCGACGGCACGAGAAGATCCTGGATGAATCAGTCCGCAGGATTCACCAGGCCTATGTGGACGGGGTGAACAGCTTTATCGCGGCAGGCAGGGATATCCCCCTTGAATTCAGCCTCGCCGGCATCAAGCCCGGACCATGGACCATCGCCGATTCCCTGGCCATCGGTTATTACATGGGCTGGAACTCGGCGGCCAATTTAAAAACCGAGATCATCGCCCAGTTGCTCATCGATAAGCTCGGTCCGGAGACGGCGAGGGAACTATGGCCCCTCAACATCAACCCCGATGACCTGTCCGACAAGCCACCCCCCCCTCCGCGGGCAGAGACAGGCAGGGAACCGCTGGGACTCGCAAGGGATGGCCGGCTGGAGATTCTCCTCGCGGAGGGCGCCTCTCACCGCCTGGGAAGCAATAACTGGTCCGTCGGCGCCAAACTATCCGCGAGTGGCGCGCCCCAGGTGGCAAATGATCCCCACCTCGATGCGCGGATTCTCCCGGGTCCCTGGCATCCCGTGGGACTCATCACCCCGGAGGGGCGGGCCGTAGGGGCAACGGTGCCGGGACTGCCGGGGATCATTGTGGGCAGGACCTCCCACCTCGCCCTGGGGGTGACCAACAGCTACGCCGACACGCAGGATCTCTATATCGAAACCCTCGATCCCGAAAAGCCTGGTTATTACCTGGAAGGGAAAAAATCAATCCCGCTGATCATGATCACCGAGGTATTGAAGATCAAAGATAAAAAGGCACCGGGAGGATTCCGGGAGGAAGAAATAGTCCTCCAATTCACCCAGCGCGGGCCGGTGGTGACAGATATTCTCCCGGGCCTGCAAACCAGCCGCGTCATGACCGTCCGGTGGGCCCCCTACGAGACCATGACGCCGAGCCTGGGCCTGGACAAGATCATGTCCGCCCGATCTGTGGAGGAACTGAAGGAGGGCCTGAACGAGATAACCATCATTTCCCTTAATTTCGTCTACGCCGACACCCTTGGGAATATCGGCTGGCAGACAACCGGCCGGGTTCCCATCCGCAAGGCAGGCGACGGCGTCATACCCTGGGAGGTTCTAGGAAGCGAGGACAACTGGTCCGGCTGGATCCCCCCCGAGAAGATGCCCCAGCAGGACAATCCAAAGCGTGGCTGGATCGGCACCAGCAACCACAAGACCGTCAAATCGGATTATCCCTACTACTTTTCCTCCCATTTCTCCCCTTCCTACCGTTACCGGCGACTCACGGAACTCCTGGAGGGCCCGGAGAAAAAAACCCCGGAAGACCATTGGCGCTACATGAGGGATACGTTGAATGTGATGGCCCGGGAACTGG
>JAXMLA010000109.1:0-1547 GCA_034370465.1 Desulfuromonadales bacterium
ATTTGACCCCATCCCCACCCCGACCCACCCCATAAAGGGGAGGGAGACTGGGGCGTTAGGTTTCCCCTTGAGGGAGAGGGAGAATGGGGGGTTAGGGTTCCCCTTGAAGGAGAGGGAGAAGGCCCTGCAAAGCTGGCAACGGTGCCTCAAAAAGAACCTGATAAGGACATAAGCAATTTTCTAACCGGACATTCGTGATTCCAGGTGGCGTATATGACGTTGGCTCAAAGGGGTTGTCTTTTATTTTGGTTGTTTTAACGGGAGAGTGAAGGAGGAAGGTATGGGTATCAAAAAAGGATTAGTCGTAGTCGTTGCGCTTCTGGCGTGTTTGGCGATAGGCCTTCCCGCCCTGGAGGCCCAGACCAGGACGAAGATCCGCTATGGCCTGGGCGATGTGCTCGGGACGGATGACCTGCAGCTCCTGATTGCCGTGGAGAGGGCGAAGGCGCGCGGGGTGGATGTGGAAATTATCCCGCTGAAAAGCGAGGAATTGGCCACGCAGGCGGTGATCAACGGCCAGGTCGATGTGGGACAGGGAACGCCCTACGCGGCAATCCAGAAAGTCACTGTTCCCATCAGGTTTTTCTATCAGCTCTACGCGCTCCAGTTCTTCCCGATCGTAAACAAGGAGTTCTACAAGACCTGGAAGGATCTGGACGGCCAGGAGATTGCCGTACACGCCCGTGGCTCGGGAACTGAGGCGATCATGAACCTCATGGCCAAGGAGCACGGGATCAAGTACAAGAACATCAGCTATGTGCCCGGTTCTGACGTGCGCGCCCTGGGGCTGCTTCGCGGGAACATCAAGGCCTCGATTGTGGACCTCAACAACCGCAATTACGTCCTCAGGGAAGCCCCGGACAAGTTCCTCATCCTGCCCATGGGCCAGGTAAAGGCCAGTGACGAGGCGCTCTTTGCGACCAAAGAATTCCTGGATAAAAACGCCGGCGCCGTGAACATCCTGGTGGAAGAGCTGCTCCGGGTTTCCCGGGAGATCAACGCGAACCCCAGAGGGATTGCGGAAGAACGGAAGAGGCTGGGAATACTGAAAGACCTGCCGGCCAAACTTGATGAGGAGATCACCCCTTACTTCCAGGAAGCGGTGAGAAACGGGATAATATCCAACAACGGCGGCGGTGAACTCGCGGCCAAGAATGACCTGGAATTCTTCCGGCTCTCCGGCCAGCTCCGGGGAGAAGTCCTGAAGGTGGAGGATTTCTGGGAGCTGGCGCCGCTGAAGGCCGCCACTTCCAAGATGGGGACGATGGCCAACTGATCGCCCAATCCGTTGCCGCTACTTTGGCGTAAGATTAATTGGTTCACGGTTAATGTTGACGAACTCGTAAAAAGTACCCAAGGCGTCATTCCCGCGTAGGCGGGAATCCAGAAGTACTTTAATTCACTAGATTCCCGCCTACGCGGGAATGACAAAATGTGAGGTTTCCCTACTTTTTACGAGGGCGTCAATGTTGCTGATGCGGCAAAAAAAGCTGACCCCCCCTGTTTGTCGTTCGGGGCTCAACAATGACCGGTTAGCGTTTTGCATC
>JAXMLA010000110.1:0-1766 GCA_034370465.1 Desulfuromonadales bacterium
GCTTTGAGATCATGCAGGAATACAAGATTGACCGGAAGGTTTTTTCTACTGCCGACCTTTCCGCTATCTTGATGGGGCTTTCCAGTCTTTCTGGCATGATACGTGGCGATGAACTGGCAAACGCCCTGGCGAAAGTCAGGAGTTTCGTCCCCGCCGACAGAGCCAAGGATATTGAGCTAAAATCACATCAAGTACATATAGATTCAAGTCCGTGGATGGGCAACAGGAACATACAACCATATCTGGAAATCATTAAAACAGCTTTAAAGGAAAACAAGCTCCTTTCGTTTGCATATGCAGACCGCTACGGAGATATGATCAATTCTTGTGGATGGAATAGAAAACGGACGCCTCTTTGCGGTAAGGTTTTGTCGCCAAACAAGACTCGCCGGGAGGAGAACGTCCGTGAAGAAGACTATCATTGAGACTCGAATCGAGGCAACGCCCGAAACCATGGGAGCGTTGGAGTTCATCATGCGTGAGGGGGCGCGAAAGATGTTACAGGCTGCGTTGGAGGCGGAAATCGAGGAGCACCTTTCGCGATTCAAGGATCTTGTCGGCGAGGATGGGAAACGCCTTGTGGTACGGAACGGTACGATGCCCGAGCGAACGGTGCTCACCGGGGCCGGCCCGATCCCCATAACGCGGCCGCGCGTCGATGACCGGGCCTTGGATAGCATGGGGCAGGAACGCTTTACAAGCCGTATACTCCCGCGTTTCATGCGAAGGGCGCCGAGCATTGATGCGCTGGTTCCCCTGCTGTACCTCAAGGGAATCTCGACAGATGACTTCCCGGCCGCTCTGGAGGCCATTCTGGGCCCACAGGCGAAGGGTTTGTCGGCGAGCACGGTTGTGCGGCTCAAGGAGATATGGACGGAGGAGTACGGGGAGTGGTCCAAGCGCAACCTGTCGGGGAAACGCTACGTGTACGTCTGGGCCGACGGTGTGTACTGTAGCGCGCGACTTGAAGATGAGCGCTCCTGCCTACTCGTCATCATGGGGGCTGATTCCAACGGCAACAAGGAATTAATTGCTGTCTCCGATGGCTATCGAGAGAGTACGCAGTCGTGGAAGGAAATCCTCCTGGACCTGCGCTCACGTGGCCTGGAACAGGCGCCAAAGCTCGCCGCGTGCGACGGGGCGATGGGCTTCCAAGCCGCCGCCGCAGAGGTTTGGCCTGAAACGCGTATCCAGCGTTGCTGGTTTCACAAGTCCGGGAACGTGCTCGATAAGCTCCCCAAGGCGCTCCAGGCGAAAGCCAAGGGCATGCTCCACGATCAGTACCTAGCGCCAACTCGCGAGGAGGCGCTCAAGGCCTTCGACCTCTTCGTCAAATCCTTCGGTTCCAAATACCCTAAGGCCGTGGAATGCTTGGTGAAGGACAAGGACGACCTCTTCGCCTTCTACGACTTCCCCGCAGCCCACTGGCTTCACCTTCGCACGACCAATCCCATCGAGTCGACCTTCGCAACAGTGCGGCTTCGTCACCGCAAGACGAAAGGATGTGGGACGCGCAAGGCTACGCTGGCAATGGTCTACAAGCTCTGCAGGGAAGCGGAACAAGGCTGGCACAAGCTAACAGGATTCAAGTTGATCCACCTCGTTGAGGCGGGAATAAAGTTCGTGAATGGGGAGCAGGTTGAAGATGTGGCAGCTTGACCGGGGAGACGTCCGGAAATCCAATCCACAACTATTGACAATATCTCTATTCTGGAAAACCGCATCCGAATGGCTTAGTGTGGCTCGTGCTTAAGAAAGCGGTTGCG
>JAXMLA010000111.1:0-6273 GCA_034370465.1 Desulfuromonadales bacterium
GCCTACGATGTCGATCCCGCTCAGGAAGCAGGAGCCTTTCATCTCGTCCTGTCGATCATTAAAAGCGGTGATCTGGATCGTGCGCTAAACCTGTTGACCGCCATGCTGGCGCGGCACCCGGAGAATCCGGTGGCCGAGTTGATGCTGGCGCGAATTTATCGTGAGAAAGGGGATTTCCCGGCGGCGGAAGCGCTCCTGCTTAGTCTGGAAAAAAGGGAACCGGAGCTTGACACTCCTGCTCTTGAACTGGGGGCGCTCTTTGAAGGCCGTCAGGATTGGGACAAGGCGATCGAATACTACCGGAAGGCCGCTCAGCTGAGTCCCGAAAATATCGCCGTTCGCCATCATCTCGCCCGCATTTTCATCCAGCAGAACGATTTGTCTGCGGCGCTGGTGGAATTTAACGCGATCCTGATGCAAAATCCCGGAGATCTTGATGCCCGCCGTAAAGTCGGCCTGATCCATCTGGAGCGTAAGGACTATTCTGCGGCGATTCCGGTCTTCAAGTCCCTGATTGAATCGGCACCCGAGCTCGATGAGGTGAGGTTTTATCTCGGCATTGCCTACGAGCGGCAAGGGGAACTGGAACAGGCCCTGCCTCATTTCGAGGCGGTCTCCGAGCATGCCGGGATTTATAATGATGCCCTGATGCACCGCGCCTTTATTCTGCATAAACTGCAGCGTCTGGATGAGGCGACCGAATTACTGGAGGCACGGCTGACGCGTACGGAGACTTCTCCGGAGATTTACCTCTATCTTGCGTCTCTTTATGACCTGAACAACCGGGCCGAACAGGCGCAGGCAACGCTGCACAAGACCCGCGAGCGTTTTCTGGGTAATGCGGAATTAGCTTACCGTCTCGGGCTGCTGTTTGACCGTTATGAACAACCCGAGACTGCTCTTGCGGAGATGCGGCGGGCGATTGATCTGGATCCGAACCATGCCGAAGCCCTCAATTATCTGGCATACTATTATGCCGAACGCCGGGAAAACCTTGATGAGGCGCTGCTTCTGGCGCAACGGTCCCTGGCGGTTAAAGCCGAAGCGCATATCCTTGACACCCTCGGCTGGGTCTATTTTGTCCGGGGAGATTTTGAGAACGCTCGAAAGTTTTTAGCCCAGGCAGTGGAAAAGGAAGGGGCTGATCCGATAATTCTCGAACATTACGGCGATGCTCTCCTCGCGAAAAAAGCTTACAAAGAAGCGATTGTCATTTACCAGCGCAGTCTTGCCGTGCAACCGGACAACGCCCCTCTGCGTGAGAAATTAAAGTCCCTCCAGCTTCGGAAAGAGAAATAAAACCCGTGTCCGTTAAATTTAAAATTATTTTATTATTCCTTGTCCTGGTTGTCTGCGGCTGTGCGCGTCCGGTGCCCCCTGAACTTTCGCTTCCCTCCACAAGTGAAAGTCAACTTCGCGCCCGGCTCGACGCCGTCACCAACCGTTATCAATCGTTGCAGTCCTCCGCCCGGATCGAAATCGTCAGCGGCAGTGAGTCCTTTGCCGCCACTCAAATCCTCTTGGTGCAGCGTCCTGCCCAGTTGCGCAGCGAAGTTCTCTTTGGCCCCTTTGCGACGCCGGTGATGAGTCTCAGTGCCGATCAGGAACAGCTCTCGGTTTATCAGCCGCTGAAAGGTACCTTTGCCCAGGGGAGTGCCAGCGTCGCCAATATTGCCCGTTACACCCGGATGCCGTTGCGCGTCGAAGATCTTGTCGGCATGATCCTGATGGCGCCGCCGCGTTTCCCCTTTGACCGTGCGTCCGTGGTCCGCGTGGCTGCCGGCGATCGGCTCGACCTGGTTGCCGCCGGTGGTGTCGAGCAGCGCTTTACCTTCGACGCGGCGGGGAATTTACTGCAAGCGGCTTATCTCCTTGGTGAGCGTTTACAGTTGCAGGCCGATTATTCCGGGTTCGATGCCCGTTCGGAGGATTTTCCCCGCAAATTACAAGTCAGCATGCCGGAACGTCAGGTCGTCGCCACCATGACTTTTAGCGATAGCGTCATTAATGTGCCGATCCCGCCGCACAATTTTGTTTTAAAGGTTCCGGCCGGGATGAAAGTGCAAAGCCTGCCGTAGTCATCTGTACGGTTTCATATAAGGAGTTTCAGCCATGCAGCGGTTTTTGATTCTGTTTCTGCTCCTCAGCACTTCCTTCTTATCGGCCTGTAATCGCCAGGAGAGTGCGGTGATGCCGCCGAGTGCCAGTCAGCCTGCGGCCCCGCCGGTCCATGGCGATACCATGATCTCGGGGATGATCGGTGACGCCAGTAATCTCCTGCCGATCCTTTCTTCGGACAGCGCTTCTTCGGAGGTCAGTGAACTCGTTTATAACGGTTTGGTCCGTTATGACAAGAACCTGAAGCTTGAAGGGGAGCTGGCAAAGTCCTGGGAGATCTCGCCCGATAATCTGACCATCACCTTTCATCTCCGGCCGGGGGTGAAGTGGCACGATGGTGCCCCCTTTACCGCCGAAGACGTCCTCTTTACTTATCAGCTTCTGGTCGATCCCGCGGTACCGACAGCTTATGCCGATCGTTATAAGCTCGTGACCAGGGCGGAAGTCCTCGATCCCCTGACTTTCCGGGTTCAGTACGCTAAACCCCTCGCCTCGGCGTTGATCAGCTGGGGTTTCTCGATTCATCCCCGCCATCTTCTTGCCAATCAGGACCTCAGCAAGAGTCCTCTCGCCAGTGCGCCGGTCGGCACCGGTCCTTATCGATTCAAGGAGTGGAAGCGCGGCGAGAAGATGGTCCTCGAAGCGAACCGCGATTATTGGGAAGGTGCGCCTTACCTTAGCCGGGTCGTTTATCGAGTCATCCCTGATGAATCGACGATGTTTCTCGAACTTCAGGCTGGCGGGGTTGACCAGATGGGGTTGACGCCGATCCAGTATGCCCGGCAGACCGACACTGCGACCTTCAAGCGCCAATTCAGCAAATACCGCTACCCTTCCTTTGCTTATACCTATCTCGGTTACAATCTGAAAAATCCGCTCTTTCAGGATAAACGGGTGCGGCAGGCCCTGTCCCACGCGATTAACAAGCAGGAGTTGATTGACGGTGTCCTCCTGGGCCTCGGCCAGGAAGCGACCGGTCCCTATAAACCCGGTACCTGGCCGAATAATCCGAACGTCAAAAAGTATCCCTTCGACCCAACGCAAGCGAAAAAACTTTTGGCCGAAGCCGGCTGGAGCGATCACAATGGCGACGGCATTCTCGACAAGGATGGCCGTCCCCTGGCCTTCACCATCGTCACCAATCAGGGGAATGAAGCCCGGATCAAGAGCGCCGAGATTATCCAGCGGCGCCTCCACGATGTCGGCGTCGATGTCAAAATCCGCGTGATCGAGTGGGCCTCCTTCCTCAAGGAATTTATCAACCCCGGCAAGTTCGAAGCGACGATCCTCGGCTGGAGCGTGCCGATCGACCCCGACAGTTATAACGTCTGGCATTCGAGCAAGACCCGTCCCGGCGAGTTAAACTTTATCGGCTTCCAGAATGCGGAAGTCGATGCCCTCCTTGAAAAGGGGCGCGAAACTCTCGACGAAGACCAGCGGAAAAAGTATTACGATCGTTTTCAGGAGATCCTTGCCGAAGAGCAGCCCTATACCTTCCTTTATGTTCCTGATGCGCTGCCGGTCGTTGCGACCCGCTTTAAAGGGATCGAACCAGCCCCCGCCGGGATCATGCATAATTTCATCAAGTGGCATGTGCCGCAGGATGAGTGGAAATACAAGCAGTAAGTTGCGTTCTTCTGTCGCCCTTTTAACGATTTTTTTCTGGAAGTGACAGGCTTTTATGCTGAATTATCTGGGCCGGCGTTTTTTGATGATGATCCCCCTGCTGATCGGGATTACCCTGATCTCCTTTGTGGTGATCCATCTCGCGCCCGGCGAGCCGACCGATATGCAGACCCAGCTCAACCCCGAGGTGAGTACGGAGCTGCGCAACCGCCTGCGCGACCAGTACGGTCTCGATAAGCCTCTGGTTGTTCAGTATGGCGAATGGCTGGGACGCTTTGTCCGTCTCGATTTCGGCAACTCCTTTTCCCAGGATCGCCGTCCGGTTCTCGACAAGATTGTCGAACGGCTGCCGATCACCATCAGTATTAATCTGCTGTCGATTGTCGCCATCCTCGCCGCCGCCATCCCCATCGGCATCTATTCAGCAACGCATCGTGGTTCCCTCTTTGACCGGCTCACGACAATTCTCGTCTTTATCGGCTTTGCCGCCCCCTCCTTCTGGCTGGCGTTGCTCCTCATGGACTTTTTCGGGGTGCGCCTCGGACTTCTGCCGATTGCCGGCCTCAAGTCGCTGGATTACGACTCTCTCAGTCTTTTCGGCAAAATAATTGATCTCGGCCGCCACCTTATTTTGCCGGTCTTTATCTCGACCTTTGGCGGTCTTGCCGGCTTCTCCCGCTATATGCGCTCGAATATGCTGGAAGTCATCCGCCAGGATTACATCCTTACCGCCCGCGCCAAGGGGCTCTCGGAGCAGAGCGTGATCTATCGTCATGCGCTGCGGAATGCCCTGTTGCCGGTGATTACCATCCTCGGACTTTCGGTGCCGGGGCTCATCGGCGGGAGTGTCATCTTTGAAACGATCTTCGCCATTCCCGGTATGGGGAAACTCTTTTACGACGGGGTGATGATGCGCGATTATCCCCTGATTATGGGGATTCTGGTGATGGGGGCCATCCTCACTTTGGTCGGAAATCTCCTGGCAGATCTCTGTTATGCCTTTGCCGACCCGAGGATTCGCAACCGTTAGACGCCGGTCGATTGATGTGCTAAGCTTTTAAGAAAGTATTTGCAGGGAGTTACTATGGAGACGATCAAGACCGCCAGTTTTGAATATCTCATCGATTTGGCGAAGCTGAAAGCGGAGGGCGGCTATGAATTTATCCTTGATGGCTCGGTCTACCAGATTGACGATGTTCTTGAAATCAGTGCGATTGCCAGTAAGCATGGTTATATTGTTATCTATTAAAAATATGGAAGGAGAGTGCCATGAGCAGTCCCAATGTCTGTTTTACTTTTGAAGCGGCCCTGGAGATGGCGGTAGCGATGGAAGAGGGCGGTTTTCGCCACTACCTGGCGGCGCTGCGTAGTTGCCGTCAACCTGCCACCCGAATGATCCTCAAGGATGCGGCTCTTGACGAGCTCGAGCATAAGTATCAACTCGAAAAAGCACTGGTCGAAGGGACGATCGACCACCAGCAATTCGATCATCCGGTGCCGACCATGGATCTCGATTATCTTCTCGCGCAAAAGACCTTAAGCCCTGATGCTGATGCGCGGGAAGCTCTTGCCTACGCCATCCACCTTGAAAAGATCTCTCATGATTTTTACCTGAGTATGGCCAGCGGCTGCGCTGGCGCGCCGATGGCAGCGATCTTTACCCGGATGGCGAATGATGAAGCCCGGCATTTGCGCTCTCTGGAAGATGATTACGAAGCGCATTTTCTCACCGAAAATTGATCTTGCCCTTGCGTGGCGTTAACACATTTATAGCCAGTGCTGAATTACCCAATAGAATGCCATGCCGAAGATAACGGACAGTCCAAGTGATCTGGTGCGCAGGGCGAGGAAGAGGGTGGGGATGGCGGCCAAGAGTTCCGGCTTACCGAGAGCCAGGGTCCTGGCGCTGCTGTCGATCAATAATCCCGGCGCCAGCAGGGCGGCAAGGATGGCGACCGGAATCAGGCTCAACCAATCGCGGAGACCTTCAGGCAGATTGCGCTCGGCGAGAAAGACCAGCGGCAAAACGCGCGGTAGATAAGTCACGATCCCCATACCGAAAAGAAGCCACAAATAGTCAGGGTAGTTCATCCCATCCCCCAGCACTTCTTCCCGAACCGTTTCAACAGAAATCCTCCGCTGGCGGCAATCATTGCCGCAGCCAGGGCATAACTGTTGCCAGTGAAGAGCAGAGTCCAAAGAGTGCTGACACTGAGGGCAAGCACGGCGGTGAATGCATGAAGGCGGCTTTGCAGCTGAGTGGCGAGGAGGGCGATGAACATTGCCGGCAGAGCAAAGTCGATGCCGTAGGCACCGGCGGGGATGAGACTGCCGGCGCAGGCGCCGATGATCGTTGTGGCAATCCAGACGGCGTTGGCCGTATGATTGAGGGCGAGAGCTCGCCAGGCGTCCCAGTCGCCGCGGAAACGGGTCATGTTGAGGGCAAAGCTTTCGTCAGTGATCCCATAGCCGAAGAGGAAAAGAAATCTTCGTGAGGAACCGCGCAGATGGACGGCTAATGCTGAACTC
>JAXMLA010000112.1:0-1815 GCA_034370465.1 Desulfuromonadales bacterium
GATTTTTTTCACAGAACCTCCATATACAAGCAAACCCACCCCTCATCCGCCCCTTCGGGGCACCTTCTCCCTCATGGAGAAGGGCAACGATTCCCCTCTCCCTCGGGGAGAGGGTGGACGCCGGCCGGGTGAGGGGCAAGATTACTGCTGCTTCATTCCTGTTCTTATTTTCTATCCAGAAGCTCCCGCGCCTTGCTCAGCAAGTCATTGGGGGAATAGGGCTTATGGAGAAAGATGGTCCTTTCATCAAAGGGGCTTTCACCATCGAAGATGTCCCGGGCATAGCCGCTGACGAAGATCGTTTTGAGCTCGGGACAGACCTGCTTCATCGCGTCGCGGGCTTCCCTGCCGTTCTTTTTCGGCATGATCGCGTCGATGAAGACCAGATCGATGCACTCCTGGGCGGCGGTAAACTTGTCGATCGCATCCTGGCCATCGCTCGCCTGTATCACCCGATAGCCAAAGTAGCTGAGGAGATTGACCGCGAGTTTGCGCAGGACGGCATCGTCCTCACATACCAGAATGGTTTCGCTGCCGCCTCGCAGCACCACCGGCTCTTGCGGCGCTTTTTTGTCCGCAGGAGCGATGCCGGCGACGAGCGGCAGATAGAGCTTAAAGATGGTGCCCGTTCCCGGCTCACTGTAAACATTGATGAAGCCGTCATGTTTCTTGATGATCCCGTAAGCCATCGCCAGGCCGAGTCCGGTCCCCTTGCCGAGTTCCTTGGTGGTGTAGAACGGCTCAAAGATGTGTCTTTGCGTCTCCGTGTCCATGCCCATGCCGCTATCGGCCACCGAGATGACGGCGTAGGTGCCGGCAGTGCCGTAGCCGTGCGCTTGAACAAATTCCTGATCCAGAGTAACCGATCGGGTGGCGATGCTCAGTTTGCCACCGTTCGGCATGGCGTCCCGGGCGTTGGCGACCAAATTCATGATCACCTGCTCGATCTGTCCGCGATCGGCCATAACGGCAAGGGGTTCGGCGTTGCCGCTGACCTGTAGCTCGATATCTTCCCGGATCAGCCTGAGGAGAAAGAGCTCGAACTCCTTGACGACGCGGCCGGGATCGATCACCGCCAGAGAGACGTCCTGCTTGCGGCTGAAGGCCAAAAGGCTCTGGGTCAGCTCCGCCGCTCTTTCGGAAGCCTTCATGATCTCTTCGATGTACGCTCTCACCGGATCGTTCCCCTGCAGCTTTCTCAGACTGAGCTCAGCATAACCGAAGATCGCCGAAAGGATATTGTTGAAGTCATGAGCGACGCCGCCGGCAAGTTGGCCGACGGCCTCCATCTTCTGCGCCTGGCGGTTACGCTCCTCGCTCTCTTTCAACGAAACCTCCGTGCGCCGCAGTTCGGTCAGCTCATTTTTTTCCTGCACCGTGCGGAGGACGGCCGGAACCAGCCGGGCGAGATTTCCTTTGAGGACGAAATCCCGCATCCCTAATTTGAGGAGTTCCACGGCCCTTTCTTCACCGACCGTGCCGGTGACCATAATCACCGGCACATCGGGAAGGCCGGCGTGCAACAAGTTCAGACTATCCTGAAAATTGAGGAGGGGGACGTTGTAGTCGGAAAGGACGAGATCCCATCCCCCGGCGTTAATCGCCTGATTAAGCCCATGAAGAGAGTCGACGCGATGACAGCTGGTTGACACGCCATGCTCTTCGAGATGGCGTTCGACGGTGAGGAAGTCGGCATTACGGTCCTCAATGATCAGGATGTTTAAAAGCTTGGACATTTTTCCCCTTACAGCTGCGGCGGTTTGTTGGCCGCCAGTCAGCAGATTTTTTCAGCCCGGCGCCACAAGGACTGCGAAC
>JAXMLA010000113.1:0-9219 GCA_034370465.1 Desulfuromonadales bacterium
TCACATAACTGCAACATTTGTCGTTTATCTTCTGCTCACCTAGTGAAACAACAGAAAAGAAACCCTCACGCAAGGAGACGCAAATGAAACGCACAAAGAAGATGTTACCGGCACTACTTGGTCTGCTCCTGGTCGCTACAATGGCCCAGGCACAAACAAAAATTATCAAAATCGATGGGTCGAGCACTGTCTACCCGATTACTGAGGCGGTCGCTGAAGAGTTTCAGATCGCCAATAAAGGGCAGGTCAACGTCACGGTCGGCATCTCCGGCACCGGTGGCGGCTTCAAGAAGTTCTGCCGCGGTGAAACGGACATCTCCAATGCTTCCCGCCCGATCGTGACCAAAGAGATGGATGCCTGCCGCGAAGCCGGGGTCAAGTATATTGAGCTGCCGATCGCCTTCGAGGGCTTGACCGTGGTGGTCAATCCCAAGAACGACTGGATCAAGAGCATGACGGTCGATGAACTGAAGAAGATGTGGGAGCCGGCTGCGCAGCAGACGATCACCACCTGGAACCAGGTCAATCCGGCCTGGCCGAAAGAGCCGCTGAAACTTTACGCCCCTGGCGCCGACTCCGGCACCTTCGATTACTTCACTGAAGCGATCGTCGGCAAAGCGAAATCGAGCCGCGGCGACTTCACTGCCAGCGAAGACGACAATGTCCTGGTGCAGGGTGTCTCCCGCGATAAGGGCGGCCTCGGTTACTTCGGCTTTTCCTACTACGCCGAGAACAGCAAGAAGCTCAAAGCGGTGCCGATCGTCGAAAAAGCCGGCGCACCGGCCGTGGCTCCGAGTTTTGAGACCGTCATGAATGGCACCTACCAGCCTTTGGCCCGTCCGATCTTCATCTATATTAATGCCGCTTCGCTGGACAAGCCGGAAGTTAAAGCTTTTGTCGATTACTACCTCGACAAGGGGCCGGCTTTAATCAAGCAGGTCAAGTTTGTCCCGCTGCCGGAAAAAGCCTACACTCTGGCCAAAGCGAACGTTGCCAAGAAGAAGCTCGGCACCGGCTTCGGCGGCGTCCCGGAAGTGGGGGTTTCGGTCGAAGAACTGCTGCAACGCGAAGGTAAAGAATAATCCTGAGCCTGGCCGAAATCAGTACCTGCAACTAGAGCAGGGCGCCATCGAGGCGCCCTGCTCTTTGCCGCTTCTTTCACCTAGCGTCAGGACGAAAGTGAAATCTTCATGAAAAGTAGTCATCCCCGCGCCCGAAAACGGAGAATCAAAGAGCGGCTGATAGAAACCGGTCTCCTTGCCGCCGCTTGTTCCTCGGTTGCAATCACCTTTGCGATCCTCTACATTCTCGTCAAAGAATCGTTCAACTTCTTTGCCGATGTACCGCTCATTGATTTCCTCACCGATACCCAGTGGACGCCGCTCTTCGACGACGCCCACTTCGGCATTATTACCCTGATTAGCGGCACCGTCACCACCACGCTGGTCGCCCTGTCGGTCGCCGTTCCCCTCGGTCTGACCATCGCGATCTACATCAGTGAGTTCGCCTCGCCGCGACTGCGGGAAACTATCAAACCGATCCTGGAGATCCTTGGCGCGGTGCCGACCGTGGTCTTCGGCTACTTCGCCCTGATCGTCGTCACTCCGCTGCTACAGAAGATCTATCCGGCTCTCCCCGGCTTCAACATGCTCTCGGCCGGCCTGGTCATGGGGATCATGATCGTCCCTTATATCAGCTCGGTGAGCGAAGACGCCATGCGGGCAGTGCCGATGGATCTGCGCGAAGGCGCTTTTGCCATGGGCGCCACCCGCCTGCGCACCGCCCTGACCGTCGTCGTCCCCGCTGCCTTCTCCGGCCTGGCGGCCGCCTTGACCCTTGGCTGCTCTCGCGCCGTCGGCGAAACCATGGTCGTCGCCGTCGCCGCCGGCATGCAGCCGAACCTGACCATGAATCCCCTGCAACCGGCAGCAACGATCAGCTCCTTTATCGTCCAGGTCTCCCTTGGTGACCTGCCGCACGACAGCATCGGCTACAAAACCATCTTTGCCGCCGGCCTGACCCTGCTTTTGATCACGCTGGTCTTTAACGTGATCGGCTTCTGGTTGCGGCAAAAATTCCGCGAGGAATACTGAATATGAATCTTCCTGATACGCAAAGCATCATCCGGCGGCAGCGCCTTTACGAACAGCTCTTTATCATCCTCGGTATTGTCGCCCTGCTGGTGGCGCTGCTGACCCTCCTCGCCCTCTTTACCCGCCTGGCGATCGACGGCATGCCGCGCCTGACCCCGGACTTCTTTACCTCTTTCCCGTCACGCTTTGCCGAGAGAGCCGGTATCCTCTCGGCCTGGGTCGGCTCCTTCCTGGTGATGTTTGTCACTGCCTGCGCGGCCATCCCCCTGGGCGTCAGCGCCGGCATCTACCTGGAAGAATATGCGCCCAAAAATCGCTGGACAGCGATCATCGAGATCAACGTCATGAATCTCGCCGGTATCCCCTCAATCGTTTATGGACTATTGGCGCTGGGACTCTTTGTGCAGATCTTCGGCTTCGGTCAAAGCATCCTCTCTGCCGGCCTGACCCTGGCGCTGCTGATTTTACCGATCATCATCGTCTCCACCCGGGAAGCGCTGCGCGGCATCCCCGGCGGCATCCGCGAGGCGGCCTATGCTCTGGGAGCGACCCGCTGGCAGGTGGTCTCGGACCATCTCCTCCCCTACTCTTCCGGTGGTGTCCTCACCGGCGTGATCATCGGCCTGTCCCGGGCCATCGGCGAGACCGCCCCGATCATCACCATCGGCGCCCTGACCTTTATCGCCTTTTTGCCGACATCACCCTTTATGGCCGAATTCCCCTTTATCTCCTTTAAGTGGGTTCTCGACCCCTTTACCGTCATGCCGATCCAGATGTTCAACTGGACTTCACGGCCGGAAGAAGCCTTTCAGTATAATGCGGCGGCGGCCGGTGTCGTCCTCCTCGCCATGACCCTGTTGATGAACGGTATCGCTATCTGGCTGCGCTATCGCATCCGGAAGACGATCAAATGGCAAGCAGCGCCCCTACAACAACGCCGACAAAGGAATAGATCATGCCCCTTCCACAACCCGCAGCAACCACACCGGAACTCAAAGCGCAAGCACGCGAGCTCAACTTTCATTACGGCGCTTTTCATGCCTTGAAGAACATCTCCCTTCCGGTCTACAATGAAAAAATTACCGCTCTGATTGGTCCTTCCGGCTGCGGCAAGTCGACCTTTTTGCGCTGTTTTAACCGCATGCACGACCTGTATCCCGACAACCGTTATGGCGGTGAAATTCGTCTCTTCCCTGACGATGTCAACCTCCTTTCGCCGGATGTCGACCCTATCGAGGTGCGGATGCGGGTGAGCATGGTCTTTCAGAAACCGAACCCCTTCCCCAAATCGATCTTCGAGAACGCGGCTTACGGGCTGCGGGTGCGGGGGATGAACAAGAAGGCGGAACTGGAGGAGAAGGTGGAGACAGCGCTGATCAACGCCGCCCTGTGGAACGAGGTCAAGGATCGCTTGCAGGAGCCGGCCTTCAACCTCTCCGGCGGCCAGCAGCAGCGTCTTTGTATTGCCCGCGCCCTGGCGATCGAACCGGAGCTGGTCCTCTTTGATGAACCGACCTCGGCTCTTGACCCGATCGCCACTGCCAGCATCGAAGAGTTGATGCTCGAACTCAAGGAGAAGGTCTCGATCCTGATCGTCACCCACAACATGCAGCAGGCGGCGCGGGTCTCGGATTACACCGCCTTTTTGTACCTCGGCGAGGTCATCGAATACGACGAAACCAAGAAGATCTTCACCAACCCGGAGAAGAAGCAGACCGAGGATTACATCACCGGGCGGTTCGGGTGATGCCTGCCATGGTTGCCATCATTCCCATACATCCTATAAGTCCTATCAGACCAAGGAGCCACCATGGAACGTGAACATACGATCAAACAATATGACATTGAACTCAGAGAAATTCGCGAGCAGTTGCTGGAGATGGGGGGTAAGGTCGAGATGATGATCAGCGATGCTATGAAGTCGCTGGTGGAGCGGGATACAGCCCTCGCCGAAGCAACGATCGCCTACGATCACCAGATCAATCGGATGGAGGTGGAGATCGACGAAAAATGCCTGCAGGTGCTGGCGCGGCGTCAGCCGGCGGCTCGCGATTTGCGCTTTATTACCTTGGCATTAAAGATCGTCACCGACCTCGAACGGATCGGCGACCAGTGCCGCAACATTGCCAAGCATACCCTCCACCTCAATAAAGAGCCGGTGCTCAAGCCCTACATCGATCTGCCGCGCATGGCGGTGGCAGCGGCGACGATGGTTCGCGAAGCTCTCGATGCCTTTGTCCGGGGCGATGCGGAACTGGCGCTCAAGGTCTGTGGCGACGATACCTTTGTCGATCAGCTCAATTCCCAGATCCAGCGGGAACTCCTCACCTATATGATGGCGGATCCGACCACCATCACCCGCGCCATCCGCGTCAACGCTGTCGCCAAATGTCTGGAGCGGGTGGCGGATCATGCCACCAATGTGGCAGAGATGGTCATCTTTATGGTCAAGGGGAAAGACATTCGCCATACGGCATGAATTTATTGCGCCATAAAACTTCAGAAAAGCCCGTCTGAAAAGGTGGGCTTTTCTCAGTTAATGACCTATGATATCTGAATTACTTTACTTTTACCCTCTGGAGTCAACGGTGATGATGCAAAATACCGAATTACTCCCGAACGACCTCTACAATCAGACGCTCGTGGCCAATGTTCATCCACCGGACTGGATCAATCCGACCCCGTCCGGGCGCTATAATCTCATCGTTATCGGCGGTGGCACCGCGGGATTGATCTGTGCTGCCGGCGCAGCCGGATTGGGGGCGAAAGTTGCCCTCATCGAGCGTCACCTCCTCGGGGGTGACTGTCTCAATGTCGGCTGCGTCCCCTCCAAAGGGGTGATCCGGGCAGCGCGGGCGCTCTTTGACGCCAGAAATGGCGCTGACTTCGGCGTCCTCGGCGGCACCGGGCTGCACTTTGATTTCGCCAGGGCGATGGAACGGATGCGTCGTCTGCGCGCCGAGATCAGCCATCACGATTCAGCCAAACGCTTTCGCGAGGAGCTCGGGGTGGATGTCTTTATCGGTCAAGGGAGTTTTGTCGCGGCCGATTGCGTCGAAGTCGCCGGGCAGAAGCTCTTCTTTAAAAAGGCCGCCATCTGTACCGGTGCCAGAGCCGCCGCCCCACTCATCCCCGGCCTGGCCGAGACTGGCTATCTCACCAACGAAACGATCTTTTCCCTTACCGAACTGCCCCCCCGTCTGGCGGTGATCGGCGCCGGCCCCATCGGTTGCGAACTGGCGCAATCCTTTGCCCGCTTCGGCAGCCAAGTCACCCTGATTGAACTCGGGACTCATATCCTCGGCCGCGAAGACAGCGATGCCGCCGGGATCCTCCATGCCGCTTTTCTCCAGGAGGGGATCGATCTTCAACTCGGGATCAAAATTCTCGGAGTGGAAAAGCGGGGAAATGAAAAGATCCTGCGCCTGGAACGGAGTGGTGAGGTGGTTGAAGTGGTGACGGATGAGATTCTCGTCGGCGTCGGCCGGGCCCCGAACCTTGAAGGCCTCGCACTGGAAAAGGGGGGAATTCTTTACGACCAGGCCGGAGTCAAGGTCAGTGACACCTTGCAGACCTCCAACCCAAACGTTTATGCCGCCGGCGATATCTGTTTCCCTTACAAGTTCACCCATACTGCCGATGCCCTGGCACGTATCCTCATTGCCAACGCCCTCTTCGTGGGACGGCAGAAGTCTTCGGCGCTGACTATCCCCTGGTGCACCTATACCGACCCGGAGATCGCTCATGTCGGGATGTATGAAAAGGATGCCAGAGAGAAAGGGCTGGAGGTGACGACCCTCACTGTCCCCTTTGCTGATATCGATCGCGCTGTTCTCGATGGCGAAAAGGAAGGCTTTGCCCGCGTCCATCTGCACAAAGGGACGGATAAGATCCTCGGCGCCACCATTGTCGCCCGGCACGCCGGGGAGATGATCAACGAATTCTCTCTGGCGATCACCAGTGGCCTTGGACTGTCCGCCATCGGAAAGACCATCCACCCCTACCCGACGCAGGCCGAGGTGATCAAACGCCTGGCCGACGCCCACAACCGGACGCGGCTGACCCCTTTGGTGAAGAACATCCTGTCCGGCTGGCTGAAGTGGCAAAGAGGCTGAACCATGAACGCTAAAAAAATTGCCCTGGCTCTTTTTGCCCTTCTTGCGATTGCACTCTTTTTATACTTCGACCTCGGGCGATTCCTGACTCTGGCGGCGCTCAAGGCGAATCGACAGTCGCTCCTCGATTACTATGCTGACCACGAGCTGATCATGGTTACCGGCTTTATAACGATCTACATCCTCACAACCGCCCTCTCCCTGCCGGGGGCCGCCATTCTCTCGCTGGCAGCCGGGGCGATCTTCGGTTCGATCCTGGGGACTCTCTACGCCAGCATTGCTGCCACTATCGGCGCCACCCTTGCCTTTCTCATCACCCGCTATCTGCTGCGGGATGCCGTCCTCAACAAGTTTGGCAATAGACTGGAGGGGATGAATCGGGAACTCGAAAGCCGGGGATTCAGCTACCTCCTCTTTCTGCGCCTGGTACCGGTCTTCCCCTTCTTCCTGATCAACCTCGCCGCCGGTTTGACCCGATTGCCTCTGCGCACCTTCTTTTTCGCCACCATGATCGGCATCATCCCCGCCGGCTTTGTCTTCGTCAATGCCGGAGCGAGTCTGGCGTCAATTGACTCACTCTCCGGGATTGCTTCACCCCGGGTGCTCGGTTCCTTTGCGCTACTGGGACTATTTGCCTTGATTCCGGTGCTGTATAATAAGTTCAAGCGTAACTGAGTCGAGCAACAGGAAAAAAGGAGAAGAGAATAAAACATGGTCCCTTCATTCAAAGATCGTTTGCAGGCGGTCAACCCGAAATTTGAAACGTTTACCGGTTTGCAGACCCTCCAGATCAATCTCGGCAACCTCTGTAATCTGCACTGCCAGCATTGCCATGTGAATGCATCCCGTCGCGGAACGGAAATCATGGGGATCGAAGTCATAAAGCAGATCACGACCTTCCTTTCCCGGCACCCCCCCCTCACCCTCGATATCACCGGCGGCTGTCCGGAGATGAATCCAAACTTCCGCACCCTGATTGAAAAGACCGATGGCTTGACGCCACACCGGATGCTGCGCAGCAATCTGGCGATTATGGCCGAACCAGGATGGGAGTGGTTGCCGGAATATTGTCGGCAGCATGAACTGACGGTCATCGGCTCCCTCCCCTGTTATCTCGAAGAGAACGTCGACGGTCAGCGCGGTCAGGGGGTCTATCAGAAGTGTATTCAGGTCTTAAAACGGCTCAATGCCCTCGGCTACGGTCAGGAAGTGGAGCTGAATCTCGTCTACAATCCCGGGGGAGACTTTATCCCCGGCCGGCAGCATGACCTCGAAACCGCTTACAAACGCGAGCTGTTGCTCCGGCACGGAATCATCTTCAACCACCTTTTCACCCTCACCAATGCGCCGATCGGCCGTTTTCGCGAGCATCTCGAAGCGACCGGAACCTACAGGGAATATCTGCAACTGCTCGCCAGCCGTTTCAATCCTGCCGCGGCCGGAAATATCATGTGCCGCACCTTGATCAGTGTCGATTGGCAAGGGAAACTTTATAATTGTGATTTCAATCAGGCTCTGGGCATGGCTATCACCGCCGCTGACGGCTCGGAGATCTATCTTTCATCGCTGGATGCCAGCGGCATCAACGGCCAGAAGATTTCCCTTTCCGAGCACTGTTATTGCTGTACTGCCGGTGAAGGATCGAGTTGTACCGGCTCTTTGCTACCCTAGAACTGGAGATACATCACTTGTGGATAGCCGCTCTCGCGCAAAAAACAGACACAGGGCACCTGTATATGATAAATTAACAGCCATATTGTCTTCTGCCCCGCGAAAAAACAAAAAGGGCTTACAGCCTAAGCTGTAAACCCTTATTATTATTGGTGCGCGGTGCGAGATTCGAACTCACGACCCTCGGCTTCGGAGGCCGATACTCTATCCAGCTGAGCTAACCGCGCGAAAGTTGTTTTTTATAGCTTATCCCGAAAGGGAAGGCAATCGAAATTTCATCACATACAACCAAATTCCTGCATTGCAAAGGGAACGAGATCCGCTGATGAAACATATTTTTCTGTCGTTTTGTGCCTGCCTCCTCATCGTTGTCCCGGTCGCTGCGGCGCAGGAGAGTTATACAATTCAAAAACTCTCCGATAATTTTTATGCTGCCCTCGCCAAACCCGGTGGCAGGAGTTCTACCAACGCCTTTTTCTTTGTGAGCGAGAATCAGGTTATCGCCGGTGGCGCCCATATGACCAGGGAAGCGATTGATGATCTCTGGGCAGCCATCGAAGTCACCGTTCGCAAGCCGGTCCGTTATTTTGTCCTCACCCACCATCACCCCGGTTTCTCTCACATCGACACTGCCTTTCCTGCGGATGTGACTCTGATTCTTTCCGGGGATACTTGGAAGAGCTTCGAAAAAGATGCGCGCAAATCGGAGGCACAGATCCTTCTCTTCAGTGACGGATTGACACTAAGATCACCTCAAGCTCCGGCCCTGGTCCTCAGCAGTATCGGAGCGGCGCATACGGATGGCGATACGATCGTCGTTGTTCCGGAAGAGAAAATCGCTTATGTCGGCGACCTCCTTTATGTCAAGAGTGTCGGCTACATGGGAGACGGCCATATGCGTTCCTGGCTACAATCTCTCGATTTTCTGTCTGAACTCGACCTTAAACAGATTGTTCCAGGATATGGCCCACCGGTCGGCAGAGCTGAAGTCAACGAATTCCGGCGTTATTTCCGGGACTTTTTGTCAGAAGTCCTGAGCCGTATCGAAGCCAATGAGAGTGCGGCAACCATCAAAAAGTCTTTCATTCTCCCCCCCTATCAGGAGTGGTCAGGCTACAAACAATTCCTGCGGGATAATGCCGAACACGCCTGGCATGATCTGAAAAATGATTTCATGGAAGATGCGAAAAATTGACAGAACTGCCTCGCTTTGCTATGTAATATTCCTTTAAATTTTAGCGGAATGGATTTTACCTGCTATGCTTGATGCCAACCTTTCACTTCTTTATTCGCAAGAAAGAATCGCCGTTGAAGTATCCCGCCTGGCGGAGGAAATTAAC
>JAXMLA010000114.1:0-1765 GCA_034370465.1 Desulfuromonadales bacterium
GGAGCGCGGGCGCCCCGCCCGCGCTCCTTACGTTACGGCCTACTTGATTATCTTGAATATCTCCTTGAAGAGGGGATTGGCCGCGCTGCCGAGCAGCTCGAAGAGGGCCATTTCGGTGCTGGTTAGCCGGGCGCCCTCGGCCTTCATCCGCTTGATGCCGATCTTTTTATTCGTCTTGGTCCGGGAGGAAACCGCATCGGCGACAATCTGCACTCCGTAGCCCGCCGCCAGCAGACTCATGGCGGTCTGATAGACGCAGATGTGGGCCTCGATGCCCGTTAGCAGGATTTCCCGCCGGCCCAGGCGGTTCAACTCGGCCAGAAACTGGGGGCAGCCGAAGCAACTGAAGCTCTCTTTTGGGATCGGGGTGATGCCCTCCAGATGCCGGGCGATCTCGGGAATCGTCGGTCCCAGTTTAGCGGGAATCTGTTCCGTCACGATGATCGGGATATCGAACACTTTGGCCCCTTGAATGAACTTCTGGGCGTTTTCAAAGAGGGATTCCTTGTCGTGCATGGCCTGGGCGAGATTGCCCTGTATATCGATAACTAACAGCAAAGTATTGTCCTTATTCAGCATCGTCCGCTCCTTTTTGTTTGGTTTGCGTGGTCTAGCATAAAATTACGGGCCTTTCAACGGTGTTAGAAGCGGTAAAAAGTCTGAAAACCCCACATTCTGTCATTCCCGCGTAGGCGGGAATGACGCTTTGGGGAGTTTTTACCGCTTCAACAACGGTGACGACGCGGTCGTTGCCCCCGGAAACGATAGGGCACGGACACTCCCTCCCCTTCAAGGGGAGGGTCGGGGTGGGGATGGGGTGTTCTTTTGTCGTTCCTGTACGCTAATCCAGATCTTTTCTATCCCCTTGAAGGGGAGGGAATGCCCCAGTCCTTACCCCACTTCCCCGATGATCCCAGACATGACCTCTCCCGCCCCGCCGTTGATCACCAGATCGGCCAGGTGGTCATAGGGTGTGTCATCGCGATTGATGATTACCAGACAGGCCCCGCTTTCCTTGGCGTACAGGGGCAGGTAGGCGGCCGGATAGACCACCAGGGATGATCCGATAACAAGGAAGAGATCGCAACTGCGCGCGTGCTGGATAGCACCTTCCAAGATCCTCTCCGGGAGGGCCTCGCCAAAGAAGATCACCTCGGGTTTGAGGATTCCCCCGCATTTTTCGCAAGCTGGCGGCTCCCCGCCGGCGGAGTATCTCGGACGGACCAGATCCAAGGGATAGACGACCTGGCAGGTGAGGCAGCGGAGGGATTTCATGTTTCCGTGGAGTTCAAAGACCTTCCCGGGACTGTTTCCCGCCTTCTGGTGGAGACCGTCGATGTTTTGGGTGATGACGCAACTGAGCCTGTTCATGCGCTCGAGTTCGGCAATGGCCTCATGGGCCGGGTTGGGGCGGCAGTCGCCGAAGAAGCCGTCGCCAAGCAGGAGTTCCCATTGCTTGCGCCGGGACTGCGGGCTCGTGAGGAACCGCTGGATTGTGAAATCATCAGGGTCGAACCGGCTCCAGATCCCGCCCGCGCTGCGGAAATCGGGGATCCCCGATTCGGTGCTGACCCCGGCGCCGGTGAAGACCGCCAGTTTTTTCGCCCGGGTGACCATTTGTGCCACTTTCGTTATCTTTTCTCTGGTGATGCTATCCATTCCTCGTCATCCCTTCTGGCCCTTGCCGGAATCCGAATTTCCCCCATGTCGTTGCTTCGCCCTGCTGCACGGGCATAACTGCTTTATTTCCCGGATCTTGTCAAAG
>JAXMLA010000115.1:0-2742 GCA_034370465.1 Desulfuromonadales bacterium
CGTCCAATCTGCGATTTGAGGATATGTTTCTAATGAATAGTTGGCTTGTTCTCTAAACAATTCCCAATTTGTATCAAGCCTTTCCTTCAGCTTATCAGGCAGCGTTGTCTGACCATCATGAATATCATTAGCAAAGTTCAGCAAGTGCTGCAAAACACATAAAGCAGACTCCATCTGCCCACGCAGTTCATTCATTCTCTTTCTTTGCATTTCAGGAGCCATTTTGACAGACATGGGTCCATGCAATCCTAAAAGATCCACGCGACGAATTGCATTGTTACTAACAAAGATGAATAGGTTCCAGCCGCCTCTCTCTTGTATCGGGTCTCTAGATGCCCATCGCCCCAACTCCGGGCTATACATCCGAAACTCATACTCACTGAATCCGGTGATCGGATCCCAGGGTTTTGTGCTCCACCAGTGGGTGAAGGCGTTTTGCATGGTGCCGGAAAGGACTGTGGTTTCGCCGAAGGGGCTGTATTCGCGATGCGCGACGATTGCGCCGGTGGAATCTATGTATTCGGTGATGTTGCCATTTGCGTCGAATGCCGTGAAATAGAGGCCGGGGTCATCGCCCCCGGCTACAGTGACGGCGAGCAATCCGCCGACGCCGCCTGCGCCTTGCAATGTGCCGGAAAGATCCAGACCCCAGACGTTCCAGTTTGTTTGCACGGAAGACGGAAGGACGGAAATCTCGGCGAGCACGTTAAACCCGTCCCATATGTGGCGGATATCGGAGATCGGAGTGCCGAGGTCAGACGTTTCGAATGTCGTCTTGGAGAACATCCGGCCGACATGGTCATAAGCGTAGGTGACGACATGCGCCGAATTGCTGGCTGCGATGATTCTGTTCTCGCCGTTCCAAGTGAAGGTCCAGTCGCCGTAGGAAACCATGTTGCCGTCGTCGTCATACGCAGGTTCTAAGGTCACGCCGTTTGCGATGTTGGTGTACTGATTCAATTCGTTGGCGGCGAAGTAGTTGGTTGAAGCGCCCCCGTCATTCGACGGGGTGATGCGGTGCATCAGGTTCCCAATGGGGTCGTACGCATACCCGTATTGATTCGTGTTCATCATGGCGCTGATGACTTCCGATCTGACGTTGTACCCGAAGTCGTTTGTCACGGCGCCATTATCCACCCGGCGGGGGCGTCTGGCAAGTTCATCGTTCGTGTAATCGAATCGGCTGATCTGGTTTGTTCCCCAGGTGTTTTCGATTGAGGTGATGAGGTCGCGATGGGTTTCATAGGACCGGGCGGCGACCTGCCCGAGATTGTTGGAGACGGCTGCGATGAGGTCGGAGCCGGGGAGATAGGCGTAGGTGAAGGTGTTGGTCGCGTCTGCGATGACGGAAGTGACGGCGGAGAATCGGCCGAGGGAGTCGTTGGCATAAGCGATGGCGTAGGGTGGGTCTCCGGGGTCATCGACCCAGGCTACAGTCAGGCCCGATGCGCGACCGAAGTTGTCTTGGGAACGGGTCAGGACGTTGGTTTGGCCATTGACGATCACGGTTTCGCTGGTCAGGGCCAGAGTGGCCGGGTCGTAAGCGTAGTGATGCTCAAGCGGCGGGACGCCGCTTCCACCTTGAAGAACCGTGACAACACGCCCCAGGCGGTCCACGGTGTTGGTGAAGCCGGGGGTGCCGTCGGAATAGGTGACGCTCTTGAGGTGTCCGGCGGCGCAGCAGGTGTCGTAGCTGTAGGTGGTGGTCACGCCGCGAGCCCAGTTCCGAGTTTCCAGTTTCCCATCCACCGTGTAGGTGTAGGTCGGGCCTTTGCCGTCTGCGTAGAGCTTGTTGGTCAAGGCACCGGTGGGCTGGTCGTAGAGCCATTGAGTGGTGTCGAGGGACCATGTTGACGCAAGGGACATTATTGACTGGCCTGCGGCCAGTTGGACGGCGAGGGTGGAGAAGTCGGAGTTGTTGTCGCGGGTGGTGGCCATGGCGGCCATGCGGCCGAAGGAGTCATATTCATAGGCCACGGGATAGGTGGCGCCCCAGGTGGCGATGACGCGGTCTTCGAGATCGTAGGCGGTGTGGGTGACTTGGCCGAGGGCGTTGGTCACGGCGATGCGGCGTCCGACGTTGTCGTAAGCGAAGGCGGTGCGGTTGCTCACGGCGGCTATTCGGTTCTTCTTCACTGAATTGGATCAGATATCTGTCCTATAGGTGTGTCCCTTAACGGCTCCCGAGGATTGGCCAGACCCGACTCCACGCAGTCGCCCGCTACGCCTGACAGAAACTGCCGTACTATATTCATTGCTTGTGATGGGTCTGCTGCTGGTGGTTTAATAAACGTTATCCCCATTAATAAGTCGCAACACAGAATCTCGATTTCTGCACGGACATCTTTAAGAATCTTTTCCTCTGATATAAAATCTCCAAATACATGTGCAACCATGTGTTCATTTTCATAGATTGCATAAGATCCAGTTGATGCATGTGCCGTCAACATATTACACTTCACTAGATACGCAGCGAACAGTCGTTGCCTCTCCTGTATACCTCTTCCCTTGCCAATATCTCTTAGTGCGACCGAAAAGACGTTAGCAAGCTTTATATTTCGCGCATCCCGAACAAACCTGCTCCCTGCATCATACCTGTCTCCATGTTTTCTTAGAATCCTTTCTACACTCAATACATCATTGGCTTCTAACACGTCAATTACCATTCTTATGCCGGAATATTCCCCCTGAAATACTATATTACCATCCGTAATCCGTGTGAATCCATTTACGAAACAAAAA
>JAXMLA010000116.1:0-15069 GCA_034370465.1 Desulfuromonadales bacterium
GCTTTGACCCCCCCCGGTATCTCCGTTTGTCCGGAATGTAAAGAGCCGAAGCAGTCGCATCGTGTCTGTCCGAGCTGCGGCGTGTATAAGGGCAAAAAAGAGATCAAAGCAGCGGCTGAATAGGGTCGTCAGGCATGTCTCGTTATGTTGTTGCCGTTGACGTCATGGGGGGGGATAATGCTCCGGCCATTGAGGTTGAAGGTGCAGTAGCGGCAGCGCGTCGCTGGAATATCCCTTTGATTCTCGTTGGCGATGCCGACCGGATCAAGGTGGAGCTCGCCAAGCACAACATCAAGGGACTTGATATTACCATCCATCATGCCAGCGAAGTCGTCGGGATGATGGATTCAGCGTCCGATGCTATTCGTAAAAAGCGGGATTCCTCGATTCGTGTCGCTTTCGAACTCGTCAAGAGCGGTGCCGCGCACGCCGTTGTTAGCGCCGGGAATTCCGGCGCGACCATGGCGGCGGGGATGTTTGTTCTCAAACGGATTCACGGGATCGATCGTCCGGCGATTGCGACTATCTTCCCGAACCTCAACGATCAGACCCTCTTTCTTGATGCCGGCGGCAATGTTGATTGCAAAGCGCAGCATCTGGTGCAGTTTGCCCTGATGGGTGAGGTCTACGCGCGCAATGTTCTGCATAAGGAGCATCCCCGCGTCGGCTTGTTATCCAACGGTGAGGAAGAGTGCAAGGGAAATGAGCTGACCCGCGAAACCCACGCACTTTTAAAAGCTGCGCCTTATAACTATATCGGCTATGTTGAGGGCCGGGATATCTTCAAGGGTCAGGTGGATGTTGTCGTCTGTGACGGCTTTGTCGGTAATATTGTTCTCAAGGCAGCAGAAGGTCTGGCCGACACCTTGATGACGTTATTACGGCGTGAATTTGCCGCTCACCCTCTGGCCAAGTTAGGGTATTTACTGGCCCGTCCTGCTTTTGCCGCCTTTAAAAAGCGGGTCGATTACGCTGAATATGGCGGCGCGCCGCTCCTTGGTATCGATGGTACCGGGATGATCTGTCATGGCGGTTCCAACGCCAAGGCGGTGATGAATGCCGTTCGGATGGCCCATGAGTCTGCACAACTCAAAATCAATGACAAACTTGTTGCTCAGTTAAAGAGTGACTCATCAGCAGAATTGATCAGGCGGGAGTTCGCCGCGCAGGACGGAGTCTGAAGATGAAGAGAGTACGGATTATCGGTACCGGTTCGTATGCGCCGGAAAAAGTCCTGACCAATTTTGATCTGGAAAAGTTTGTAGATACCACCGATGAATGGATTTCCACCCGTACCGGCATCCGCGAACGTCACGTTGCTGCCGAGGGTGAATATACTTCGGATCTTGCTGTCAAGGCTGCCGAGCGGGCTTTGGAGATGGCCGGCCTGACCGCTGATCAGGTCGACCTGATTATCGTTGCGACGATTACCGGTGATTATCCCTGGCCGGCGACCGCTTGTGTCGTCCAGGAAAAACTCAAGGCAACCAATGCCTTTGCTTTTGATCTTTCCGCGGCCTGCAGTGGTTTTGTTTACGCTCTTGCCAACGCCAGCGCCTTTATCACCGCCGGGACGGTCAAGCGGGCCCTGGTCATCGGTGCCGAGGTCTTTACCCGCGCTGTCGACTGGAATGATCGCAATACCTGTGTCCTCTTTGGCGACGGGGCCGGCGCGGTCGTTATTGAAGCGCAAGAAGGGGAACAGGGGATTCTTTCTTCGCATCTGCACTCCGACGGTTCCTACGCCGAACTTTTGTATCAGCCGGGGTTCGGGTCCGTCCATCCGGCTTCAGAAGACGGATTAAAAGAACGTCTCCCTTTTTTGAAGATGCAGGGGACGGAAGTCTTTAAGGTCGCAGTGCGCTCTCTTTCCGATGTAGCTCTTGAGGCGATCGCTGCCAATCAACTGACGGTCGCGGATATCAATCTCTTTATTCCCCACCAGGCGAATCAGCGTATTCTCGATGCCACTGCCAAGCGTGTCGGCTTTCATGCTGATCAGGTCTTCTGTAACGTCGAGCGTTACGGCAATACCTCGAGTGCGTCGATCCCCCTGGCTCTGGATGAAGCGAATCGGAGCGGTAAGATCAAAGAGGGCGATTACGTCCTGCTCGATGCTTTTGGCGGCGGCTTTACCTGGGGCGCCATCCTGCTGCGCTGGTAATTGAAGATTTTGCAAGGAGTCATCGAAAAATGAACGCATTTATCTTCCCGGGGCAGGGGGCGCAGTTTCCCGGCATGGGAAAGGATCTCTTCGAGAATTTCAGCGTTGCCAGACAGATCTTCGAAGAAGCGAATGAAGTTCTTGAATTTGATCTCGCCGGCCTTTGCTTCAATGGGCCCGAAGATGATCTCAAGTTGACCAGAAATACCCAGCCGGCGATATTGACCATGAGTATTGCTGCCCTGCGGGTCGTGGAGGCCGAAACCGGTCTGCGTCCGTCCTTTGCGGCCGGCCACTCGCTCGGTGAATATTCGGCTTTGGTTTGTAGCGGTGCTATCGATTTTGCGGCGGCGGTCAAGACGGTCCGTTTACGCGGTACCTTCATGCAGGAAGCCGTACCGGTCGGCGTCGGTGCCATGGCGGCGATCCTTTCGGCCGAAGCGGACGCATTGGTTGAAATTTGTGCTGAAGCGGCTCAGGGGGAAGTTGTCGCCCCGGCCAACTTCAATTCGCCCGGGCAGATTGTCATTGCCGGCCATGCATCGGCGGTTAATCGTGCTATTGAGATTGCCAAGGGGAAGGGGTACCGTAAGGCGATGCTGCTGCCGGTCAGCGCTCCCTTCCATTGTGCGTTGATGCAACCGGCGGCGGAACGTCTCAAAGCGGTACTGGACGGATTGACCTACCAACAGATGCAGTTGCCGGTGGTGACGAATGTTGAAGCCAGTGCTAATGCCGATTGCGCTCGTGTGCAGGGTCTTCTGGTGACGCAGGTTTGTGCTCCGGTCCTGTGGGAACAGTCGGTTAATGCGATGATCCAGAGTGGCGTGACCCGTTTCATCGAGATCGGTCCGGGGAAGGTCCTTTCCGGCCTGGTCAAACGTATCAGTAAAGACGTGCAGCTTGCGAATATGGAAGATCGCAGCAGTCTGGCTCTTCTTTAGTCCTGCCCGGCAATTGACCGCCGGATATCCTGATTGAAAGGGAATAATTATGGCAAAAGATAAAATTGCAGTTATAACCGGCGCTTCCCGCGGCATCGGCCGCAGCATTGCCCTGGCCCTGGCCGAAGCCGGTGCCAAGATTGTCGCCGTCGATCTTGATCCGGTTGCCACGGATGCGATTGTCGCCGAGTTGAAGGGCAAGGGGACAGAAGCGATTGCAGTGATCGGTAATGTGACAGTGACCGAAGATACGGAAAAGATGATCGATGCCGCGATGGCTGCTTTCGGCCGCGTCGATATTCTCGTCAATAATGCCGGTATCACCCGTGACGGACTGCTCATGCGCATGAAGGATGAAGATTGGGATGCGGTCATGACCGTGAATCTCAAGGGCGCCTTCCTTTGTTCCCGGGCTGCCGCCAAGGTGATGACCAAGCAGCGTTATGGCCGGATCATCAACATTGCTTCGGTTGTCGGCCAGATGGGGAATGCTGGTCAGGCCAACTATTGCGCCAGCAAAGCCGGTCTCATCGGTCTGACCAAATCGAACGCGCGGGAACTGGCGAAACGGAATGTTACGGTGAATGCCGTCGCGCCCGGCTTCATTGCCACGGCGATGACCGATGCTTTGCCGGAGAAGGTCCGGGATGAACTGACCGCCCAGATCCCGTTGGCCCGTCTTGGCAGTGCCGATGATATTGCCAATGCGGTCGTCTTTTTAGCTTTAGAGAAATCTGCTTATATTACTGGCCAGGTCATTGCCGTCAATGGCGGCATGTACATGTAGTTAACCCGCAATCCGACCTGTAGTCGGCTTGATCACACAAACAAAAACTGGAGGTGTAGTAATGGCTTCGATTGCTGAAAGAGTGAAACAGATTGTTGTTGAGCAGTTGGGTGTTGAGGAAGATCAGGTAAGCAACGAATCTTCCTTTATGGAGGACCTTGGCGCTGACTCCCTCGATACTGTTGAGTTGGTCATGGCTCTCGAAGAAGAGTTCGACATCGAAATCGCCGATGAAGATGCCGAGAAGATTCAGACCGTTCAGGATGCTATCGACTACATCACTGAGCACTCCTAACAAAGTCATGAGAGAGGGAGGCGCAGTCAGCCTCCCTCTCTCACGTTTTAAGTTCGGTACGTCTTGTCGACGGCCTTATTCATACCCTTAAAGGGAGGATGTAGGAGCATGCGCAGAGTTGTCGTGACGGGCATTGGAGTTGTTTCCGCCCTGGGAACCGGGGTAGAAAAGAACTGGAATGCACTTTTGCAGGGGAAGTCCGGTGTTGACCGCATAACCCGCTTTGATGCCTCGGATCTTCCAACCCAGATCGCCGGTGAAGTCAAAGATTTTAACGCTGAAGAGTTTATCGATAAAAAGGAGATCAAGAAGATGGATCTCTTTATCCAGTATGCGCTGGCAGCAGCGGATATGGCGATGAAGGATTCTGCTTTAGTGATTAATGAAGAGAATGCCGAGCGGGTCGGTGTCCTGGTCGGTTCCGGCCTGGGTGGTTTGCCGACCATCGAAAAGTATCACGACGCCCTCAACGAAGGCGGCTATAAGAAGGTGACCCCCTTCTTTATTCCAATGCTGATTATCAACCTGGCCCCCGGACAGATTTCCATCCGTTATGGCGCCAAAGGTCCCAATTTCTCAGCTGTCTCTGCCTGTGCGGCCGGGACGCATGCGATCGGTGAAGCCTATCATGTCATTCGCCGCGGCGATGCCGATGCGATGATTACCGGCGGCGCCGAGTCGACGATTACTCCTTTGGCGATTGCCGGTTTCAATGCCATGAAAGCTCTTTCGACCCGGAATGACGATCCCCAAGGGGCGAGCCGTCCTTTTGACAAGGATCGCGACGGATTTGTCATGGGCGAAGGCGCCGGGATTCTCATCCTCGAAGAGTACGAAGGTGCGAAGGCGCGCGGCGCAAAAATCTATGCCGAAGTGGTCGGCTACGGCCTTTCCGGCGATGCTTATCATCTCACTGCACCGGCGCCTGAAGGTGAAGGGGCAGCGCGTTGCATGAAGATGGCGTTGAGCAACGCCAAGCTCAATCCGGACGAAGTCGATTATATCAACGCCCACGGCACTTCGACTCCGTTCAACGATTATTATGAAACCCTGGCGATCAAATCTGCCCTTGGAGATCACAGCCGCAAGGTTATGATCAGTTCGACGAAAGGGATGACCGGACACGCTCTCGGCGCTGCCGGCGGCATTGAAGCGGTCTTCTCACTCCTCGCCATGGAGCGTGGTGTCGTTCCGCCGACGATCAATTACACCACGCCTGATCCTGACTGTGATCTCGACTATGTTGCCAACAGTGCCCGGCAGGCGAAGGTAAATGTCGCGGCGAGTAATTCCCTCGGTTTCGGCGGCACCAACGCCACTATTATCTTTAAGAAGGTCTGAAGATGATTGCGATTGGGAGTGATCACGGCGGATTGCAGCTCAAAGACGCCGTTAGAACCTATCTCGTCGGGCGCGGCTTCACCGTTGACGATCTCGGTACTAATAACGAAGATTCGGTCGATTATCCGGATTTTGGCGCCAAGGTGGCAGAAGCGGTTTCCCGTCAGGTCGTGAAAAAAGGGATTTTGATCTGTGGTACCGGTATTGGTATGTCGATCACGGCCAACAAATTCCCCGGGATTCGTGCCGCTCTGGTCTGGGATGACTTCACCGCACAGATGGCCAAAGAGCACAATGATGCGAATATCCTTGTCCTCGGCGGTCGGGTTCTTTCTGCAGAGGATGCCTGCCGGATGGTTGGGATTTGGCTCGACACCGCTTTTGCCGGCGGTCGTCATCAGGGACGTCTCGATAAAATTGCCTTGATTGAAGCGGGTGTCCGGCAAGGGCGTCTTTAATTTCTTCATGGTATTGTGTTTAGCAAGGCAGGCTTCGGCCTGCCTTTTCTATTAAAAGTCAGATTTTTTCTTCGTTCATTTCTCCGGTTGTCCGGTCAAAATTGCCATCCCCTGCACGCGACTGTAAAAATCATCCATGCGGACATCGGGCCGTTCTTCGCCCGGTCGCAATGAGGTGATGACCAGGCGGCCGACGATTTCCCGCCCTTCTTTCTCTTCTTTGTCTACAGTCCGGATTCCCCAGATATTATGCAAAAACAACGGCTCGGTACTACCCGGTGCCGTACCGAGATACAGGCCGATGTGGCCTTTCAGCCAGATCAGGGTGACAAAGGGGATCCCTTTAGCGACAATCTCCAGCTCTTTCTCCGCGGCACTCTTGTTGCGAAGATCGATAAATACCCCGCTCTTTTCCCCTTGATTTGCGGAATTCCGGCCGAGCCAGATGCCGAAAGGGACAAAGAGGTCGCGCATGTTGGAAGAGCAGTCGCGATTACCGAAGAGCCCGCCCCAGCCGTAGGTCTGTCCCATGAGCGGATCGCTGAGTCGGGCGATCGCCGCCGGTGTTAGCGCTAACGGTTTTAAGGCGACATCCTCTTGGTTGGCAACGGCGGTCCGCAACTCGGCGTTGCCGTCGGCATCGCGCACTGGAACATACAAGGAGAAGGTGGGGGCTTTGGCGAGGGGGAAGATGGCACCCAGATCGGCCTGGGCAAGGAAATCCCCTTTGGCACTGCGCAAGCTGGTGTCGTCATGGAGGATGGCGGCATATTGAGCGTTTTCGTAGCGGCGTTGTAACGGCTCTTTGACCCAGGCAATGGCATCTTGCGGTACCCAGCCAAAAGCAAAATTGCACTCGACAAAGATCCAGGCGCCGTCACTGCTGCCATGGGTGGCAAAGACCGGGTTACCGACGGCGAGAGCCGAGGTTTGAAAGTAGTCGAAAGGGAAGCCTTCGCCGGCGCGTTGCGGATCAAGGAAGAAGGGGCGCTCGGTCGGAAGCAGGCGCAGCGAAGTATTGCGAACGGTGATGGCCGGGCGGGCGAGGCTGGGATAAGAGTCGAGCTGCTGCAGAGCGATAAGCCTCTGCCACTCTTCGTGCCGCATGGGGAGAAGGTTTTCGGCGAATCCTGATTTGCCTTCGTAATGTTTAATCCCCCAGAAAGCTTTCTCTGCGCTCAGGGACGCCTTTTTGAGGCGCCATGGGGCGAAGAACTTTTGATTGAAGAGCGCGTCGAAAACCTGCTGTTCCGCGGTGCTGAGCAAGGATTCCTCACTCTGAGCATAAGCACTGACCCGTTGTTCATAACGGCTGAGATCTGCCACCCCCGAGATGAGTGGAGGGGGCTTTTGCCGGCAGGCCGGCAGGGTGAGCAGGAAAAGAAGGAGAAGCAAGCAGCTCGAAGTTCGGGTCAACGGGCGTGGGCCTTTACGAAAGCTTTGATGACGTCAGTCTCCGCATCGACAGTTTCACAGCGGCTGGGCTGCTCTTCGATGCCGACCAGGCAGGGGGGGCGCTGTGGGTCGCTGCCGATCGCCTGACGGACGGCTTCACCGAACTTGGCCGGATGGGCTGTGGCCAGACAGATGATTGGAATCGGCGCTTCGGCACAGCTTTGTGCGGCTTTGACGCCGATGGCAGTATGGGGATCAAGACAGTAGCCGGTTGCCTGGTAAAAATCGCGGATGGTGGCCAGGGTTTCATCGTTGGTGACGGAACAGGTCAGGAAATCCCCGGCAATCCGCGCTCGCTGTGCGTCCGTGAAGCTCAAACGCCCGCTCTCCTTAAACGTCGCCATCGCTGCATTGACGGCCGCGGTATCGCCATTATGGAGATAATACAGGTAGCGCTCGAAGTTGCTGGAGATCTGGATATCCATCGACGGACTCCAGGTTTGTACCACTTCGCCGATCGAGTAATCACCGTCGCGGACAAAGCGGGACAGGATGTTGTTGGCGTTGGTGGCGAGGATCAGGCGGCGAATCGGCAGTCCCATCTCCTTGGCGATATAGCCGGCAAAGATGTCGCCGAAGTTGCCAGTCGGCACCGAGAAGTAGACATCGTGGCAGTTGCTGTTTTTGCGCACCTGTCCCCAGGCATAGAAGTAGTAGACCACCTGCGCCAAGACCCGCGCCCAGTTGATCGAATTGACAGCGCCGAGGGCGTGTTCGTTTTTGAACGGGAGGTCGTTAAAGATCTCCTTGACAATGTTCTGACCATCGTCGAAGGAACCGCGGATCGCGAGATTAAAGACATTGGCATCAAGGACCGTCGTCATCTGCTTTTCTTGAATCGGCGAGACCCGCCCTTCGGGATGCATAATGAAGATGTTGATATTCTCTTTGCCGCGCACGCCGTAAATCGCCGCACTGCCGGTATCTCCCGAAGTGGCGCCGACGATATTCATCCGCTCTTTGCGCTCCGACAGGATCAGTTCGAAGAGGTTGCCGAGAAACTGCAGGGCCACATCCTTGAAGGCGAGGGTCGGGCCGTGAAAGAGTTCGAGGATGTAGAGATTCCCCTTCTTGACGACCGGCGTCACCTCGGGAACGGTGAAGCTGGCGTAAGAACGCTGGATAAGCTCGCGCAGTCGGGACGCCGGAATGTCATCGATGAAGCGCTGGAGGATGTTGAAGGCGAGTTCGGGGTAGGTAAGCTCAGTGAGGCTGTCGAGCTCATCCGGCGGGATCAGGGGGATGTGATCGGGAAGGAGGAGGCCGCCATCATCGGCGAGGCCCATCATCACCGCTTCTTTGAAGGAAAGATCTTTGATCTGGCCACGGGTACTGAGGTACTGCATATACAAAAACTCCTGCGTTGAAATCGTGACGTTATTCGTCGGAAGGGATTTTAAAGACTTCAAGGACGCCGGGAAGTTCCTTGAGACTTTCTGTCGCCAGGGCATCGGTGCGGCCGATGACCCCGAGGATGACGCGATTGGCGCCGGTCGACTGGTGAAAATCATAATCGAGATCGATCAGATATTGCTTGATCCCTTCAATCTGCGCCGCGGAGGCATTCTTCTTCATGACGACAAGCATCTTTGTCAGATTCCTTTCGTACGAATCCGCTCAAGACGGCGGGATTCATCGATAACGCGTTCAAAGAGGCGAATGATCGCTTCATTCTCCAGGGGGCCGGGATTGTCGTTGCTCATGCGGGCAAAGATACGTTTTTCGCGGTCGGGATCGTAAACCGGTAGATGGAGAACCTTTTTAATCTCGCCGATTTGCAGGGCCAGGCTGGCGCGCTCATTGAAGATACGGAGCAGTTCGTGGTCAAGGCGATCGATTTCCTGGCGCAGATCGTCAATATTCAAAGTCTCTGCCTTTCCCTAGAAGTTCTTGCGGATAATAGTGTCGCGTTTGAAGTGGATATCGTCAATCTCCGGATAGTCGATATTGTAATGCAGTCCCCGGCTTTCGCGTCGCTCCAGAGCGCAACGGATGATCAGTTCGGCAACGGTCGTAATGTTGCGCAGTTCGATGAGGTCGGGGGTGACGAGAAAATCCCAGTAATAGTCGTCGATCTCTTCGCGGATCATTTTGATGCGCCGCAGGGCCCGCTCCAACCGTTTCTGCGAACGGACAATACCGACGTAGTTGGACATGCAACGCCGGACTTCGTCCCAGTTTTGGGCAATGATCACCGCTTCGTCGCTGCTGGTGGCATTGCCGTTATCCCAGGCAGCGATGGCGGGGTAGGGGATGACCGGTTCGGCCAGACGTTCGAGGGCGCGTTCTGCTGCGCGCTTGCCGTAGACAATCCCTTCGAGGAGACTGTTGCTCGCCAGGCGGTTGGCGCCGTGCAAGCCGGTGCAGGAGACTTCACCGATGGCAAAGAGATTCTGGATGTCGCTCTCCCCCCAGGTGTCGACCTTGACGCCGCCGCAAAGATAGTGGGCGGCCGGGACGACCGGGATCGGTTCAGTGGTGATGTCGATGCCGTATTGCAAGCAGGTTTCATAGATGGTCGGGAAACGTTCCTTAATGTAGGCGGAGTCCTTATGGGTGATATCGAGAAGGACGCAGTTATCGCCATGAATCTTCATTTCATGGTCGATCGCCCGGGCGACGATATCCCGCGGGGCGAGATCTTTGAGGTGATGGTACTCCTCCATGAAGGCGTGCCCGTCGCGCCGCCGCAAAATGGCGCCTTCGCCGCGGACTGCTTCCGAGATCAGGAACGATTTGGCGTGGGGGTGGAAGAGGGTGGTGGGGTGGAATTGCATGAATTCCATGTTGGCAATCGTTGCCCCGGCCCGGTAAGCCATGGCCACGCCGTCGCCGGTGGCAATATCGGGATTGCAGGTATAGAGATAGACTTTGCCGGCGCCGCCGGTGGCGAGAATGGTTATTCTTGCGCCGAAAGTGACAACTTCCCCGGTCTTGATATCGAGGATGTAGGCGCCGAGCGCCCGATCCGGGCGGATCCGGCGATGTTTAACCTTGGCTTCGGTAATCAGGTCAATGGCAATATGGTCTTCGTAAAGGGTAATGTTCGGATGTTGGCTGACGGCGCTGATCAGGGCCCGTTCGACTTCCTTGCCGGTGGCATCAGCGGCATAAAAGATGCGGCGATGGCTGTGCCCACCTTCGCGGGTCAGGGCATAGCTTTGATCGGCGTTACGGGAAAATTCCGTCCCCCAGGCAATCAGATCGGCGATAGCGGCCGGTCCGTTTTCAATGATCATCCGCACTACGGCTTCGTCGCTCAGATAGGCGCCAGCAACCATGGTGTCGGTGATGTGCTCGGCAAAGGAATCGTCCGATGCCGAGACCGAAGCAATGCCTCCCTGGGCCAGGGCTGTGGCTGTATCCCCGAGTTGCCGTTTGGCGACAACTGCGACGGTGCCATGATCCGCCGCCTTCAGGGCAAAAGAGAGACCGGCAATACCGCTGCCGATGACAAGGAAATCAGAAGTTGTCTTCATCGCTGACCCAGTTGACATAAGGAGTGGACATAACGGCACCGGGAGGTACGCAATCGGGCGTCGGGATTTGCCGTATTTGCGTCTCGACAGCGAGAAGATAATCTTCACCCGCTTGCGCTGTCAAGGGTTTTACGAGTATATTAACGCTTAAACACGTTGAAATCTTGTAACTTTTACGTTATACATCTCGAACAGTTAAAAGAAGAAAATATTGTGAGGATTTGACATGTCGTGGAAAATCCAACTATTAACTTTTAATCTTCTGCTTCTTCTGGTGACAGGCGCCGTTGCCGACATTTACCGCTATGTTGATGCTGATGGTGTTGTGCATTTTACCAATGACCCTCCGACCAAAAAATTCAAACTGTATCGTCGTGAATCGATTGCAGTAAAACCCAAGAGTTCCGGTCCGGCGGTTCCCTCTTCTCTCGGGAATATTATCCGCCATTACAGCGAAAAATACAGTCTGGAAGAAGGTTTGGTCCACGCTGTCATTAAGGCGGAAAGCAATTACAACGCCACAGCGGTCTCAAAAAAAGGGGCATTGGGGATGATGCAGCTGATGCCGGGGACGGCGCGCCTGCTCAAAGTTGACAACCCCCTTGATCCTGCCGAGAATATCGGTGGCGGCAGTCGTTATTTGCGGCAGATGCTTGATGAATTTAACGGCAATCTCGACTTTGCCATTGCCGCTTACAACGCCGGACCCAACGCCGTCAAGCGTCATGGCGGAATCCCTCCGTATGAAGAGACCCGTACCTATGTGAAACGGGTGAAGCAATATCTTAGTACTTATCGGCAAGGTGGCACCAACTTATGAATTTACGGACCGGGCGGCTGAATCTCCCCAATCTGCTCACCTTGGCGAGAATTGCTGCTATCCCTGTTGTTGTTATCTTGCTGATGTCCGACACGCGCCAGGCCGGTTTCTGGGCGGCGGCAATTTTCGGCGCGGCCGCCATCACCGATTGGCTGGATGGCTGGCTGGCGCGACGCTGGCAAATTGTCACGGTGTTGGGGAAATTCCTGGATCCCCTGGCTGATAAACTCATCGTCATGGCGGCCCTGATCATGCTGATTCCTTTGGGGCGCGTTCCGGCTTGGGCGGTCTTTCTTATTCTCGCCCGAGAGGTGACAATTACCGGTCTTCGTTCCATCGCTTCCTCCGAGGGGATTGTTATTGCTGCCAGCGACCTCGGAAAATACAAAACGATCATTCAGATGGTTTCGATCGCTGCCCTGTTGTTGCATTACGATTACTTCTGGCTCTTCGGGATTCGCTCAGAACTGTTTCATGTCACCATGCACAATCCCGGGATATTATTTTTTTACGCGGCCTTTATCATGACAATGTGGTCGGGCATCGATTATCTGGTGAAATTTTTTAAAGTCATGACCGGCGAAAAAAACCTAGGCGAAGGGTGAAATTTCTGTTGACTCAGTGAGCCCTCCTTTGCTATAAATTGCCCCGTTCGCAGGGACAGTATTAAAGTTTGAATTTGCGGGAATAACTCAGTGGTAGAGTGCAACCTTGCCAAGGTTGAAGTCGCGAGTTCGAATCTCGTTTCCCGCTCCAAAATAAAAAAAGAGGTTAGCCAATCGGCTGACCTCTTTTTTGTGTCCAGGGTACAGTAATTTCACAGGGAAGAATTTAATGTCTGATCAATCATTGATACTCTGGGTCATCGGCGGCATTTTGACCGCTACCGGTTTTGCTGGACTGCTGCTCCCTGTCGTTCCGGGGGCTCCGCTATTATTTTTGGGGTTACTCTTCGGAGCTTGGGCTGAGGACTTCCAGTACATTGGTCTCTGGACCCTGCTCCTTCTTGCCGGGATGGCGGCCATGACTTACGTCGTTGAGATAGCAGCGTCTGCGCTTGGGGTCAGAAAATTCGGTGGATCGAATCGTGCGATGTACGGTGCTGTCTTGGGTGGTTTTATCGGTCTGTTCTTTGGCGTGCCCGGAGTTATCCTTGGCCCCTTCGTCGGGGCTATCATAGGAGAACTCTCTCTCCAACGTAGCCTAGACCAGGCAAGTCGTGCCGGCTTTGGGACGGTCGTGGGCATGGCGATCGGGATAGCGGGGAAACTTGCTATCGGTATGACGATGATCGGGCTCTTCATCCTGGTGCGAATGCTTTGAATATTTATTGCCTTAACGGCACCACGTCACCCGGACCGGGGGGCCGGCATGACTCCAGGTATAATGCAGCTCACCCCCATGCGCCTTGAAAACCACTCGACCGATTTTCTGGGCGAGTTTCACGTCGGTGGTCGTAATGGTGATGCCACCCTCCTCTTTGCTGATTTCCATCACCCTGCCTAGCGGATTCTTTGCGGCAGAACTTTGAACGGTGTTTTTGACCAGATTGTTGATCTCGTCCTCGTGCACAGCATAAAAGTCGCCACTCAGACAGATGATCCCTGCCGGGTTTTGATCGCTAATTCGGTGGCAGGCTGGACAGACGATATTTTGCCCCTCCTGCCGTACTTCGTCACTCGTTTCCTGGACCCAGCGTTTATTGCGGAAGACGACGCCGCAGGTGCAGTAAGCGGCCCCTTTGACGCCATCTTTATCCTGATAGGCGTCGAGGCTACGCGGGGTCCGTTGCCCTTTTTCTTCGGTTCTCCGGTTTGCAGTCGCCATCTTCCAGTACCTCCCATGTGATTATTTCGGCAACAGAACTCGCGTACCTCTTTTAGTGCACCAGGTTCGCGGGTGCTATTTAATTGCGATTTTTTGTGCTTTAGGTTTTTTGCTCTCAGTCTTTGGCATCCTGATTTCCAAAACCCCGTCTTTGAATGAGGCATTGATCTTGTCGACTTGAATCTCTACTGGGAGTCGGAGTTTCCGGACGAACGAGCCATAAGAACGTTCCACCCGGTAATAATCCTTGCGTTCAGTCTTTTCTTCCGACTTTTTCTCCCCGGAGATGGTGATGATATCGTCTGTGAAGTCGACGTTGATCTCCTCTTTATTGATTCCGGGCAGATCGGCTTTGATGACGAGGTCATTACCATCCTCGAACATGTCGACTGAAGTTGAGACACTGGTCAATTCAGGGAACTTAAAACGAGGCATAAAGGACGGGGCAAAAAAACGTCGCTGAAAAAAATCATCGAACAACTATTCCATCTCCGAGAAAGAAGAAGTGTTTTTCTGCATTTCACCGCTCTTCTCCCCCTTTTTCTCCGATATGGAGATTTCTTTTTTATCGTCTGCCATGGCTCTCTCCTCCATTGTTGTTGGGGTGAACTCCCCCGGTTGTTTGACTCACCTTCCAGCGAAAAGCAAGGGCCTTGTCTCGTATCAGGCACAATCCTCGCGCCACAAACAATTGGACTGTCCACATTCATTGGCGCTGTTGCTGCCAAAACAGGCGGTGTTCCCCTCGGCCTGCTGAATGGCCCGGATGAGTTCGTCTTTTTTGGCTTTGCCGGGTTTAAGCTGATGTTTTTTGGCAATTTCTTTGATCGCATCGATTTTCATTTTGGGTCTTCTCCTTTTATTATTTTTTTAAGTTCAGGTTCTGCCCGAAAGGGTTTTTTCCTGATAACAAATTTTAATCAGTAATCCCTGAAGAGTTTTTCGCAATTTGCGGGGAGGATTAACCATCTGCAGGTCAATGCCCCGGAATCTGAAGGAGCGCAGCCAGATGTAGAGAACCTGTAAGCCGCTCGCGTCAACTTCGTTAAGCTGTCCACAATCGATGCGCAGGTTCTTCACCCCGGCAACCTTGAGCTGCTGTAACGAGACCCCGAGGGAATCGATGTTGCCGTCGGTCATTTCAGTGCGGGTCCAATTTCCCATCAATTGAGCCATGGTGCCGGAGATATTTACTTTCATGGGGAACCTTCCGAAGTTGGACGGTTGAGTCCGCCTGTTTGCGAGTGCAGAAGATCTAACTTGTTAATCCACTGCGTGAAATCGCCGGTTGAAAATCATCGTCAGGAAATAATAGCGGCCAATTTCTTCAATGCAAGCCCCTTTGATTTTTTCTTCTCGACCCGAACAGAAAAAAGTTGCGCTGTAAAATAAAATGTTTGCTAGGACACAAATTGACTGACCAGTTCTGCTAATTGTGTTGCACACAATTCAAGAGCAGGAGGTTTGTTATGAAGAGCTATGATAACTTTATCCCCGTT
>JAXMLA010000117.1:0-1972 GCA_034370465.1 Desulfuromonadales bacterium
CGGAATCCCGCCAACGATGCCCGCGCCTTTGCCCAGACCCTCCGGGAGCTGGGTTTCGCGGTGGAGGAGCAGGTCAATCTTGGTTATCAGGAGATGGGCCGGGCAATCGCCCGCTTCGGGAGGGTTATCCGCCGGGACAGCGTCGCCCTTTTCTACTACGCGGGGCATGGCCTCCAGGTGCAGGGCAGCAACTATCTGGTGCCGGTGGATATGGAAATCCAGGACGAGGGGGAGGTGCCCTTCAACACGATCAACGTGGGGCAGGTGCTGGCCAAGATGGAAGAGGCGAAAAACCCGTTTAACATCGTTATCCTCGATGCCTGCCGGGACAACCCCTTTTCCCGGGGCTGGAAGCGGACGGTGAGCCGGGGTCTGGCCCGGATGGACGTGCCGGCGGGCTCCTTTTTGGCCTATGCCGCTGCGCCGGGCCGGACGGCGGACGACGGGACGGGCAATAACGGTCTCTATACGGAAGCGCTGATCCGTCACATCAAGACCCCCGATACGAAGATCGAGGAGCTGTTCAAGCGGGTGCGCGCGGAGGTGCGCAGCAGAAGCGGCGGCCGCCAGGTGCCCGAGGAGACCACGCAACTGGAGGGCGACTTTTACTTCGCCCGGGGCAGCATGATTGTGGAAGAACCTCCATCCCCCTCCACCCCTCGCGAGCTTGCGCCGGGGAAGCTGACCGTCCGGAGCAACGAAGCGGGAGCGAAGGTGTATATTGACGGCGTCTATGAAGGGGAGACACCGGTTACCGCGACCCTGAAACCCGGTATTTACGCCATCCTCCTGAAAAAGGCGGGGTTTCCCGACGCTGCCGAGAAGGTGCGGGTCGAGGCGGGCGGCGCCCGGGTGATCAGCATCGTGATGGAAAAACCCGCCCCGAAGGCGGGTGATTTGTACCGGGAGCCGGCTACCGGCATGGAGCTGGTTTTTGTCCCGGGCGGCTGCTACCGGATGGGTGACATCTCCGGCAATGGGGAGGCGGACGAAAAGCCCGTCCACGAGGTCTGCGTGGATAACTTTTACCTGGGGAAGCATGAAGTGACCGTAGGACAGTTCCGGCAGTTCGTCAGGGAGACGGGGCACCAAACGGAGGCGGAGAAAAATGCCGGCGGTTTTACCGGCTGCGGTGCCTTAGATTTGGAGGACAAGGAAAAGCCCTGGAACTGGCGCGTCTGGGCGAACTGGCGGACGCCGAACAAATACCAGGAGAACCGGGACGACCACCCGGTGAGCTGCGTCAGTTGGAATGATGCCCGGGCCTTCGCCGCCTGGCTGGCGCGCAAGGACGGCAATACCTACCGCCTGCCCACGGAGGCGGAGTGGGAGTACGCGGCGCGGGCGGGGACGGCAACCAGGAATTACTGGGGCGACGGGCAAGACGATGCCTGTGCCTATGCCAATGTTGTCGACCGCACGCCACTACTACCTGGTGGAAGCGCCTGGCCGGAAAAACATGAATGCACCGATGGTTATGCCTTCGTCGCTCCCGTGGGCAGGTTCCGGCCCAATGCCTTCGGCCTGTATGACTTGATCGGCAATGTGTGGGAGTGGACAGAGGACTGGTATGGTAAGGATTATTACAACCTCAGCCCCCGGAACAATCCCCGGGGTCCCGCAGAGGGCTCGGCCCGCGTGATCCGCGGTGGCTCCGCGTACCTCAACGCCGGGTTCTGCCGGTCCGCGAATCGCGACAGCCGCGGCCCGGGCTCCCGCTACAACGACCTGGGTTTTCGTCTCCTCAGGACGTATTAGTTTTTGGTTTTTTACCTTTTGCCGGGGGCATGGGGGTGCAACCCCCAGCGGCGACAATTTTTGGTTTTTCCGGCCTGCTGTCCCCCATTCCCGGCCAGGGGAAAGGGTTTTCTGAGAGGGCCACGCCCCGTCCTTGCCGGAAATGGGGGGCGAAGGAAGCGCAGGGGGACGTTGTTGAAGGAAGCGCAGGGGGACGTTGTTGATTAGTTGACTA
>JAXMLA010000118.1:0-6785 GCA_034370465.1 Desulfuromonadales bacterium
CGGCGCCCATACCGATCATCTCGCCACCGCCGTCAGTGTCAAGAGCTATCTCAAGAAGCATCTGGAAGAGTTGAAGCGTCTGTCGCCACAAGAACTTGTCGAGCAGCGTTACGACAAATTCCGGGCGATGACGATCGTTCAGGAATAGCTCCCGGTCTGTGTTGCCGGCGCGGGCGATGAAGCTGACTCTGGGGCAGAAGCTCTTTATTTATACCAGTCTGCTTCTGGTCCTCCTCCTCTGCGCGACCTTCCTTTTTCTCGAACGGATCGAAACCCGGCAGTGGGAAGAGTATCTCCAGGTGCAGAGCCTCTCCTTTTCCCGTTTGGCGACCCCTGAACTGCAGAAGCGGTTCAGGGGGGACTTTTCCGTCAGCCCGCTCGAAGGCCGGTCAGAATATTTCGATTTTCTAGCCATTAACCGCGATCTGGTCTCTTTTTCCTTTGCCTCCGCCACCGGTCGCGTCATTTATCGCTCCCCCCGTTTCCCTGATTTTATCGATCTCGAATTTTCCGATGACCAACTCTTTGCCGGCGCCATGGAGGTCGACCTGCCGAGCGGGGCCCGCTGCCGTACCGAGCAGCTGCCGCAGGGGGGCCGGCTCTTTGCTGTCGAAGTCCCGGCTTTGGGGCCGGGGGGCGATCCTGTCCTGTATGCCCGCTTTCTCTTCTCCTACGATTCGGTCGATCAGCGGATCAGTGAAGTCCGCGCTCATTTTGTCCGGTTGCTCCTCGTCTCGATCCTGGCCTCCTTCTTCCTTGCCGGAGTGGTTGCCAAGCAGATGGTTCGACCGATCCGGGAATTGAATCGCGCGGTCCTCGCGGTCGCTGCCGGTGATTTGCAGACGCGGATCCGGGTGACCGGCACCGATGAGATCGGCGAATTGTCGCGCGCCTTCAACGAAATGGCCGCTAGTCTTGCTGTCAGTCGCGCCGAATTGACCGATGCCAACGATGCCCTGATCGACGCCAACCTGGAGCTGCGGCAGATGCAGGAAGGTTTGCTGCGCGCCGAGCGGCTCGCTGCCATCGGCCAGCTTGCTGCCGGGGTTTCGCACGAGATTGACAATCCCGTCGGTATCATCCTCGGTCTGGCGGAGTTAATGCTCGAAGAGACTTCGCCCGACGACTTCCGTTATGAGGATTTGCAGGCGATTATCGAAGAGTGCAAACGCTGCCGCCGGATTACCGGTGGCCTCCTCGGTTTTGCCCGCAGCAGCGTCGGTGCCCTCGGCGAGGTCGATCTCGCGTTGTTGGTGAGGTCGACTCTCGATGCCCTGCGCCCGCAAAAACTCTTCAAACATGTCGAGATCAGCGTTCAAGCTCAGAAATTGCCCCTTTTGCAGGTCGATGCCGACCAGATCCGCCAGGTGCTGATCAACCTTTGCCTGAATGCCGCTCAGGCGATGTCCGGCAACGGCCGGCTGACGGTTGATCTTTTCTGTCAGGATGAGTCCGTCTTTATCGATGTCAGCGATACCGGCCCCGGCATTCCGCCATCGGCGATGGAGCAGGTCTTTGCCCCCTTCTACTCGACCAAGGGGCGGGGCGAGGGGACTGGCCTCGGGCTCTCCATCTGTCGTCGCCTGATTGAAGAGCATCGCGGCGAGTTGACCGTGGCGAATTTGCCCAGTGGCGGCGCCCTGTTTCGCATCCGTCTTCCGATCGCACTTCCGGAAAAAAACTTTGACAATCAACCGTCCGATTCTATAGGATAACGCTCGTTTTGCTTGCTGGAAGTGCCAAGGACGGAGAGCCTGGATGAATAAAGCGCTGGCGCTATTGCGCGGTGACATGGAAAAGGTTGAAGCCAAGTTCCGCGAACATCTCGAGTCGGATGTCCCGCTGATCCGCAAGGTCGGCGAATATGTCCTGGCCAGTGGTGGCAAGCGCGTCCGCCCCCTGCTCCTGCTGCTGACCGCGAAAATGTCCGGGTATCAGGGGACGCAGCATATCGATTTGGCGAGTGTTGTTGAATTCATTCACACCGCCACCCTTCTCCATGACGATGTCGTCGACGCTGCTTCTTTGCGGCGCGGCAATGCCTCGGCCAACACTGTCTGGGGGAATGAAGCCTCGGTCCTGGTCGGCGACTTCCTCTTTGCCAAATCCTTCTCGGTCATGGTGCGCAGTGGCGATCTGCGCGTTTTGCAGATCCTTTCCGATGCCACCACCAAGATGGCCGAAGGCGAAGTGCTGCAACTCATCAGTACCTGCGATATCGACATTGCGGAAGAACGCTACATGACGGTGATTCGCACTAAGACCGCGGTGCTGATTGCGGCGGCCTGTCAGTGCGGCGGTTTTCTCGGCGGCGCCACGCCCGAGCAGGACGATGCGCTGCGCGACTTCGGGATGAATCTCGGCGTTGCCTTTCAGCTCATGGATGATGCCCTCGACTACGTTGCCGTCGAAGCTGATTTCGGCAAGGCGCACTGCCATGACCTGGCTGAAGGGAAAGTGACTCTCCCCTTGATTCAGGTGCTGCGTCTCTGTAGTGAAGATGAGCGGCAGGCAATCGCCACGATTGTTGAACGGGAAGAGTTGGAAGAGGCTGATATTGCCACCATTACCGCACTGATAAGTCATTATCAGGGGATCGAATATACCCGTCACCGGGCCACCGAGTTGGTGGAGCGGGCCAAATCCTGTCTGACCGTCTTTGCTTCGTGTCCGGCCAAGGATGCCTTGTACGAACTCGCCGATTTTGTGGTGCAGCGCAGCCGTTAACTTCGAGTTAAAATAGGCAAAAAAATGACCATTCTGGCGCCGGCCGGGGTGGTCATTTTTGTTGCAGCGGGAAAAATTTTCGTTTCCCAATTTTCTGTGGATTCCGGTTTGCTATTTGCAGTATTGACTGACAAGATCGCGCTACATTGGGAAATAATCATGGAAAAGACAGAATTACTTGTACATCAAAGTCAAATGGAGATTGCCGGTCACCATTATGAGGTCTGCGTCTATGCGCGCAATGACGGCCTGCATTTCGCTAAAACAACGCTTTCCCCGCAAGATATCGTCATCAATGACGGCCTCTCTTTGGCGCACGTTCTCGAAAAACACCGTAATTTGCTCCCCCTTGCTATCGCTTCCCGGCAAATGCGTGCGGAGCAGAGTTCTCTTGACCAATAATTGGCGCTAACCCGTTCGCCCCGTTCTTGATGGCTCTGTTGTCGTTCCCAAGCCTTTTGTCACTTCTTTTTAGCAGAGGTGAAAGTTGTGTTGTCCTGATAAGTTGCGTAGTCACCCTTTCGGGTGGTTACGCTCTTTTTTTGAGAAAATTATTTGTACAGTTTATTTGTGTAGTATTTAAATAAAAATTCTTGATCAAAGTAGTGATTTTATTGTTGACAAAAAAGCAGGTAAAATATAATTATTGAGTCAAGAATTAAATGTGCAATTACTCGCGGTACGGGAAGGGTTTTGAGTATGGTAGCAACAGCGCGACAATCAGAGCTTGATCCGGTTTTTGCGGCTGAATCAATCTTGCGCCAAGGGGTTGAGCGGGCGGCGGGGCCGGTACAGCTCGCTTCTTCCTTCTCCGTCGAGGATATCGTCCTGATCGATCTTGTTCAGCATTGGCAATTGCCGATCGGTCTCTTTGCCATCGACACCGGCCGCCTCAATGAAGAGACCTACGAAGTGGCGGATGCGGTGGTCAGCCGCTATGGAGTCAAGATCGACTGGTACTTCCCGCAGGCGCAGGCGGTGCAAGCTCTCGAAGGGGAAAAGGGACTCTTCTCCTTTCGGGAAAGTTTGGAAAATCGTCATGAATGCTGTCGCATCCGCAAAGTTGAACCGCTGGCGCGTGCTCTGGCTCCTTTGTCCGGTTGGGTCACAGGATTGCGCCGCGAGCAGGGGGTGACCCGCAGTCAGGTTGCGCCGATTGAGATCGATGCCGCTCATGGTAATATCGTCAAGATCAACCCCTTGCTCGACTGGAGCGATGCAGAAGTCTGGGCTTACGCCGAACGTGAGCGCCTGCCGCTGAACCGCCTGCACCAGCAAGGTTATCCTTCCATCGGTTGCGCCCCCTGTACCCGGGCGGTCCGTCCCGGCGAGGATCTTCGCGCCGGCCGTTGGTGGTGGGAAAATCCGGAACATAAAGAGTGCGGTTTGCATCGGCGCTGAAAGCGAAACCAGAATTCAGCAGTCGGAAGCCAGGAGTCAGAATAATCTTCTGAATTCTGGATACTGAATTCCTGACAAGAGAGATAATCACATGAGCATAACGATGACCCACCTGCGCCAACTGGAAGCCGAGAGTATTCATATCATCCGCGAAGTGGCTGCAGAGTTTGCCAATCCGGTGATGCTCTATTCGATCGGCAAGGACTCGGCGGTGATGCTCCATCTTGCCCGCAAGGCCTTCTTCCCCGGCGTGGCGCCCTTTCCGCTGATGCATATCGACACCACCTGGAAATTTCGCGAGATGATCGCATTTCGCGATCGCATGGCGGCCCAGAGCGGTTTTGATCTGATTATTCACACCAACCATGAAGCGGTCGAGCAGGGAATTAATCCCTTTACGCACGGTTCGGCCCTTTATACCGATGTGATGAAGACTGCCGGGCTCAAGCAGGCCCTCGACAAGTACAAGTTTGATGCGGCCTTTGGCGGAGCGCGGCGGGACGAAGAGAAGTCGCGCGCCAAGGAGCGGATCTTCTCCTTTCGCAGCAGCAGCCACCGCTGGGACCCGAAGGTTCAGCGTCCCGAGCTCTGGAACCTTTACAACGCCCGCGTCCGGCCCGGCGAAAGCATTCGCGCCTTCCCCCTCTCCAACTGGACGGAGCTCGATATCTGGCAGTATATCTATCTGGAGCAGATCCCTATTGTCCCCCTTTACTATGCGGCAGTGCGGCCGGTGGTGGAGCGCGACGGCATGCTGATCATGGTCGACGACGACCGCCTCGAACTCCGTCCCGGTGAAAAGGTTGAGATGAAGTCGGTGCGCTTCCGCACCCTCGGCTGCTATCCCCTGACTGCCGCGGTCGAATCGACCGCCGCCACCCTCCCCGAGATCATTCAGGAGATGCTCCTCACCCGCACTTCCGAGCGGCAGGGGCGACTGATCGACCACGATTCGGCCGGTTCGATGGAGAAGAAGAAACAAGAGGGCTATTTTTAGGTCAGGAGTCAGGAGTCAGAAGACAGGAGTCAGAAGAGAGATTCTGAATACTGAATTCTGAATTCTGCTTTCATAGGAGTTATTTATGTCTCACCAATCTGATCTGATCGCCGAAGATATTCTCGCTTATTTGAAGAGCCAGGAAGAGAAGTCGATGCTGCGCTTCATCACCTGTGGCAGCGTCGACGACGGCAAGAGCACCCTGATCGGCCGCCTCCTCTGGGATTCGAAGATGATCTTCGAAGATCAGCTCGCCGCCCTTGAGAGTGACAGCAAAAAGGTCGGCACCCAGGGGGAGAAGATCGATTATGCCCTGCTTCTGGACGGCTTGCAGGCGGAGCGCGAGCAGGGGATCACTATCGACGTCGCCTACCGCTTCTTCTCCACCGACAAGCGCAAGTTCATCGTCGCCGATACCCCCGGCCACGAGCAGTACACCCGCAACATGGTCACCGGCGCTTCCACTGCTGATGTCGCCGTCATCCTCATCGACGCCCGCAAGGGGATCCTCACCCAGAGCCGGCGCCATTCCTATCTCGTCTCGCTGGTCGGCATCCGCAACGTCGTCCTGGCGATCAACAAGATGGATCTCGTCGACTACAGCGCGGCGCGCTTCGCGGAAATCCGTCAGGAGTACGCCGCCTTCGCCGCCGGTCTCGGCTTTGCGTCGATCACCGCCATCCCCATCTCCGCCCTCGAAGGGCACAACGTCCTGGAACGGAGTCCGCGCACAAACTGGTACGCCGGCCCGACTTTGATGGAGTTCCTGGAAACCGTGGAGATTGCCACGGCCGCTGCTGATCTCCCCTTCCGGCTACCGGTGCAGTGGGTTAATCGCCCCAATCTCGATTTCCGCGGCTTTGCCGGCACGATCACTGCCGGGACGATCCGCCCTGGTGACGAGGTCGTGGTCCCGGCTTCAGGGCAGAGAAGTCGCGTCAAGCGCATCGTCACCTTTGACGGAGATCTCCCCGAAGCGGTTGCCGGCCAGGCCGTGACCCTGACCCTTGAGGATGAGATCGACATCAGCCGCGGCGATCTGCTGGTGGCGGCGACGGCGCGACCGGCCTGCGCCGACCAGTTAGCCGCCCATCTCGTCTGGATGCAGGACGAGCCGCTCCTCCTCAATCGCGACTATCTGCTCAAGATCGGGGCGACTTCGGTTCCGGTGCAGGTCAGCGAACTGCAGCACAAGATCAACGTCAATACTCTGGAAGAAGAGACCGGCAATACCCTGCGTCTCAACGAAATCGGCGTGTGCCTTTTGAGTGCGGGGAAAGCGATCACCTTCGATCCCTACCGCGAGAATCGCGCCGGTGGCGCCTTTATCCTCATCGATCGTTTCAGCAATGCCACAGTCGCGGCAGGGGATGATCGATTCGGCCTTGCGGCGGCGGAGCCGTCACTGGACCGAGGTGGAGATCGACCAGAAGCGCCGCGCCGGACTCAAAGGCCAGCGCGCCCGGGCGCTGTGGTTCACCGGCGTTGCCGGCGCAGAGAAATTGACGGTCGCCAAACTGGTCGAAAAGAAGCTATACTCCCTCGGTCGCCACACGCAGCTGATTCACGACAGCAGCGGTGATTTAGAGCAGGCGGTGCCATTGGCCGGAGTGCTCGTTGACGCCGGTCTGATTACCCTGATCGCGCTCGATGATCCGCA
>JAXMLA010000119.1:0-4827 GCA_034370465.1 Desulfuromonadales bacterium
CCGTCATTTGCGTCTGACACGGGATGATTTATTTCGCATTTTTAGCCGGCACAGCATTTTTGAGGGGGAAGCAGACGAACCCGGTGTCGGAGGAAAAGCCAGCTTCATCCTGGTCGAGACGCATCACCTGATTCAGGGCCGGGTAGGCAAGGGGGCGTTAAAACTGGTTTTCCCGCAGGATCTTTTGGGCCAGGAGAGTCAATTTCAGGAATCGGAACCAGGCGTGGTGGAGGTGGTTCGGCCGCTAGGCATGGCCCGCTGGACCAATGCGGCCGAAGCGGAGGCATTGGTCAAACGGGCCATGCGCGAATTGATGACGGGTGAAAGCCTGAGCATGAGTCTGAAAAGCCAGGCGACGGGCGCGCCCTTCGCCGGCAGCGAAGGCTTGATGTTGTGCGCGGCGCGGGAATTTGATGAGGTCAGCGGGCGTTACCGGCTAAAATCCCTGCTCAAGGGGGGAGAGGAGCATGCGCGGGAAGACAAGGAGTTGATTGAACGGATGATGAACGGCGCCGCCGAAATGCTCACGCGCGCCCAGCGGATCGCCTATGACAAAATCGTTCACGCCGCCGAAACCAACACCACTCTCACCGCCCGGCTCGGCCTGCAGCTTGCCACCAATGTGGTGGAGGGGCATCTGCGGACCTTGCTCGTCAGTGATCCCCTGATCATCATCGGAGACGAGGATATGACGACCCGGCTGCGGGAGATCCTGGAGCGAAAAAAATACTCGCCAACCGCGTGCGCTTTGGCCCGGGCCGCGGCAAAGATGCAATTGGAACATGGAATCATGCTGCCGGAGTCGCGGGATCAGCTCCGGCATCTTCTCCACGAGCTGCCCGGTCAGGGATCTCCAGCGCCCGCGCAATATCGGGCGTTGATGAAATTGTTGTTCGGGCCCGGAAAACGCCAGCAGGAGGAGGACAAACTCTATCATCATCGGGAGCCGATTTTGCGAGCGCTGTCGGTCGCGCTCTCCACACGCTGCCTGGATGAATGCGGCGAGTTCAGTGTGTTATCGCTTTACCTGACGACGCTGCTGGACAACCAGTGGATCATGATGGAACGGGCGCTGGCCCGCCTGATGCCGACTGGACAAGCGCTGCCGGTGGGCTGGTTCGACCGTTCCCTGCTGCTCTCTTCAGAAGAGCAGGAAGCGCTGGCGGCGCACATGCCGACACCCGGCATCAGCCGGGAGGACCTCAAAGAGAGATTTTGGAGTGCGGTAAACCTGTTATGCGACGCCAGGAACCGGGTAACAGAGCGCATGCCCGATCTCTATCGGCAGGCTCGGGCGGAGGTGCTGGAGCGAGCGATTCAAGCCGTTACCGCCTCCGGCGAGGTCGTGCCGACCGTGCAGAGAATCATGTTTTTCACTCTGCCCCTGGCCTATGAGTGTGCGACCCCAAAACTCGGCGTGGTTACCCGCAAACCCCTGGAGATTTGCGGTTCTGAACTGAGATCGGAAGCGATGGCGCAAGGGGCCATGATGGCGGTTGAAATCCCTTTGAAAAAACTCACCGGCAAAACAAAACCCTTGGAGGGGATGACGGTTGCCATCGAGGGATTGGGCAACGCCGGGAAGAACATGGCCAACCTCATGGTGCAAAAAGGCGCCACGATTCTGGCCGTCAGCGACAGCCGGGGGGCTCTCATCAGCCGGGACGGCTTTTCGCGACAGGAACTGGCCGCGATCATCGCGCATAAAAACGCGGGCAAGCGGTTTGATACCTTTCTGGCCAGCCCGGTGATCCGCATGCTCTCTTCACAAGAGTACGCCTCCCTGGTCTATCACCCGGATCCCGCAGAGCTCAAGAAGGTCCCCACCGATATCCTGGTACTCACGGCGATTCCCGCCTCGATCCGCGGAGACAACGTCAGCGAACTTCGCGTCAAAGTGATTTGCGAATTGACGGGGGCGGCCGTGTCCGGAGATGCGAAACAGATCCTCAAAGAGCGCGGCATTCAGGTCATTCCGGACAACCTGGCCAGTTCCGGCGGATTACTGGTCTCCCTGTCGGAAATGCTCCAGAACAGTTTGGGACAGGTGTGGGACCGTCGCCTGGAGGAAGACAATTTATATCGGCAGCTTGAACGCAGTTACGAGGCGGTTTGGGCCGTGACGCAGCGTTATGATTTGGATCTGGCCACCGCCTCCGACATTCTGGCCCTGGAACGGATGCACCATCTGGCCATTTACCGCGAACACCTGGAAATCCTGTCCGCTCAACTCGCGGAGCGGATCCGGGGTATCCGCGCGGACGAACGCGTCTTGATCATTTCGGATAATGACGAGGACGGGGTGGCCTCGGCGGCCATCATGCACCGGATGATCACCTGTCTGAATCCCGGGGCGGGAGACCGGATCATCCATATGAACGAGTCGTTTCGCTCCCCGCGCGTGCCGGAACTCGTAGAGCAGACACAGGACAAGGAGATGCCGGCGCGGCATGTCTTTGCACTGGACCGTGCCTTCCCCGCCGATGAGCCGGGGCGAACCTACATTGCCCGGGTGGCGGACCGGTGCCGGGTGACCCTGATCAACAACCACGAACTGCCCGCGTCTCTGCTCGAACTGGAACCAGGCACGGCCGCCGAGGGCGGCGCCGGACGCCACTGCAACCCTGCGGCCTTGGGCATTTTACATATCTCCCCGCAGACGCTGAAATCCGTTCTGCCCGGCGACCAGTTCCCCACCGCGATGATCCTGAAGGAAATCGCTAGCCTGCTGATCCGCGATGAACAGGTGTTAAATCAGATCGCCTGGCAGGCGGCAGTAGGCTGCTGTCTGGACGCGACCCTCGAAACCACCAGCGAATGGCAATTATTCTATAGCCGTTTCAATTGGGACCGTACGTTGGAGGCGGCCCGGGCCTTGCGGATGATCACGCGCGCAAACGGGTATCTGACGGCCGTTCATGCGTTATTGGGGGTCGATCGTCCCGATCAACTGGAGACGCAAGAGGTTTGGGAACGTTTGATGGCGGCTTATCGCATTCTCAACGAGCGATTGCAGGTGCTGGTCGACAGAATCACGATGGAGAATCGCGGCCGGGCCTTTGCCAGCCACTTTTTCACCCCGGACGAAGTGACTTCGCCTACGCCCATCGTCGGAAACGAAGACAATGAACTGGATTTCTACCACTGGATCTCGGAACATCTGACCAAGCGCGGAGATTGGTCGGAAAAGCCCATTATTGTCGGGCAAGTCGTTACGGATTTTGACAGGCGCCGGTGCCTGGGTGTGAGAATTCGCAGCCCGCACGGAGTGGATCTCATGAAAGCAGGCTTGCCCAAATACTTTAAGACCGGTGGCTTGCCCAATACGGCGATTGCCAGGATACCGCTGGAATCCACCCAGGCGCCACCGCAAGCATTCCAGAATATCGTGGATAAAATCTGGATGAAAACCATCAAGGTTCCAGTGCTTACACTGCGGGAAGATATTGACCAAAATTGAAAACGCGGGTGACCTGAATTTTTCGGGAACAGCGTACGCGTATCAACGCCGCAGTCGCGTAGGAAAAGACGGTCTAGCATGTCCATGGAAAACCGGCCACAAAATGCGGGCTGCTGTGCCGATGATTGTGGGAAGGATGTGTCTGGGGCGCGGCAGATGTAATCATTACGCATCGAAGTCTCGTATCCAGGTAAGAAGGCCATGCCTAACGAGTACAGGAAGTTTTCCGTGCGCCCGCTCACCAGAAAATTAACGAATGAAATGATTAGACCACAATGAATGGATCACAGGTAGCTGGGACTCAAAACCGCTCCTCCAATATCTTATGCTCTACTATCAATCCAATCCATTGTGAAACAGTGTTTACCAAGGCAGTTTCTTCTGTGAGAAACAACAGGGCTTTGCGTTTGTGGGAGGATGGTGAAACATAGATCTGAAGGTGGCCAGTCTGTCTCCTGTTCGCAAGAATTTTGACACAGAGGGAATAAGCTGTTTGGCAGAAGCCAGGCGATTGAAATGTCTGGTCTAACACGCTCAATGATGCCCACGTCTGTTCGGGGCTTTGGAACCCTCTTGGCAGAAACGCTACAATGCGTCGCATAAGTTCCATCAGATCAGAGTTGCGATTGTGGATACAGCCTGTGATGAAATACAGGCAATCGAGCTCTTTCACCCGCTCACTGAGTTCCTGTGTCCGTCCACGAAGAGCTTCCTCAAGCCAATGGTATTCCTTACGTTGCGCCTGGAGTTCCAGAACCTGTTGGTGTGCTTCGCGCAAAGCGTCAATGAGTTCCTCCTTGCTCAGATATTGAATGTCACCCTGATTGCCGCACATCAAACATTCCTCAGCCGCATTCTTGTCCTTTACAAGCGCATTCTCAGCTACAGCGAATAGTTTCCTGCTGCCTCCGGTTGGTAAAGGATTTCCTCGATTTTCAAACGTTTTAATCCAGAAGGAACCGCCCATTCCACAATAGCCCCAACTCGATATCCAAGCAGCGCCGTACCGATCGGGGCAAGAATGGAAATTTTATTGTGCGCGATGTTTGCTTGGGCAGGAAAGACAATCGTGTATGTCGAATCTTCACACGACTCCATATCAAGAACACGAACCTGGGAATTCATTGTAATGACATCATTCGGGATTTTTTTCGGGGTGACCACCTTGGCTCTATCCAACTCTTTTTCCAGGTTATCCAGATTTGCATTTGGCTTCGGGTTGTATGCCCGGATGCCCTCAATCAAATCCCTCAACCTGTTCATGTCTGATTTTGTAATGTAAATAGCCCTGTTTGCCATAGCGATTTCCTTTCATTATTCTCTTGTTGTACTGAAAATATTTTATCGTGAAACGCCCAGATGCCGTT
>JAXMLA010000120.1:0-1508 GCA_034370465.1 Desulfuromonadales bacterium
AACCTCCGATCAGTTCGAAATCCCGGAATCCGCAACAACGAGCGGACCCCTGTAGTGTCGCTTCAGAAAAAGCGGCATTCCGCGCAGGATTTCTGACAATTCTTCGTCCCGTCGCGGTACAAAAAACTCTTGGTGTTCGCCGAGAGGGCGACAACTCTCTGGAATCCGTCGGCATTCTTTCGGCAAATAGCATATGGCCCGTCCCTGATCTTCTTCTGGAATCCGTCGGCATTCTTTCGGCAAATAGCATATGGCCCGTCCCTGATCTTCGTCCGTCCCTGATCTTCGTCTTCGGAGACACGGAGGGCACGGAGGAGGGGCCGTCTAGCGGAACCCAAAGCCGTTCATGGAATAATGGAACGATGGAATATTGGGGAATCGGCACAGGGCTTCCTCAGGTATTCGGAAGTCAGGAGTCGGGATTCAATCCGCTTTACACAACCGTTCGAATCGCACATTCTTGCCGAGGTCGGAAGCGCGGCTGCATGGCGAGTTTCAGAACCATGCGGGAACAGGAAGAAGTCGCGCAACATCTTGTTCCGTCCACTGGCATTGTGAGGCATCGTCATTTATGGAAAAGCTTACAGAGGGTTTGTTGTGGTACATAGCGTTTCTGGTGTCGACGACCTTTCACGAAGCTGCGCATGCTTTTGCGGCCCTCAGGCTGGGAGATCGGACGGCTTACGAGGGAGGCCAGGTTACACTCGATCCGATTCCGCACATACGCAGAGAGCCGGTCGGGACCATCGTCGTTCCGCTCCTCTCTTTTCTTCTCTGAGGATGGATGATTGGTTGGGCTAGCGTTCCCTACGATCCGAAATGGGCCTACGATCATCCGCGATCATCGGCCCAGATGTCGGCGGCCGGCCCCGCAGCCAATCTCATTTTGGTCTTGATTTCGGTCCTTTTTATTCGTCTTGGCGTTTCGGCGGGAGTGTTTGTGCCGCCAGACAGCGTCAGCTTCACCCATGTGATCGAGGCCGCGTCGGGGGGGTCTCTAAACACCGTTGCGCTCCTTCTGGATGTCTTTTTCTCCCTGAACCTGCTTCTTCTGGTTTTCAATCTTCTTCCGATTCCCCCTTTAGACGGCAGTGGAATTGTGCCTCTTTTTCTGAAGCGGACCCATGCCCAGAAGTATATCGAAGCGGTGCACAGCGGGGCGATCTCCTTCATCGGCATCGTCGTGGCCTGGAACTTGTTCGATTACGTCTATGAGCCACTGCACCTATCGATGGTCAATTTGCTTTTTTACGGGATCGCGCAGTATGGGTAGAGCAGATCCGGGGAAAACCCGGAATGAAGATGGGCGATCGACAGTCGGCAGGTTGCGTTGGATGGGGCTCGATGGTACAATTCGCCCGTGCTTGAGACGTGTACACCAATCAAGACGCCGACTACGCGAAAGTTGGGTGAAAACCCATCGCCGTATGGATGGGAGCGGAGACCATGCGCCGGAACGACACCGCCGAGATGATGGATCATTCCCCCAATGCGCGCACCCCCATGAG
>JAXMLA010000121.1:0-1062 GCA_034370465.1 Desulfuromonadales bacterium
GGAAGGACCCTTGGTTCGGTTGGTGTGGAGGAGCCAAAGGAGGGTGCTTGGGGGCGCGGGGACAGCGGGGAAGGAAACAGCGGGGGCGGCGGCCCAATGGGATGACGGGGAACCTCTCCCTGGTGGTTACTCCCCGGCCTGGGCTTTGAGGGCTGCAACGATGGCGTCGGACAGCCACAAACCGGAGGCTCGGAGGGAAGTGAGCGCATCGGTGACCGAGGGTATGATGCCGCGGCGCTTCGCCAGCACCAATATGCCCCCGGTCCCGAGCCTTGAGATGCCCAGCGCTTTGGCGCAACGACGTGCTTCTGCATCATCGATGATGGCGAAGTGACCTCGGTTTTCCTGGACGAACGTCAGTACTGCAGCCTCACCGGGTCCGAGGTCCCAATTTGCGACGTGGGTAGCAACGGCCGGTACACAAACCTTGCGTGCCCATGGGGCTGCATCCAACCCCACCGCCGCTCGGTCCATCTTTGGCCCGGCCAAGACCTCGCCCCATACGGCATCGGGTACGGCCACGGTGGCCCAGAGGCCGCCGAGAACTTCTTCTAGGCCCGCTCGGAAAAGGCAGATCAACGGCGAGGCGTTGACCACAACCTTCTCAACCCGCCTCACGCAGATCCTCGGCCAGATCCCGTTCCGAGCACTGGAACGGCGAAACCTTGAAGCGTGCCAGCGCATCGATGAAATCCGCGCGCGACAGTCCCGCGACCTCGGCGGCCTTCCCCTGGGAGATCCACTCCAGTTCGTACCACTTCACGGCAGCCGCAATGCGAAGCTCCTGTGTGAACTCCTCCGGATCCCTTCGAAGTGCGGAGAAGACAGTATCGGGTACCTGTATGGTCAATGTCCTTCGCGGCTGGTTGGATTTGACCTCGGTCTGCCGTTGTGAATTCACCCCCTGATCAGTCGGCGCGAAGGGGATCGGGTGTCTCTGAGCGGAGCAAGCCGCCCTATGCCGGGATGCTAGAATAGAAACAGAAGTAATTGCGATAACTTGTCAAGCAAGGTGGCGTTGGCGCGCGCCAACGCCACCAAGCTCGCACCCATCTGGCACAC
>JAXMLA010000122.1:0-4159 GCA_034370465.1 Desulfuromonadales bacterium
AATGACAAAGGGGGGCGGGAATGACAGAATATGGAGTTTCCAGGCTTCTGACGAGTTCGCCAAAGTTGGCTGAAGTTTATATAACTACCTAAACGCTCACTACAAAGAAAAAGGAGGAACAGCGATGCAAAAAAACACAAAAAGCAAAATCCCGGAAATCATCAAGAAGTATGAAAAAGAACTCCTGGGGGACTGGATCAAGGAGCAGTTGGGCGCCCGTGTTGATTACAACGCTATTTTGATTCTTTCTTGAGGCACTATTCTGACTGCAGGGGGTCTGATTTTTGGTTTGTTTCTCAGAAGCAATTTTCTGTTTCGAGGGATTTTCATCACGGTAATGTAACCACCCGAAAAGAGCGATTGCAAAAGAGGCCATTTCCCGATGGTCTTTAATCTGACGGGAAGGAATAACCTTTAGTCGTTGCTATGGCAGTTCCCCGGAGGGGCTCTATGGATAATAGCCGGTACGTTTGTGGGTAAGGCCGAGTCGGTACAGGATTCGCGCAATGCTTCTTGGGGAAGGCAGCGGATATACCCCTTGTAGTTCCATTTCCTGGAGTATGGCCTTTGCCCCGCAGGGGCGGCTATGGTTATAAAGGTGGAATCTTTCCATTGCGACGATTTCTTCGATTTCAATTTTGCTGCAGGATAGTTCGTTCATAGGAGTATGAAGGCGCCTGGGGGCTTTGATCATGTTATCTCCGCCCCCAGCCTCTCCGTTTTTATCCTTCCAGTTTTTTAACTTTGACGACCATCTCTGGGGTGACGGTTCGTTTATGATCGAACATGGCGTAGGTGAGGGCATGTTCGGTAATTGCCCCTATTTTTCTGGGGATGCCGAAGGAGAGTTCATGGACTGCTTCGACGGCTCTCTCATCGAGGATCGGTTCGGCGGCCCCCGCCAGTTTGAGCTGATGGGCGATGTAGCGGGCTGTTTCCGGAGCGCTTAATCCCGGCATGTGGTAACGGATGGCGATGCGCTGGCTGAAGGGTTCCATAACGGCGAAGTCCATGGTTCTTTTCAGGTCGCTTTGGCCGGCCAGGACGAGGACAAAGGGGTCATAGGAATCCATTTTGAAGTTGGTCAGGAGCCTCAGTTCTTCAAGGGGGCCGGTCTGGAGAAGATGTGCCTCGTCAATGATGAGGAAAACGGTTTTGCCGAGCTGCTCTTTGGATTCGAGGAATGTCCGCTGAATCTGGAGATAGGTGGCGCTTTTCGATACCCGGTGAGTCAGGCCGAGGAGTCGGTTGATGTGACTTAACAGGTCGGCGCGGCTCAAGGTGGACAGTGGGGTGTAGAAGACCTTGAAGAGGTTTTCGTTCAGGGTTTCTACATACTGTCTCAGGACGAGGGTTTTTCCCACGCCGGGATCGCCGGTGAGGAGCATGATGCCCCCTCGGCGCTTGATATAATCGAGGCGTGCGGCGCACTCCTTTACCGCTTCGGTATCGAGGACATCGGCTGTTTTGATGTTCTTATCGAAGGGGAAGCGTTTAAGGCCGAACCAGGCGAGGAGATCCGTCATGGCAGCACCTCCCCCTTGTGAAAGGACAGCGCATTGCCGACGGTTTGGGGTCGGAAAGTGTGGGCGTTTTCTTTTTTGTTCAGGAGTTTTATTCTTCCCACCCGTATGCCGTTGTCGTAAAGATAAAGTTCCCTGGGATCATCGACGGGGTGGCGGATCTCGATACGTTGCCGGATATAGGCAGTGGGGACTTCATAAAGGTCGCCCTTGAAGCTGATTGTGGCGTCGTTGTTGACGATCCGCTCGTATCGGACGAGGAATATCTCATCCAGTTCGCTTTTGGACAGGCGGCGGATGGACACCCGCACGATGGAGGCGTTGTAGCGGTCTATGGGGCGCTCGCCAATGCCGCCGTGGAGCTTATGATGATAATCCTCCTGAAGCCACCCTCTGAAGGCGTTGTTGAGTTCATCCAGGGGGATTCCTTCCGGTATCCCGGCCAGAAAGCGTTCCCGGACCGTGCGGAAAAATCTTTCCACTTTCCCACGTGAGGGACTGTCGTAGGGTTTGGAATGGATAAGCGATATCCCGGCCATGGCACAGCTGCGGGCAAGCAGATCGGAAGAAAAACTGGGACCGTTGTCGACATAAAGACGTTTGCATACGCCATAGGCGAGAAACGCCTCTTTGAGCACCACCGTGAGGGCGCCGATCGTTTCCGACGCGTTGAAGGCATGGCCGACCACCATGCGGGAATGATCGTCAATGATGGCGCAAAGGATGGCCTTGGCAAGACGGCCGCTGGAACTTACCTTGGGGCCGTGCATAAAGTCGCACACCCAAAGCTCGTTTACGTTATCGAGTTCGAAGGCTTTGCGCGCATCACTTCTTTTCCCGACAGGAAGCCATCCCTTCTCTTTGACCAGCCTGAGAAAGGTATTGTAGTGGACGGGAGGATCTCCCAGCAAACCCTGTTTCTTCAGATCCTCGTAAAGGAGCTGTCCCGTCCAGTGGGGATAGGCCTTACACTTGATCCCGACGGCCTGTACCATTTCTGTGTCCAGTCGCCGTGGTCTGCCACAGTCCGATCTTTCCCGGGGCTTAAGGGCCGCGAACCCCTCTTTGCGATAGGCCCGAAGCCATGACTTCAGCGTGGAAACGCTGATCCTTTTCTCCCCATACCGGGGAAAGTCATGTACCCCCTGTGACTGTTTTCGAAAGTACTCGTTCTGCGCCCTTCCCGGCTCGGCAAGCACGGGGCTGATGAGCTGATAGCGCGAAAGAGCGATCCTTTCCCGAATGTCCCTTTCCATAGATGCGTCCTCCTTTGATGTTTTTTTGGCAACCCCTTTGGATTACCGATGTAGGTGACGCCTACATAACTCATTGGAAAAGCATCCGTTAGCAAAGCTCTGTACAAAAAGTCACAAAATCCCGCTGCAAAATGACCGAAAGCCTCCGGTCAGGAGAAAGAGTGAGCTTTCAGGACCAAAAGTAATGAAGGATTTGGGGGAAACAGGGACCAATAGCCCCCTGGCAAGGAAGGAATCCGGGACAAAACAGCGGTTACTCTCGACGCAGGCGCTATCCCTGCACGACGGTATGGGCCGCCGCCATAGGCCACCAACTTCAGACCGCAGATTACACAGGAATCAAGAGGACATCACTCACGCCGCTCTTGGGAAGGACGGCCAAAAAGAAACGTCCGGGCCTCGCGGGTGTAACGCCTCAGAACATCGCCAAGACGCAGCCGGGAAGAATCGCTCCTCCATCCCAAAGCCTGAAAATAATCTCCCAGGGACTGCCATAAACCCGGATTCCCAGAACTGGTCAAAAAACTCATATCATACCAACGACTCAACGTCCGGTGACCTCGCTGAAATCCACATAACACCATCTTAAGCCAGGCAAAAACAAGCCATGGCGTTACCGAACTGTCAGGGTCCACCGCAACCGCTGCACCCCAAAAACCCTGACCACCCAAATGCCGGCAACCCAATCCCGCAAGCAAAGTGCCCACCACAGCGCCCACGGTGTACATGACATACGGAATCAGATGGATCGGCAAAAGAGAAAATGTCCGCCTTAGCTTGCAACACAGAAAACGGGCAATGGGCACCTGCGCCTTCTCTAATTGGGGAAACAAATCAATGGCGTATCGCCAATAAGGGGTGATCTCTCGATAACAGTCCCTCTCTCCGCACAGGGGACAGGCAGTACCGATGACCGATAAAAAATCAATCTTCCGTGATTTAAAAGCATCCCGGTATTCCCAAATGCTCTCGCATGTGCTATAAAAAGCGATCTGTATGGTTCGTCTGCCTTGTCTCAAGGGGGTAGGTCTTGGGCGCCGAAAACATTCGGACCTGCCTCCTTGGTCAGGGTGGTCAGCTTTACAAGGTCAATTCCTGACCTCTATCATCTGCCCATTCCTATAGCAGCGGTCAAAAAACTACGCAAACCTTTCCCCTCTAAACTCCTCCAAAGCGGGGTAAATTACACTTGCCCCTGCTCCTCCACATATTGGTGTGCTTGAATCTGAAAGCCGCCGGAACCGGCCGTGGGATCGTAGATCTCGTTGCCCGCCTCAGGCTTGGTAATCTGCACCAGCAGGCGCACCACTTCGGCGGGTGTGTAGAACTCGCCGCCTTTCTTGCCCGCGCTGTCGGCAAAGAACTTGATCAGGTATTCGT
>JAXMLA010000123.1:0-2491 GCA_034370465.1 Desulfuromonadales bacterium
GGGAAAAACGACTTCGCTACCGTGGCGTGGTCGTGGAGGGAAATATAGGCAATCCCTCGGAACTGATTCTGATCAGAGGCGGTTATGGAAATCCACTCCGGCGGCTGCTGGAGGTCCCGCGAAGAGACATTATCGACTTTATAAGGAAAAGCACCGGAAAGGAGACCGGCGCGGTCATTTTGGCCATGACGGTGGGAGAGAAAAAGGGAATCCCGCAGAATATCAGAGACATCTTTAACGCGACCGGCACTTCTCATATTCTCGCCATTTCCGGTCTTCATGTGGGCATTATTGCCTTTCTCTCTATTTTCTTCATGATGACCGCGCTCAGGCATTGGCAGTGGATTGTCCTGAGATTCAACATTAGAATAATCTCCCATGTCGCGGCCATCTTCCCGGTGGTCTTTTATGCCCTGATCGCCGGCGGCGGCATCTCGGTAATCCGGGCCACCATCATGATCCTGACATTCATGCTGGCCCTTTTGCTGGGACGCGGGCGAGACCTGTTCAACACTCTGGCCATGGCCGGTTTTATGATCCTGATCATTACACCCTATTCCTTTTTCGACGTTTCTTTTCAACTGTCTTTCTCCGCGGTGGCCGCCATTCTCTTGATTTCACCCGTACTAATGCCCAAACAACTTCCTGAGGTCCCTTCGCTGCGGACGAAAATCTACCGATCATTGATGGGGATGGGGGCGGTGAGTTTCAGCGCGATCCTTGGCACCTGGCCCTTAGTATCCTATTATTTCAATATCTTCTCTCCTGTCGCGCTATTGGCCAATCTTTTGGCCGTTCCGATCTTCGGGTTTATCGCCCTCCCCCTTTCCCTCGCCGGGACAATCGCCATCTTCCTCTACCCGCCACTGGCAATCATCCTTTTTTCCTGGGCTTCGCAGGCCGTGGCGGCCGCCCTCTCTGTTGTCGATTTTCTCGCCGCCCTCCCCTACGCCTCCCTGGTCGTTGTGCCGCCCGCAATATGGCAGGCGCTCCTGTATTGGGCGTTTCTGATTGTCATTACTTTACGGCTGAAGGTTTTTAGAGGATTAACGGCCATCCATCCATCCATTCTCCGGGGGGTCAACTATGCGATTCCCCTGATCATCTTCATCTATCTCGGTACGGCGCTATTCGGCTACGCCTAGGCCGCCCTTTCCGAGGAACTGAGAGTCACCGCCATCGATGTAGGCCGCGGCAGCGCTACGCTGGTGGAACTGCCGGGAGGCAAAAGGATCCTCATCGATGGCGGCGGTCCCACCATGGGGGAGTTTGATCTGGGACGCTACGTACTGGCGCCATTTCTCCTCAGACGGGGAATAAAAACGATCGATCTGGTTATTCTGACCCATCCACACAGCGATCATATCCAGGGACTTATTTTCGTGCTGGATAAATTTGATGTCCGGGAAATCTGGACTAACGGACAGATGCTGGAAGATAAGTTCTCACTGAAATTCCAGGAGGTAATTGCCAGGAAAAGAATACCTCATCGCCAGGTCTCGGCCCGGACACCTCGGGAAATCATTGATGGCGTGACTCTCGACGTCCTGAATCCCGCGGGGCCATTCTCCGGGATAACCGCTTCTGTAGATGATTATGAGAGGACCAATAATAACTCTCTCGTGGTCAGGATTTCGTTTAATGACGCAAGCCTCCTCTTCACGGGCGATATCATGGCAAGGGCGGAAGCGGATATTCTCCGCCGGGGAAGTCAAATCGCCAGTCGGATTCTATTCGTTCCCCACCACGGCGGCCGGACATCCGGCAGCCAGGCGTTCTTGCGGGCGGTAAATCCCGAGCTGGCCGTGATAAGCTGCGGCGCTGACCATTCCTCTTCCCTTCCCCACCCCGAAGTGCTTGGCAGGCATGAGGAAAGGGGCATAAGGGTCATGAGAACCGATCTGGATGGCGCGATAACCATCACCACCGATGGCAAGACCATCAAGGCCATTGGGTATCTGGGAAGCTCTTCCCAAAAAGCCCGCTGACATCTAAAGCAGCTCGGCAACAAAAAATGGAGAGTTTATATGTAACTGACTCTATTATAAATTTCACTGACACACCGGCGCCGCTTTCATATACTGCACTTCACATACAAGAAAGCACTACGTGAGGATTGAACAATAAAGGGGATAGAAAGGAAACTTTATCTCGCCTTTGGAAGCATTCTGGCGCTTCCTCTTCGAGTTCCGGGGAGATCGCGCAGTCAGCAGTTGAGCTTGCGGGACTTTCAGGAGAACTTCAGAACGTTACGGACCAATTCAGGATTTGACGAACTTGTAAAAAGTCTAAAAAATGTACATGGCAGCTTAGTAAAATGCGACTCACGCCGCCCGGCGGCCCCACATCGACGAGTAACTTGCCTTTGAATTTTGGAGGGCCACGCTCCGTCGTGGCCGAAAGGCTTTGGATATTGCACTACCTGCCGCGGACGCGACGGAGCGCGTCCCTCCAAAAAAAATGTACTTGCATAATTTCAAGTACTTATGGT
>JAXMLA010000124.1:0-13663 GCA_034370465.1 Desulfuromonadales bacterium
GCCACGGACTTGACGGAAAGATCCGAACCGGCCTTTGAGCAGGCAGAGATGCTCGCCAAATTGGCCGGTGCGGAGTTGCATATTCTGCACGTCGTCGCAGAAATGGCCGATGCGCGGCGGGGAATGCTGCAGCCGCAGACCTTCGAGATCATGGAGAAAGAGGTGGAAACTCTGGCTCTCAAGGAGATGGATAACTTCTGCAAAAAGAGACTCAAAGGGAAGAGTTGCACCACCGAAGTGGTGATCGGGCGCCCCTATGAGCAGATTATCAAACGTGCTCGGGAGATTCAGGCCGACCTCATCGTCGTCGGCACCCATGGACAAACGGCCTTTGAGCACATGCTGGTCGGGAGTACGGCGGAACGCGTTGTGCGCCGCTCGGAAATTCCCGTTTTGACCGTGCGTGATTGTCGACCGGCACTTTGAGGATGCCGCCTTTGTAGCAGTAGCCGGACGTCTCTTCCTCCCTTCTCCTCCCTTTGCTTCGGCAGGGGGAGGGGGGGATGACCCAGTGAGTGTCGATGCCCCTCCCTTTTGTAGAAATTCTCCTGATTGTTCTGCCGGTCTTTGTCGTCATCGCCCTCGGCTGGGGACTTTTGCGCTTTGGCCTCATCGATAGTGAGTTCCTCCGTCAGACCAACCGCCTCGTTTATTACGTCTGTCTCCCCCTCCTCCTCTTCTACAAGATTGCCACCGCCGATTTCAGCAGCAACTTTAACGCGGCCCTGGTCAGTGCTTCAGCGCTGGCGATTGTTGCGGGATTTTGCATCTCTTATGCTTTTGCCTGGCTGCGCCACTACCCTCCGGCGGTGACCGGCGCTTTTTCCCAGGGGTCATTTCGCGGCAATATTGCTTATGTCGGCCTGGCGATCGTCCTGAATGCTTATGGTGAAGCCGGGTTGACCAAGGCGAGCATGGTTATGGGTTTTATCGTTCCGGTCCTCAACTGGTTCGCCATCCTCGCCCTGCTGCTGCCGCATCGCGGCAAGCCGGGAAACCACCCCAGCGGCGACTGGCGGCGGGCGCTCCTTCTGAATCCCCTCATTCTTGCTTCCCTCGCCGGGCTGGTCTGGAGTTTTCTGCAGCTGCCGATGCCGCGCCTGTTGGCCAGCAGCCTCCATCTCGCCAGCAGTATGACCCTCCCCCTCGCCCTCCTTGCGATCGGCGGCAGCTTTACCCCGCAGCGCCTGCGCGGCGATCTGTGGCGCGCCGGACTCGCCACCGCGATCAAGCTGGTCATCGTCCCCCTCTGCGCGGCCGGCCTCCTTTGGTCCTTTGGCCTGCGTGGCATGGACCTCGGTATCGGTGTCCTCCTCGCCGCCACACCGACGGCGACCGCCACCTACATTATGGCCGATCAGATGGGGGGCGATGCCGAACTCGCCGGCTCGATCATCATGCTCTCGACCCTGGCCGCGGCCGTGACCTACAGCCTGGCCCTTTTTATGCTCCATGCCGTGGGGGCTTAAAAATCTTGCATGCCAGCAGCGTTCATAATATCCTCTGCGGGGTTTGACTGGAATCGGGAGGATTTATGGCCGCAGAGAACGAAAGTGTTTCGTCCTATTCACGACGACTGTTAATCTTCACCACCATTGTCGGGCTCTTCGCCGGTGTTGCCTTCCCCCCGATCGCCGCTTACATGGTCGGCCCCGAGGCCTATAACTGGCCCTTTGTCGTCACTTGTCTGGTGGCCGGCCAGACCTTCGGTGCCATTCTTTTTATCACCATCCGCTCTTCCCTGACCCGCCAGCTCCGTCAATATCTCCATCTCTTACAATTACTCTCGGAAGAGACCATCGTTACCGACGGCACTGTCGAAGCCCTCGAAACCTCTCTGCAAAAAAGCGTCGATCGTATCCGTCAGAATCTTGGCAACCTTTTGACCTGTATCGATACTTTTCTCCCGCATTATCAGGAATTGGCGCAGGCGAGCGGTTTTTTGTCCAGCCGGACCGAGCAGGGACTCAGTGCTGCCCAAGCTGCCCGTGGCAACATCGAAACTCTCGCCGGGAAGCAACGCCAGATTGCTGCCGAGATGGAACTGTTGCTGCGCCGCAGTCGCGGCGAGACATTGATTACTCAACAACTTTCCGCCGCTTTACAAGAGATGGCGCAGGCGATGGAGCGTTCCAACGATCGTTTTCTCGAAACGACCGCGACTGTCGACGAAATGGCCGGGAGTGTGCGGCAGGTCGCCACTGAGGCCGAGCAGATTGCCCGGGCCGTCGAAGTGAGTGCGCACGACCTTGGCGGCATCGACGAATCGATGGCGCGGATTCGCGCCGAGGCGCAAAAAGGGGCCAGCGCTGCCGAGTCATTGCGGGGTGATGCGGAAGAAGGTTTGATTGTGGTCGATGCGGCGATCCGTGAAATGGAGCGGATTGACCATGAAGGGGAGAAGACGCGCCTCGCCATGCAGCGTTTGGCGGTGCAGGCGGCGGCGGTGAATAAGATTATCAAGGTGATGAAAGAGCTGGTTTCGGATACGGAACTGTTGGCCTTTAATGCCGCGATCATTGCCGCCCAGGCCGGCGAAGAGGGGAAAGGGTTTGCCGTTGTCGCTGAAGAGATCGGTGATCTTGCCGGCCGTACCCGCGAGAATGCCCAGGAGATTGCCGGAATTGTCCAGGCGATTGCGACGGAGAGTGCCGATGTGACCGCTGCGGTCGCTGCCACCGGCGAGCGGATCGGTGCCGGTAAGGCGCAGTCCCGCAGCGCCGGCAATGCCCTGCGCAAGATCGTTGCCAGCTCCGCCGAGGCGGCGGCAACGACGGCCGCGATTGTAGAAGTCACCGAAGAGCAGCAGGAACGGACCCGCACCCTGATCGCCGGGATGGCGCAGGGGACGAGTTCAGTGCGGGCGATTGCCCGGGCGATACATGAGCAACAGATTGCCATTGAACGGATTCAGAACGGGGTGATCGATATGAAGGGCGCCTCCGACCGGATGGCGCAGGGGATGGAAGAACAGATTGCCGCCAAACAGGCTTTCGATATCGGCCTCTCTGAACGCGGCGAGCAGTTTAATGCGATCAATGACGCCGTGCGCTATCAACTGGCCATCAGCGAAAAGGTGCTGGAGCACTTTGCTACCTCCGAAGAGCGGCTCAAAGGGAATGCCGCGCGCACCGTCATCATCGATCACGAGATTTTGGCTCTCGAAGAGATTGCGCAATCGCTGCAGCAACTTGCCGACCGTTACGGCGCGATGCGGCGGCGGAAGTAACCACTTAAGCCACCAATGCGGCTTGATCCGCACATGAAACAGTTTCTGCCTTGGAATGAACCCTCTCCCCCCTCATGAATCACCGTCCCCACCCCTTACCAGAAACCAAAGCGGACGAGTTGCGTCCGGCACCCCCTCCGGTTCTGTCAACACGACCTGCTGCCGTGCAGGTCAATGACGATAGCGGAACAGTCGTCTTCAGGGGGATCGGAGACGCCAAAGTCGCTGAGGGACTGGAAGAGGAGGCCGAGGAAATCGAGATGATCGGCGTTGGCGGTGGTGCGCAGCAGTTCTTTCAAGCGTTCGAGACCATACGGTTCACCACAGGCATTGGCGGTTTCGGTGACGCCGTCGGTATACAAAAGGAAGCGATCCCCGCGGGCAAAGCTGTAGGATTGCAGCTGGATCTCCGGCATCTCGAAAAAGCCGATCGGGGGGCCGGTGGAGTGGAGTTCTTCGACCTTCCCAGCGCGGAGGACCAGGGCCGGAACCTGGCCGGCATTGACATAGTGCATGGCAAAGGTGCGCGGATCGATGACCCCGTAGAAAAGTGAGGAGGAGAAGTACTGGTCGATGGTCTCCGAACGGCGGGAGAATTCGATGAGGAAACGGTTGACCTGCTGCACCAGTTCGAGGGGCGCGCAGGTGCCGAGGGCGGCGGGGTGGATGAAGCCGTAGATCAGCGACATCACCACCGAGGCGTGCAGCCCGTGTCCGGTGACATCGCCGATAAAGAGCGATTGGCATTCATCGGGCATGTTGATGATATCGAAATAGTCGCCGCCGAGCCCGGCCGCCATGCGATTCTTGACGCCGCTGCGGCACCAGTTGCAGGTCGGTGAGCTCTTTGGTAGCAGGAGCTGTTGGACCTTCTCGGCCAGCTCCATCCCTTCACTGAGAAACTTTCCCCGCACCCGGCTCTCCCCGAAGGTGACCGGCAGATTCAACGCACTCCTGGCTGATCCGTCATTGTAGGCCATGGCCCACCTCGTCACTTGAACGTTCATTGTCGCTGTTGTCACCTTTTGACCATCCGGCCGCGCCGATCAGGGGGACGAAGCGGACCGGGCAGAGCTCTTCGCTGTGGTAATCATCTTCCCCGCGCCGTTTGACCCGGATCAGCATCTGCAGAAAGGAAGTCGGGCCGATGGGGATGACCAACCGTCCGCCGAGGGCAAGTTGCTCGAGAAGTGCTTCCGGCAGTTTCGGCGCCCCGGCGGTAACGACGATGGCGTCGTAGGGGGCATGTTCCGGCCAGCCGAGGGTGCCGTCCCCGGCATGGACGACAACGTTGCTGTAGCCGAGCGTTGTCAACCTGTCTCTGGCTTTATCGGCCAATCTCCCCAGCCGTTCGATTGTGTAGACCGTCTTCACAATCCGGCTCAACACCGCGGCAGCGTAGCCGGAGCCGGTACCGATCTCCAGCACCCGGTCGCCGGGGGTCAGCTCCAGCGCTTCGGTCATATAGGCGACGATGTAGGGCTGCGAGATCGTCTGCTCCTCCTCGATCGGCAGCGGGTGATCGGCATAAGCGTGGGCTGCTAGTTCCGGGGCGACGAAAGCTTCCCGCGGCACCTCGCGCATCGCCCGCAGCACCGCGGCATCCTTGATGCCGCGGCCGATCAGATCCTCGCGGAACATGATCTCGCGCGCTTCTTCCTTTCTCGTACTCCACGGGACCCGGATCGTCATCTGCACCCGCTTTTAGCGTTTGTAGCCGAGTCGCCGCATCAGGGCGTGGCGTTCCTGCCGATCGAAATCGCTCTCGACGCCCTTGGGCGGCAAGCCGTCGATGACGCCGAGGATTCCCCATCCTTGCAGTGTGGAAGCGACGATGACCTGCAGGGGGTTGGCGGTGGCGCAGTAGATGGTGCAGACCTCGGGGCAGTGCTTGATCTGATTGAGGACGTTAATCGGAAAGGCCTCACGCAGCAGGATGCAAAAGACATGGCCGGCACCGATGGCTTTGAGGGCGGTCACGCAGTCCCGCGTCAGATCGTCGTCATTCCCCTCAGTACGGATCAAACAGGGGCCGGACGCCTCGGAAAAGGCGATACCGAAACGGGCCTGCGGTACCGCCGTGACGATAATTTCATAAAGATCCTCCGCGCTCTTGATAAAGTGGGTCTGGCCGAGAATGATATTGCATCCTTCCGGATACTCGATCTTGACGTTATGGATTTCGAGTTGCAAGGCTTCCTCCTTGGCCGGTAACTTTCCGGCCGGCCTGGGATCACATGCCGATGCCGGCAATGGCAGTCCCGCAATCGGGGCAGACGCCGTTGCGGATGCGGTTGGTGCCGATACCAAAGCCGTAGCGCTCGATGAGCAGCGTCGCACAGGACGGGCACCAGGTGTTCTCGCCCCCCTCGCCAGGGACATTCCCTTCGTAGACGTAGCGCAGACCGGCGGCGCGGCCGATCTCCCGCGCCTTGCGCAGGGTGGCGAGGGGGGTACGGGGCCGGTCCATCAGTTTGTAGGTCGGGTAGAACTGGCTGACATGCCAGGGAGTATCGATTCCGAGGTTGGCGACGATGAAGCTCGCCAGTTCCTGCAACTCTTTTTCGTCGTCGTTGAGGCCGGGGATGATCAGGGTGGTGAGCTCGATCCAGATCCCGAGTTTACGATGTTCAATAATCGAGTCGAGAACCTCGGCCAGACGGGCCTGGACAACGTCGTGGTAGAAGTTCTCAGAGAAGCCCTTGAGGTCGATATTGGCGGCATCGAGCCAGGGGGCGATGAAGGCGAGGGCTTCGGGGGTGATGTAGCCGTTGGTAACGAAGATATTCCTGAGTCCGGCTTCATGGGCGAGGCGGGCGGTATCGCAGGCAAATTCAAAGAAGACCGTCGGTTCGGTGTAGGTGTAGGCGATGGAGGTGCAGCCATGCGCTACCGCTTTTTTCACCACGTCGGCCGGAGTGCGTGCCACCCCCCGGATCGGCGTCTCCTTTTCAATCTGCGAGATTTCGTAGTTCTGGCAGTGGCGGCAGTGGAAGTTGCACCCGACCGTGGCGATGGAGTAGGAGCGGCTCCCCGGCTGGACATGGTAGAGGGGTTTCTTTTCGATGGGGTCGGCGTTCTCGGCGCAGAGCTTACCGTAGACCAGGCTGTAAAGGATGCCGTCCTGGTTCTCGCGGACCCCGCAGTGGCCGCGTTCGCCGTCGGCAATCAGGCAGTGGAAGCGGCACAGGCCGCAACGCACCCGATTGCCCGGCAGCTCTTCGTAGAACATCGCCTCCTTCATAAACTCCTTCTGTCACCATTTGACCATTTGTATTTAAACAAAGCTTACCAGTTAACCAATGCAGGGCAATCACTCCAAAGTTTTAAAGATAGGAAACTTTATGTGCAAAGAGCAACGCCGCTATTCAGCATGGTGCTGGATAGCGGCGTTGGGGGTGTGTGGGCGGGTTTTTCGCTTATTTTGTTCGGCTGACGCGGCGACCGACTTTGATCGCCGGCTTCTCTTCGACGACTCTCTTCTTGCGGGGGGGAGGGGTTGCTGGCGGAGCATTGGCTTTCGCCTGCGCGACGCGTTTCTTTGATTTGGTCGGTTGCAGCGCGTTCTTGACCTCTTTGGTCTTGACGCTCCGCCGCACCGCAATCTGGGGAAATTCGGCGATTGTCTGGCGCGGGATGGTGTACTTGAGGAGTTTTTCGATGGCAGTGAGCAGGGGTTGCTCTTCGCGACAGAGCAGCGAGAGGGCGACACCATCCTCACCGGCGCGGCCGGTGCGGCCGATGCGATGGACATAATCTTCTGGCACCTGCGGCAGGTCGTAGTTGACCACATGCGGCAGATGCTCGATATCGAGGCCGCGCGCCGCGACATCGGTCGCCACCAGGACGCGAAACTCCCCCTTCTTGAACTCTGCCAGGGTGCGGGTGCGGATCGACTGGCTCTTGTTACTGTGGATGGCGGCGGCTTTGATGCCGTCGAAAAGGAGTTCTTCGGTGAGTTTGTCGGCGCCGTAACGGGTGCGGACAAAGACCAGAACCTGATTCCATTCCCCCTTGCGGATCAGGTGCGACAGCATCTCCCGCTTACGACTGCGCTCCACCGGATAGATCGTCTGGACCACGGCGTCGGCGGTAATCTGGCGGCGTGCCACTTCGATCCGCTTCGGCGAATCGAGGAGTTCGTCCGCGAGTTCCTTGATACTTGCCGAATAGGTGGCGGAAAAGAGCAGGGTCTGGTGGTTCTCCGGCAGATACTCCGCCACCTTGAGGATGGCGTTGATAAAGCCGAGATCGAGCATGCGGTCGGCTTCGTCGAGGACGAGAAATTGCACCGTCGAGAGATCGATAGTCTCCCGTTCGGCGTGATCGAGGAGTCGTCCCGGCGTTGCCACCACCATGTCGACGCCGCGCTCCAATCGTTCGATCTGCGCCTGGATATTCACCCCGCCGTAGAGCATCGTCGAGCGCAGCGACAGGCGTCGCCCGTAAAATTGCAGATCTTCACTGACCTGGGCGGCGAGTTCACGGGTCGGCACCAAAACCAGAGCGCGCGGCCGCCGGTGTTTCTCCTTGGGGAACTCCTTGCCGAGCATCTGCACGATCGGCAGGGCAAAGGCCGCGGTCTTGCCGGTGCCGGTCTGGGCGCCGGCGAGGAGGTCGTGGCCGGCAAAGATGACCGGGATCGCCTGCGTCTGGATTGGAGTCGGGGTGATATAGCCCTGGCTGGCGATGGCGCTGAGGAGTTCGGCGCGCAGGCCGAGAGATTCAAAAGACATGGAACAAGATCCTTCAGTTAAACGATACGTTGGCGACGGGCGGCAGGATACGGAGTCTCACTGTAACCCTGATAGCGTAACTTTCTCAATTATATTTCGCGCAATTTTTGTTGAACTCCACTTATCGTAGGAAATACTCCTCATTTTCCCGATAACATCCCTCCAATCCTGTAAAAATATCATGCTTTATAACTTTTAATATTGATTCGCTGTAGAAGGAAAGGCATATTGTCGCGTTAACAAGCTCTCGTATGAGCGAGGACTGATTCGTCCCTTCTTCCCTGAAAAACAAGGCGTATATGTCGGTGGTTTCCTCACAAATCAGCGCCCGTGAGATGACTCAACTGCTCTCGTCTCCGCATGTGGCGGCTCAGTTACTGGGGGCGTGTCAGGCGGCGGACTTTTCTCCCCACGATCTGCAGAAGATTATCCTGCAGGATAGCGTTTTTTGCGCCAAAGTCCTTAATGCTGCAGTTTCCTCCTGCTCCGACCGGCTCGATCCCGGGGCACCTCTCTCCGCGGCCCTCGCCGCCCTTGGCCTCCCCGCCATCAAAAGTCTTGCCCTCCAGTCCGCAAAGCGCTTAGTCGATACCAGTTTCACCGCCGGACAGGTTCAGTTTCTGCGGGAACTGTGGTTTTATTCCCAGGTTGGCAGTATTGCCGCCCGTTGTCTGGCGGAAGCGATTTCCTACCCTGATCCGGAAGAGGCACAGTTGACCGGTCTCTTTCTGAATATCGGGATGCTGACGCTCTTTTCGCAGAATCCTGAACAGTACCTGCATGATGTCGGCAGTCCCATCAGCAGCAAGGAGGTGAGGGGGCAGGAGCAGATCAGCTTTGCAACGGACCATTTGCAGATTGCCGATGCGCTGATTACAGGGTGGCAGCTGGAGTCGTTCATGGCCGATGCCGTCAGCTTTTCCCATCTCGATTTCGTCCGCTGTCAGGATGCGAGCCCCTTGATCCGGATTGCCCGCTTTTCTCTGGAAATTTGCAAAAGTCCTTTTGTGCTGAGCGACAATCTATTGTTGGCCGGTGAAAAACTCTTTGGTTTCACCCGGAGAGAGAGCGAAGATCTCTTTGCTCTGGCCGGGAAGAGCTATCGCAGTCTGTCCCCCCTCAACGGCGACGTGGAAGAGGGGCTGAAAGAGCTCGGCCAGATGCAGAACCGTTTGACCTCGCTGGTCTTTTCCCTTGCTGATCTGGAAGGGATGAATACGCAGCTCTTTTCTGCCGGCAAGGTTGAAAGCTTTGTCGAGGCGGCGCGTCATCTTTACCGGCAAAATTCTCCGGCACAAGAAGCGGTCTTCTTTACGGTCGCGCCGCAGAACTCTCATCTCATCGGAATGCCGTCTGCCGGGCAGGCTCGACTCGTCGGCGGGTTGACGACCGCACCGACGGCCGGCAACCTCCTCGCCGCCGCGCTGCAGGGCGATAAAATGCGGCACTCCTTCGACTTCGACAGCTTCAGTCTTTCTCTCTTTGATCGTCAACTCATCCGTCTTTGCCGGGGGAGGGGAATAATTTGTCTGCCGCTGCGACTGGGGGGGCAACTCCTTGGTGGCGTCGCTCTCGGTCTTGATAACAAGGCGGAAGTTGAAACCTTTACCTCACCGCGGATACAGATGCTCACCGCTTCCGTCGCCAAGGCGCTGACTGCCTTGCTGGCGGTGCAATCGTCGTCCGCGCGGAATCTGCCGGCCGGTGCTGATGTCAACCTCATCCCCAAGTTGGTTCATGAAGTCAGTAATCCTTTGACGATTATCAATAACTACATGAGTGCGGTCGGCACCCTGCTGACGGGGACGGAACATGAAGAAGTCTTTCCGGCTATCGAAAATGAAATCAAGAGAATCGGGGAAATTCTAAGCTATTACAGTCAGTTGCATGATGAACCACAACTTCCTGAGCCGGTTGTCGATCTCAACGAGTTGCTTCTGTCCGTTGTCGAAAGTCTCAAGCCGACCTTCTTCACGCCAAAAAAGATCGAGGTCTGCACCGATTTTGATCACTCTCTGCGGCCGGTGAGAACCCGATCCCTGGTGATCAAACAGATTCTGGTGAACCTGTTGAAGAATGCAGCAGAAGCGCTCGGCAAAAACGTCAGGATATCACTGACAACCCGCGGCTACAGCACTTCGGATGGTGAGCACTTTGTCGATATCCGCGTGCAGGATAACGGACCGGGGATCGATAAAGAGATCAAGGATAAACTCTTCTCCCCGGTGACCAGCACCAAGGGGAACGGGCATGCCGGTCTCGGTTTGAATATTGTCAAGGGGATGGTTGATGATATCGGTGCGAAGATCAGTTGTCATAGTTCCGCTCCGTTCGGCACCAGTTTTAATCTGGTGATTCCAACCCTTGACGAGTGAAGTTCTATCTTTTCAATTTTAACAATTATGGTGAAATGTCATGCATGTAGTTCAGCCGTTTGCCCCCGGGGCACAGCCAAAACCGAAAATTCTGATTGTCGATGATGATGCGACGATGCTATCCAGTTTGCGCCTTCTCCTCAAGGCCAATGGCCATAGCGTCGACGCCACCCAGGGCGGGGCGGAAGCCATCGCCCGGTTGCAGACTTCGAACTACGACCTGATGCTGCTCGATCTGCAGATGCCCGGGGTTGGTGGTCACGAGGTCCTGGTTCATATCCGGGACAACAAGATTGACACCAAGGTGATCGCTGTCAGTGGCGAGACTTCTTTTGCCATGGTCAAGGAGACCTTGACCAAAGGGGCTTACGACTTTGTCCGTAAACCCTATAATGCCGGTGAACTTTTGACCACGATTAACAATGGCTTGCAAAGCCGGATCCTTGAACAGGAGCATAAAGCCATGCGCCTGGCTCTGGAGGAATCGGAAAAGCTGCATCGCTACATCGTTAATAACTCCCCTGATATTGTTTATGTGCTCGACAGCCAAGGCCATTTCACCTTTATCAACGACCGCATTGAGGCGCTGCTCGGCTATCGCCGTGAGGACTTGATCGGAAAGCACTTTTCGGTCCTGGTTCACGAGGACGATCTCGCCGAGGCCACCTATGTTTTCCATGAGCGCCGCACCGGTGCCCGCGCCAGTAAAGATGTCGAGCTGCGGTTGAAGATCAACGATGAAGCGCGCGCCTCACGCTGTTTTGAGACCCATGTTCTGCCGATTACGCTCCATTCGATGGGGATGTACAATCCTCAAGGACTGAATGGTCAAAATGAATTTATCGGCACCTATGGCTGTGCCCGGGATATTACGGATCGCAAACGGCACGAAGAGTTGATCAACTATCAGGCTTATCATGATCTGTTGACCAGCCTGCCGAACCGGGCCCTCTTTGAGGACCGGATCAAGCTGGCAACCGCGCATGCCCGCCGTTATCATGAGAATCTGGCGGTCATGTACCTGGATGTCGATCGGTTCAAGCTGGTCAACGATTCTCTGGGTCATGCTGTCGGCGACAAGTTGCTGCAGATTGTCGCCGAACGGATTTCGCGCTGTCTGCGGGCCGATGATACTCTGGCCCGTTTCGGGGGGGATGAGTTTACCCTGCTGCTGCCGCAGATCAAAACCAAGGAGGATGCCGCGGCGGTGGCGTTGAAGATTCTCGACAGCCTCAGAGTGCCCATCCATGTCGATCACCAGGAAATATTCATCAGCGCCAGTATCGGGATCGCCATGTATCCATATAGTGGTCAAACGATGGAAACTTTAGTCAAAAGTGCTGATATCGCCATGTATCACGTCAAATCTAACGGCAAAGACGGCTTCCGCTTCTTTTCCGAAGAAATGAACGATTCCTATACCAGTCATCTCGCCGTGGAGCGGGATCTGCATCGGGCTCTAGAACATAAACAATTTGCAGTCTTCTTTCAGCCGAAAGTCAATGCCCTGACCTGTCAGATCGTTGGCATGGAAGCGCTGATCCGCTGGTTCCATCCGGAAAAAGGGATGGTGTTGCCCGATGCATTTATTCCTTTGGCGGAACAGACCAGACTGATTGTGCCGATCGGCGATTGGGTCTTTCGCGCCACCTGCGAAGAGATTTGTCGCTGGCGCAAACAGGGGCTGCCCAAGATCAAGGTTTCCATTAATATTTCGGCAATCCAGATCGAACAGGAAGATTTTGTTCAGAAGATCGTCGATACTTTGGCGGAATTCAAGCTCAGCGGCGATTATATCGAGATTGAAATTACCGAGTACGGGCTGATGAAAAATCGTGAAAATGCCATTCAAAAGTTGCTACGGTTGAGCGCTCACGGCATCACGATCGCGATCGATGATTTCGGAACCGGCTATTCCTCCCTCAGCTACCTGCACAAATTGCCGGTCAACACCATCAAGATCGATCGGTCCTTTGTCAATGACATTGAGCCCGGCATCAAAAAGACCTGTATTGTTGATGCCATCGCTGCCATGGCCAGGGGGTTGAAGCTGCACATGGTGGCAGAAGGAGTCGAAACGGTTGCGCAGTTGACCTATTTGAAGAATCTTGGCTGTGTCGAGATTCAAGGGTTTTTGTTTGGAAAGCCGCAGTCGGCCCAGGCGACCCTGGAATTGATGACCTTGCGGTCAGATGGAAAGCTGGCGGCGTGCCTGGTCTGTTAGCGGCGGGTGTTCCCGGCGTTAGAGGGGGATTTTTTAAAATTTGTTTGCTGTTCAGGAGATGTTCGTGCCCTTTCCCCTCTCTCCCAATCTGACTGCCATGCAGCCGCCGCCGATCACCGAGGTCAAATCATGGATCGCCGGGCGCAGCTTCCCTCCAGAAAAGCCGCTCATCGACCTCTGTCAGGCCATCCCCGATTATCCGCCGGCCGCGGCGATGATGCATGCTCTGACCCCGCTGTTGCACGATCCCGCCGTCGCCAAATACTCCCCCGATGAAGGTCTCCCGGCGGTGCGTCAGTCGATCGCCAACTGGTATGCACGGCGTTATGGGGCCGGCCCGCAAGCGGCGGAGATCTGTTTGACGATCGGCGCCAGTCAGGCCTTCTGGCTGGCGATGCTGACTCTGTGTCAGGCCGGTGACGAAGTCATTGTCCCTCTTCCCGCGTACTTTGATCATCCTATGGCCCTGAGCGCGTACGGGGTGGTGCCGCGCTATCTTCCCTACGTCGAAGGGTCCGGTGGTCTCCCCGATCCGGCACTCATCGCCGCGGCAATTACCGGGAAAACCCGGGCAATCCTTCTCGTTTCACCGAGTAACCCGACCGGTGCCATTTTGCCGCCGGCATTGCTACGCGAACTTTTCGACTTGGCGCGCCGCCATAATATCGCCCTTCTTCTCGACGAAACCTACAATACCTTCGCTCCCCCCTCGACCCGCCACGACCTCTTCAGTACCCCGGCATGGGGCGATCACTTCGTCCAGATCGCTTCCTTCGGCAAGACCTTTGCTCTCACCGGTTACCGCGCCGGGGCACTGGTCGCCAGTGAGGCGGTGATCAATGCCGCTCTCAAGGTACAGGACAGCATGGTCGTCTGTGCGCCGCGCCTCACCCAGCACGCCATTGCCTGGGGCTGCGACCATCTTGATCTCTGGGTGGAGGCCAATGCCCTCATGATGCAGGAGCGTCACGATCTTTTCAGGTCGGCCTTCACCCATGCCGAAAATCGCTTCAGCCTCAGCGCCAGTGGCGCCTTCTTTGCCTGGGTGCGCCACCCCTTTAACGGCCAGAGCGGCCGCCAGGTGGCGCGGCGCTTGGCG
>JAXMLA010000125.1:0-10375 GCA_034370465.1 Desulfuromonadales bacterium
TCCTGTACTTCGCCATGTCGCCGTGCCGCTTCCGGTGCCGGTTCATATCCCGCAGGTTCTTCAATGCTTGGTGTGCCGCTGAGAAGATGGGCAAAGCGGTTCTCCTTGCGTCCGGATAGACGAGGGAGTTTGATCAGAAGAGGTTCTTTTCGCGTGGCCATAAGGTGCAGCACCCCTTCTACGGCTTCAAGATTGTTAAAGGCATACATCCGTTCGCAACGGCTGCGCAGTTCACCGACGGTCTGCGGACCTCGTAACAAGAGCTCGCAAAGGATCGCCTGTTCTTCCGGTTCCAGGTAAAGCTTTTGCGCCAGGTTGTGTTTATACTTGGGGACTCGACCCCCGTCGCTTGCTGCCTGCATGACAAGTCCCTGGAAACGCAGAGCGTCTAGACAGCGGACAACATCGGTTTCGTCCAGAGTCATCACCGGATCACGGTTCGATTTCTGGTTGCAGGCATTGGTCAGAGAGTTGAGGGTGAGGGGATAGTATTCCGGAGTTGTCATCTCCTTTTCGATGAGACAACCGAGGACACGGGCTTCCTGGGTGGAGAGTTGCAATTCCATGATGTTAATCCCGGTATCGTTTGTTGAGATCGCTATAAGCATCAATGCGGCGATCCCGTAAAAAGGGCCAAATGCGGCGGACGTGTTCAGAACGGGCGCGGTCGATAGCGGTCACCAGAACTTCTTCGCTCTCTGTACTCCCTTGCGTCAAGATTTCCCCCTGCGGACCGGCGACAAAGCTGCTCCCCCAGAAGAGGGCACCGGCGGTTTGATTTGAAGAATCGGCCTCAAAGCCAACGCGGTTGACGCTGATCAGTGGCAGACCATTGGCGATTGCGTGGCTGCGTTGAATGGTCAGCCAGGCGTCGCGCTGACGCTTCTGTTCATCGGCAGCATCCTGCGGGTCCCAACCGATCGCCGTTGGATAAATCAAAAGATCGGCCCCGGCCAGTGCCATCAGGCGTGCTCCCTCCGGATACCATTGATCCCAGCAGACCAGCACTCCGAGTTTGCCGACCGACGTCTGGATGGGGGTAAAACCGAGGTCTCCCGGGGTGAAATAGAATTTTTCATAATAGCCGGGGTCGTCAGGGATATGCATTTTTCGGTAACGCCCGGCAATCAAGCCATCCTGCTCGATGACTACGGCGGTGTTGTGGTAAAGGCCGGCGGTGCGGCGTTCAAAGAGGCTGAGGACGAGTACAACTCCGAGTTCTTTGGCAATTGAGCTGAAACACTCCGTCGATGGCCCCGGGATCGTCTCTGCCATATCAAAGTTTGCAGTCACTTCCTGTTGACAGAAGTAAAGACCGGTATGGAGTTCCTGCAGGACAATGAGTTTTGCACCCCGGGTCGCCGCGCTGCGGATTCCGTTCAGACTCTTTTTAATATTCGCAGTGCGGTCACTGGAGCAGCTTTGTTGAATTAAACCGACCATAAGTGTTTGCATGAATGAGGTGATCCTTGATTGGATTGGGAAAGATGTCCTGAACTATAACAGAGCGACCGACCTTTGGGTAGGGGATAGGTGGCACGAACGAGATTGACTGGTTAAGTGTAACCAGCCTGATAACCAATCAATTTTTTATCGGATTACACGACTTTAATCATCGTGATTTGTTTCGATATTTTGTTGGGTTAAATGAAATATCAAGGGATGAAACTCTGTTTTTGAAACAATGTTGTATACAAAAATCGCTTGACTTTGAAGGTTCTAATTGTTAGAACTTTGTTTAAATTGAAGGGGATTAGCATTTATGAAGCTAACCCTCTTGTTTTTTGTTAAATCGCAGGTATTGATGTCCTAGAGGATTTTCTGGTTTTAATATTATTGTTTCGGTCGATGGGTTTCCCATCGAATATTGTCCATCATAAAGGAGAGAGAGCATGTCGACGTTGAAGGAAACGCTAAAGCAGAAAATTGAGGCGCACCGCCCACGTACCACCCGTCTCGTCAAGGAATTCGGCAAGGTTATCATCGACCAGGTCAACATCGACCAGTGTATCGGTGGCGCCCGTGACATTCGCAGCCTCGTCACCGACATCTCCTACCTGGACCCCCAGGAAGGGATTCGTTTCCGTGGCAAAAATATTCCTGAAACTTTTGCCGCCCTCCCCAAAGCTCCCGGTTCAGCTTATCCGACCGTCGAGTCCTTCTGGTTCTTCCTGTTGACTGGCGATGTCCCGACCGACGCTCAGGTGGCCGAAGTTGTTGCCGAGTGGAAAGTTCGTCAGGTCGTTCCTTCTTATGTCTGGGATGCCATCCGCGCCCTGCCCCGTGACAGCCATCCGATGGTCATGCTCTCCGTGGCAATCCTGGCTCTGCAGAAAGACTCCAAATTTGCCGGTTTCTATAACTCCGGTAAATTCAACAAAATGACCGCTTGGGAATCTGTCTATGAGGATGCCAGCGATATCGTTGCACGTATCCCGGTTATTGCCGCCTTCATTTACAACCTGAAATACCGCAACGACAAGCAGATTGCGATCGATCCGAAACTCGACATGGGCGCTAATTTTGCCCACATGATCGGCCAGAGCGAGGAGTATAAGGATGTCGCTCGTATGTACTTCATCCTGCACTCCGACCATGAGTCCGGTAACGTTTCGGCTCACACCACCCATCTGGTCCATTCGGCCCTCTCCGATCCTTATTACGCCTACTCCGCCGGCCTCAACGGTCTGGCCGGTCCGCTGCACGGTTTGGCCAACCAGGAAGTTCTCGACTGGACTCTCAAGTTCCAGGAGAAGTACTGCAAAGGCGTCGAGCCGACCAAAGAACTGATCAAGGATGCTCTCTGGGATACTCTCAACGCTGGTCAGGTTATCCCTGGTTACGGCCATGCGGTTCTGCGCAAAACCGATCCGCGCTACATGGCGCAGCGCGAGTTCTGCCTTAAAACCCCAGGTCTCAAGGATGACGCTCTCTTCAAAGTCGTTGCTATGATCTTTGAAGTTGCTCCGGGCGTCCTCACCGAGCACGGCAAGACCAAGAATCCCTGGCCGAACGTCGATGCCCAGTCCGGCGTTATTCAGATGTACTATGGTCTCACCGAGTATGACTTCTACACCGTCCTCTTCGGTGTCGGTCGCGCCCTCGGCTGCATGGCCAACATCACTTGGGACCGCGGTCTCGGTTATGCCATTGAGCGTCCGAAGTCGGTCACGACCGATATGCTTGAGAAGTGGGCTGCCGCTGGTGGTCGCGAACTCAACTAAGCTCATTAGTTCCATTTCTGGATCAGAATAAAAAACAGGAGACACCGAACGGTGTCTCCTGTTTTTTATTGGTGGCGTTTTTTTGAAAAAAAGACTGTCTTCTTGTTCTAATGACGTTATAGTTGGCACCGTAAATATTTTAATCTGAGATGGTTATGGAGCCTTTATGCCACAATATATTGATTTGCACTTGCACAGTACTTCTTCGGATGGATTTTATGCACCAGATGAAGTCATGCAGATGGCCAAAGCGATCGGTCTCTCGGCGGTGGCTCTGGCTGATCACGATAACGTCGATGGCATTGATGCCGCCATGCTGGCAGGTTCGGCCCTAGGCCTTGAAGTCCTGACAGCGGTTGAACTTTCGACGCAGTGGGGTGAGTACAAGGACATTCATCTTCTCGGTTATGGCTTTGATCACCACCATCCCGAATTACTCGAAGCTTTGGCGGGCTTTCGGGATTTTCGGGAACGGCGCAATGAACATATCGTCGAGCTCGTCAATGAAAAGTTACAGGGGGAGGGGCGTATGCCTCTCGATCTGGCGACAGTGCAGGAGAAAGCCGGGGGGACGATCGGTCGTCCGCATATTGCCATGGCTCTTCTCGATGCCGGACATGTGCAGAATAAAGAGGAAGCCTTTGAGCGGTATCTGGTGCCGTGCAATGTCGAGAAGCGTTTCTTCCCGATCGAAGATGCCATAGCCATGATCCACCGGGCAGGCGGCGCGGCCGTGCTGGCGCATCCTCCGTATATTACTCAAGATCGCCGTACCCTGGAAAGTCTGGTCAAGACCTTTACGGAGCTGGGCCTTGATGGTATTGAGGCTTATAATAACGGTGCAGACAATGACATGATCGATTGGACGATCTCTCTGGCGCGACGTAATGGCCTGGTCGTTACCGGGGGGTCGGATTTTCATGGTGCTGATGGTGAGGATTTGACTCTGGGCGGTCATCGCGGCAACCTCAAAGTTCCCGCCAAGTATCTTGATGAAATCAACGCGGTCATTTATCGCCGGCAGAAGGAGGTTTAATGCTGCCGTTACCATCCTTCTTTGCCACCGCCCCCCTCGGAGTTGAGCCCCTTCTGGTTGAAGAATTACGTTCTCTCGGTGCGAGTTCTCTGCGTGAAACCCGCGCCGGGGTCTACTTCAGCGGTACCCTCGAACTTGCATATCGCGTCTGTCTCTGGTCGCGTCTGGCGAGCCGGGTTTTTCTGCCCTTGGCGGAATACGCTGCGACCACGCCGCAAGAGCTTTATGAGGGGGCGAGAAATATCCCCTGGAGCGATTATCTTGACAGCGGCGCGACCTTTGCCGTCGATGCCACAATCACGTCCTCTGAAATCACCCATTCCCGCTTTGCCGCTCTCAAGATCAAGGATGCCATCGTCGATGTGCTACGCGAAGAGCGGGGTTTTCGCCCTGACGTCGATGTCGAGAAGCCGGATCTCCGTTTCAACTTGTACCTGCGCCGGGATCGGGCGATTGTTTCACTCGATCTTTCCGGCGAGAGTCTGCACAAACGCGGCTATCGTCACGAGACCGTCCTGGCCCCCCTCAAAGAGAATCTAGCGGCCGCGATCCTCCTGCGCGCCGGCTGGGCGAAGATTGCAGCTGATGGTGGCTCGCTGATCGATCCGATGTGCGGTTCCGGAACTTTTGTCATCGAAGCGGCGCTGATTGCAGCCGATATCGCACCGGGACTGTACCGGGAGTATTTCGGCTTCAAGCGTTGGCGCGGTCATGATGATGCCCTTTGGCGTCATTTGCTGGCTGAAGCCCGGCAACGTCGTGAAGTCGGCATGTCCGGTCTTCCCCTCCTGTGTGGGTATGACAGTGCTGTCGGGGCGATCCGGGCAGCGCGCATCAATGCTGATGCCGCCGGTTTTGGCGGTAAATTGCGATTTGAGCGGCGCGATGTCGCTGAGTTGGTGCGCACGCCGGGGAGCACGGCTGGACTGGTGCTCGTCAATCCCCCTTACGGTGAACGCCTCGGAGAGAAGAATCAACTCGCCCCCCTGTATGGCGCTCTTGGTGCCCGGCTGCGCAGTGAGTTTATCGGCTGGAAGGCGGCGATCTTTACGGGAAATCCCGATCTGGCGCGGGCCATGGAAATCCGCCCGGTCAAGCAGAATACCCTCTTCAATGGCGCACTGGAGTGTCGTCTCCTCCACTTTCTGATCGAAAACGAATATTTTTACGGTGCCGCCACCCGTCCTCTTGGTGAAGAAAAGCCCCTCTCTGCCGGGGCGGAGATGTTCGCTAATCGATTGCGAAAGAATTTAAAGAGCCTCGGCAAGTGGGCGCGCAGTCAGGGGATTGAATGTTATCGCCTGTATGATGCCGACATGCCCGAATATGCCGTGGCCGTCGATCTGTACGGTTCGACCGTCCATGTGCAGGAGTATGAAGCGCCGAAGACGATCGATGAAGAGCAGGCACGGTTACGGCTGGCTGAAATTCTGGCGGCTCTGCCGGTGGCATTACAGGTTCCCAGAGACAAAATTGCGCTGAAGGTGCGGAAGAAACAGAAGGGAGCTGCACAGTACGAAAAGTTTGGTGCCGAAGGACGGATGCTGGAAGTGCGGGAAGGGGACGCGCGTCTGCTGGTGAATCTCACCGATTATCTCGACACCGGCCTGTTTCTCGATCATCGCGATACCCGGCAGCTGCTTCATGGACTGGCGCCGGGAAAAGAGTTTCTCAACCTTTTCTGTTATACCGGCGCCTGCACCGTGCAGGCGGCTCTCGGGGGGGCGAGGAGATCGGTCAGTGTCGATATGTCCGCGACTTACATCAAGTGGGCCGAACGTAATTTTGTTCTCAACGGCATGAGTACCAGCACTCATGAACTGGTGCAGGCCGACTGCTTGACCTGGGTGAAAGAGACGCGGCGTAAATTCGATTTGATCTTCCTCGATCCGCCGACCTTTTCCAACTCCAAGGCCATGCGCGCGACTTTTGACGTGCAGCGAGACTATGTTTCTTTGCTACGCTCGACCAGTCGCCTGCTTAATCCCGGCGGGTTACTGATCTTCTCCAATAACAACCGCCGCTTTAAAATGGATGCGGATGCCCTGCCGGAGTTGGAGATTGTCGATATCACTGCCAAAACGATCCCCCGCGATTTTGCCCGCAATCCGCGGATTCATAACTGCTGGCAGATTACCCGTAAGGTCTGATCTGCGTCGGATTTAGCGATAGTAGGATTCGCCGTAGATATTGGGACGACTGCCGATACGATAGTCAAAGTAGGCAAAGATGGTGAGCGTTTCGTAGCGGTAAGCGTCAGGGAGAAAACCGAAACGTGGTGCAGCGGCGACGACTGCTCGCGCTGCTTCCGCATCGAGGCGTGGCGATCCGCTCGACTTGAGCAACTCCGGGGCATTCACCAGAACTCCGGCGCGATTGATTTCGATCCGATAGAGACAGACGCCAAACTCACCCTTGGCAATCGCGTCTTTGGGATAGTCCCAGACATCTTCGACAGAATTCCGAAAACGTTTGTAGAATGAACCGAGAATATCTTTTTCGGTATCGAGCCAGACAGCCCGCCCTTCCTCGACATCCCGACGCATTTTCCGATTTGTTTCCGGATCCAGATCCGCAATGCTCTGTGCCGCACTTTTGGCCGACGCCAGCAGATTTTCCAAACTCGGAACCGGTGTGTTTCCACTTTCATTGACCGGTGGACGTATCGGCTGGGTTGCTTCCTGCTGTGCCCCATCTGATTCCAGCGGAGATTCTTCTGTAGTCGCTGCCGCCGTGCTGTCCCGTGAATCTCTCCCTTTGGGCGCTTCTTCGCGTTCAGTTATCTGCTCACTCTCCGCGATCCTGCGCGCCGGTTGGGTGCGCGGGGTCTCCTGCTGGCGGACAGGGAGATCGAGTTCGCGGGGTTTCTGTTCTGCTTCGCGCAGATCGACAAAGAAGGGAGTGGGGGTGAGAGTCGGCGTTTCTGGCTTCTCCTCTCGGGTCGCAAAATAAAAAAAGACCCCGAGGTGCAGGAAGAGGGAGAGAGCAACAAAAAGAGAAAAATTTAAAAATAGACGTGGCATGACCATCCGGTCTGAGAAGTTTTGCGTAGTATAAACGATTGAATGCGCACAGACCAGAGCTTCATGCAAAAGGCGGGGAAAACAGGAGGGTGCGGTCACGGTGATTGCTCTTTCCCTGGACATCTGCTAGATTCCTGGATCAATTTTGTAAATTTTGCCGTTATTTGGCGATGGAGTCCACCTTTGTTTGAATTTACGCTTCTAGCTACCGATACACAGACCGCTGCCCGACGCGGGCGTCTAGAAACCCCGCACGGCGTCATCGAAACTCCGATTTTCATGCCGGTGGGGACGCATGCCGCCATGAAGGCGATGACTCCTTTGCAGGTCGAGGAGTGCGGCGCGCAGATTATCCTTTCCAATACTTATCACCTGCATCTGAAACCAGGGGAGGCTTTGGTTCAAAAAGCCGGCGGACTGCACCAGTTCATGAACTGGCATAAGCCGATCCTTACCGATAGCGGCGGGTTTCAGGTCTTTTCCCTGCCAAAAAAACGGATTACCGAGGATGGTGTCTTTTTTCGTCACGAAGTGAGCGGCGAAGAGATTTTTCTCGGGCCCAAAGAGGCGATTACGATTGAAAATGCTCTCGGCGCCGATATCATCATGGCCTTTGATGAATGTATCCCTTATCCGGCAACCCATGACTATGCCGCCAAGTCGATCAAAAAGACCTTGCGCTGGGCTGAAACTTGTCTGAAATCTCATAAACGTCCCCATGATCAAGCCCTTTTCGGCATTGTTCAAGGGAGTGTTTATGAAGATTTGCGGCGCGAATGTGCGCTCGAACTGGCGGAGCTCGATCTCCCCGGTTACGCCATCGGCGGGGTTTCGGTCGGTGAAGGGCTCGAATTATTGAAGAAGGTTGTCGATTACACCGCCCCCTTTCTGCCGGTCAACAAGCCGCGTTATTTGATGGGGGTCGGATTGCCTGAGGATATTCTTGAAAGCGTCGAGCGCGGCATGGATATGTTCGACTGCGTTATCCCCACCCGTTATGCGCGTAGCGCAACTCTCTTCACGACCCGCGGCAAGTTGCGCTTGACCAGTCGTCGCTTTCGACGCGATTTCTTCCCGATCGATGCCAGTTGCGACTGCTACTGCTGTAAGAACTTTACTCGTGCCTATCTGCATCACTTGTATAACGCCAACGAAATCCTTTCAGCGATCCTGGCAGCGATTCATAATGTGCATTTTTATCTGAAAATGATGGAAGGGGCCCGCACTGCCATCGAGCAGGGAGCCTTTGCTGATTATAAAGCTGATTTTCTCGGCCGTTATCTGGCTGCGGGTGCAGACCGGGATGACGATTAATCATGTAGCCCTTTTAGGGGAGGAAATTATGAGAAAAAGGTATGTTATGGGGTTAGCCGTCATTGCCGCGGTGACCTGTATGTCAACTGCGTATGCGATGGACACGTTTATGGTCGGACCCCGCGCCATGGGGATGGCCGGAGCTAATGTCGCGTCGGTTGACAACAACAGCGCACAGTATTACAACCCGGCGGCCTTTGGTTTCTTTGGTCGGCACAATAAGGATGAATCGAAATCGGCCGGGGATAATAACAATCTTGGCCGTAAGAATTTTGGTTTTGATGTCTATGCCGGGGCAGGGGTTGATATCAAGGAGGATATGGGGAAATATCTTGATACACTGGCCGCCATTGATATTGATAATCTAAGTTCCAACGGCATTCAAAATGAAAGTGACCTCCAGGATATTGTTAATCTGGTGACCAGTTTGAATGGATTGGATAAGCCGGGTAATGCCTTAATGATCGATGTCAACGCCGGCACCAGTCTGCGCTTCAAGAACTTTGGGCTAGGAGTCCGAGGGTATTCGCAGGTTGTAGGTTATGTTTCAGAAGTTGATCAAGATAATCTTGGCCTGAATTTGACGGGGGATCTTGCCACGGAAATCAATAATTCAGTTGCTACAACTGGCATCGATTACACGGGTAGTGCCGACAGCTTTTTTACACCTGATCAAAAGATTGCATTAATTGCTGCCCTAAATGGCAATGCGGCAGCCGTTGATAAAGTTGCCTATTATGCGGCTCAGCAAGGGGTGACTCCACAGCAAACAGATGAACTGATTGCGACTTTTGGTAAAATTGCCGCGCAATCGGGATCGACAACTGATCTCAACAAAAACACCACAACTGTCGTATTGAATGGATTTGGTGTCGCTGAAGTTCCTCTGACTTATGGGTACGCCCTGAATGATAATATTGCTATCGGTGCCAACCTCAAGTTGATGAAGGGGCGTGTTTATGGCACGCAAGTGCTTGTTTTTGATGATGGTTCAGGTGACGTGCTCGAGAAATCCGACGAAAATTTCCAGGAAACAACCACTTTCGGGGTTGATCTCGGGGTGATGGCCCGTTATGGCATATTCAATTTTGGTCTAACCGGCCGCAACCTGAATTCACCAAAATTTGACGGTTTTGAAAAGGACATCTTTTATAATTTTGCTGACGGAACTCCTAACCCAGCCCCGAAACACATAACTGTGGCTGATGTGAAGCTAAAGCCCCAAGCTACTGCCGGGATCGCCTTTATCCCTTTTGAAACCTTCACCATCGAGGTTGACTACGATCTGACCAAAAATGAAACAGCCCTGACGGATTACAAAACCCAGAATCTTTCTGCCGGTCTGGAATGGGACATTCTGCGCTCTTTGGCTCTGCGGGTTGGTGCTTATAAAAATATGGCAGAAAGTGATACCGGAGTGGTCTACACGGCCGGTCTCGGTTTGAACCTCTGGGCGGTTCGTCTTGACGTTGCAGCGGCCGCCTCCCCCGACAAAGCTGAATATGATGGAGAGGAAGTTCCAAAACTGGCAAAAGCTTCCGTTCAGGTCAGTGTTGATTTTTAATCGTCTACTGTAGTGTAATCGTGGAAAAGGGGTCAGATTCTGACCCCTTTTCCACTCATCAAGAAAGTTTGAGATACCCTATTCATGTATCGCCTGACCATTCAAACCTCCTTTGCTGCTGCTCACAATCTTCTGCAATATCAGGGGGATTGTGAAAATTTACACGGTCATAACTGGAAGGTCGATGTGACCGTTGCTGCCCGGGACCTTGATA
>JAXMLA010000126.1:0-1978 GCA_034370465.1 Desulfuromonadales bacterium
GGACGGGGTCATCGCCAAGATCCGGGGTCAGCTCACGATGCAGGAGAAGGCCGGGCTGGCGATGGAGGAACTGAGGAAGGTGGTTCTCCGGGAGGCGGACAAGAGTAAAAAGACCGTTTCCACCGCCCGGGGCGAGCAGGAGGAGGCGATCGGCTCGGTTAACCGCGTGGTGAGATTGAGCACCACGCTGATCCTTGTCATCAGTGGCGCCGCCATCTTCATCGGCATTATTCTCGGCATCTGGGTGTACCGTTCCGTTTCACGTCCTCTGGGCAGGCTGATCCTGCTTTCCGACGAGGTCGCGGAGGGAAACCTCCGGGATGAAATCAGCGCCGACGCGAAGGACGAGATAGGCATAGTTCAGGCATCGATGGCGAAAATGGTGAACAACCTTCGCGGGGTCGTCGGCAAGATAACCACCGCCACAAGCGGCCTCGCCAGCAGCGCGGAGGAGCTGAGCGCCACCGCCGACGTGCTCGATAAGGGATCGACAAACCAGACCGAACAGGTCGAGCAGTCGGCCACCGCCATGACCGAGATGTCCCAGACCATTACGGACATGGCTAGAAACGCGGCGGACACCGCCGATGCCGCTCAGAAGATGAAGGACGCCGCCCTTAAAGGCAAGGCGGCGATGGAGAAGACGAAGGACGAACTCACCAAGTTTTCCGCCACCTTCAACACGACCGCCGAGAAGGTGGAATCTCTGGGAAAGAAATCCGAAGAGATCAACACGGTCATCTCGCTCATCCGGGGTATCGCGGAACAGACAAACCTCCTCGCGCTGAACGCCGCGATCGAGGCGGCCCACGCGGGCGAGCAGGGCAGAGGCTTCGCTGTCGTTGCCGATAACGTCCGGCAGCTTGCCGAGCGAACAGGCGCGGCCACGGAAGACGTATCCAAGACGGTCCATTCCATGCAGGGCGAGACCCGGGATGCGGTAAGCTTTATCAAGAACGAAAAGAACTCAATCAAGACCGTTTTAGATCGGGTCCAGGCCACGGTGAATTCCATTGACGAGATAGGATCATACGTGGCCCAGGTGGCGGACATGGTTCAGCGCATCGCCACGGCCACGGAGCAACAGTCTTCCACCTCCGAGATGGTTTCGGAAAACATGGAAAAAGTCGCCATGGTAACCAGGCAGTTGCACGGGTCCGTGGGCGAGATCAAAAACACCTCGTCAGAATTATCCAGACTCGCGGCAGAACTCAACAGCATGGCAGGATGGTTCAAAACGTGAGGGCGGCGCCAAGGCGAGGGATGCAGCGCAACGCAGCATCCGGACTTCTAAGGAACTTAACCATAAGTACTTGAAATTATGCAAGTACTCTTTTTTGGAGGGACGCGCTCCGTCGCGTCCGCGGCAGGTAGTGCAATATCCAAAGCCTTTCGGCCACGACGGAGCGTGGCCCTCCAAAATTCAAAGGCAAGTTACTCGTCAATGTGGGGCCGCCGGGCGGCGTGGGTCGCTTTTTACGAAGTCGTCAAGTTTAAATACCTCGCGAGAATATAAGAATCCAACCCAGACCCCCCGGACAGGCTTCCTGCCGGGGGGTCTCTTTTTTGTAGTGACGTTCCCGTAAAAACCCCCCTTCTCCCTTCTCAGCCGCCGCCGGAAATTTCCGCGCCCCACACCCCGGTCACAAGGCTGGCAATCGTCTCCGAACAGGTAAAGGCGATCTCTATCCGGGGAGTAAATTTTATTGACAATCAACCGATAAACCACTAGGGAAACACATATTTACAAAAAAATGACCGATAGCAGGAGGGGATGGTATCATGACCATTAAGACAAAGTTGACCATCAACGCTGTAGTTGTGCTTTTCATCGTGACGGCCGTCGCGGCAACGAGCTTTCTCGGGATGGGGTTTGTCAAGTCCAAGCTTTTCGATCTGACCGAGCGCAGCACCCCTTATCAGATGCGGTCGCTGGAATTCCAGCGCGCCATCCAGTCGACAACGGCCGATCTCGTCA
>JAXMLA010000127.1:0-2590 GCA_034370465.1 Desulfuromonadales bacterium
CCCGGAGCAATGATCAGTATATGCTGTGGTCGCTTTATGCGAGCTCACACCGGGGACTTTGCCTTCATCTGGATGAGCAACTCCTACGCGATACGGCGAAAAGCAGGGAGTGGATGTTCACTCCGGTAGACTATAGCGACAATCTTCCATCGTTGAGCGACATGAGCGCGGCTAAGTCTGCACCTGAACAAAACCGTCTGTTTGTAGGAAGAAAGGGCAGAAGATGGGAGTCCGAGCAGGAGATTCGCATTATCGCGGGTATTGCGCATAATCAACGCATATTCACTTTGCCGCAAGAAGTACTGGTCGGTGTCACATTCGGGCGTGAAATGCCTTCCCATACACGAGAGTGCATCATCGACTGGATCCGACAGCGACCGGATGCAAATCGAATCCGGCTTTTCGAATGCGTGATGCACGATCGGCATTACGATATCGCGACCCGGCTTTTTAGCAGTAATTTATGATTGATGTGGGAGTGTTCGTGTTTAGCAAAAAGGGTAAATATCAGGTTATGCTTGTCGCCGGGCACTTCAAAACCAGCCACAGTGGGCGGTTCAAAAAGCGGTTGCCAATGCTGTATAGATGATTCGCAGTCACCAGGTTGACCGTTACGGAGCGGATGAAGCCGATGTCGCCGATGGCACCGGTGAGGGCTCGGGTCTGCTCGGGGGGGATCCGTCCGTTGCGGTCGTTGGCGGCCAGGGTTTTCGGGTCAACGTTGTCACGCCCGCCGATTGAGATCTGCCATGTTGGTTGCATGGCAGTTGCCGGGGGTTCAAGAAGAGGGCGGAGCGGGCGGGATTCGAACCCGCGATACCCACATAGGGCATGACCGATTATCAGTCGGTTGCTTTAGGCCACTCAGCCACCGCTATCATTATTATACAAAATCCCCTACGGAATTTTAAAAGAAATTTGGTGTGGCGGCCGGAAAGTTGCCGGGGGCTCAAATCAGGGCGGAGTGATTTGTTTCTCCGCCATTTTCATCTCCTCTTGTTCGCATTCATTAGGTTCCAGCTGCAGATATCGTCTCCGTAGCTGCGTATTCCGGCCGGATCCGGACACTGAATCCGGGATAGCTCCGGACACCGATTCCGGGATATGGCCGGACACTGATTCCGGGATGATACCGGACAGTTTTGGGGTTTGACCGGATTGGTGTCCGGCAGAATCCCGGAATGTGGAGTTCGGAAGCGTGGCGACGCTGGAAAACTGAGACATACTGGCCCTTTCAAAAAGAAAGGATCGGTATGTCGAGAAAGCAGTTATCCATGCGTAAGATTGAAGAAGTGGTGAGGCTACAAGCTTCGGGGTTGAGCGTCCGGGAGATTGCACGCAGTTGCAATCTGGCGCGCAGCACCGTGGCGGATTATTTGAGACGGCTGGCGGCTCAGGGTTGGGGCTGGCCCCTGCCGCCGGAGTTGACGCAAGCGGATCTGGAAGCGCATCTGTTCGAACAGGCGCAGCGGCGTGGGCGGGATCTGGGGCGTCCGGTTCCTGAGTGGCCCCACGTTCACAAGGAACTCCGACGCAAGGCGGTCACGCTCAGATTGCTTTGGGAGGAGTATCGCCAGATTTACCCCGAAGGCTATGGGTACAGTCAGTATTGCGAACTCTATGGGCGATGGGCCAAGACCCTTGATGTGTGTTTACGTCAGACCTATCCGGGTGGGGAGCGGCTTTTTGTAGACTATGCTGGCATGACGATGCCGATACGGGATCCGGCGGGTGGCGAGGGATGGGAAGCGCAGATCTTCGTTGCGGCGATGGGCGCGAGTCATTATCTGTACGTGGAGGCCACCCGCACACAGCAGCTTCCCGACTGGATCGGATCGCACATCCGGGCGTTCGAATACTTTGGGGGCGTGCCGTGGATCCTCTCGCCCGACAACCTCAAAAGCGGGGTGACGCGGGCGTGCCGGTACGAACCCGATGCCAATCCGACCTATCTGGATATGGCTCGATACTATGACACGGTCGTGATTCCAAGACGGCCCCGGAAACCGCGCGATGGCGCCAAGGTGGAAAGCGGAGTGCAAATCATTGAACGCGAAGTGCTGGCCCCGTTACGGAATATGACTTTCTTTTCATTGAGCGAACTCAACCAGGCCCTGTGGGCGCAACTTGAGCGCGTGAATCGTCGCCCCTTTCAAAAGCTGGAGTGTTCTCGACTGGATCTGTTTTTGGAACTCGACAAACCGGCCCTCAAACCGCTGGCCGATCGTCCCTATGAGCTGGCCGACTTTTTCCAACCCCGGGTGAACATCGACTACCACGTAGAAGTGCTCGGACACTATTACAGCGTGCCCTTTGGACTCCGAGGTCAAAAAGTGGAGGCCCGAGTGACGGCCCGAATGGTCGAAGTACTTTCCGGAGGTAGGCGCGTGGCGTGCCATGTTCGCGATGATCGCAAAGGGAGGCATACGACGGAGGCCGACCACATGCCCCGCGCACATCGCGAACACTTGGACTGGTCGCCCAGCCGACTGATCCAATGGGCGGAAAAGATCGGTCCTAACTGTGCGGCGGCGACGCAGCGAATTATTGAGAGTCGGCATCTTCCGGAGCAAGGGTATCGCGCGAGTCT
>JAXMLA010000128.1:0-3527 GCA_034370465.1 Desulfuromonadales bacterium
AGATGCAGGAAAAGACCGAGTGGCACAACATTGTGGTCTGGCGGCAACTGGCGGAAATTTGCGGAAAATTTCTCCACAAAGGGAAGCAGGTCTACCTTGAAGGAAAAATTCAATCGCGCTCCTACGATGATCGTGATGGCAACAAACGCTATATCACAGAAATTATCGCCGACCAGATGCAGATGCTGGGGCCAAAGGGTGAAGGTGAGGGACGTGGTGACTATCAGCAAAAGCGTCCCGCTCATGAGACGGCTCCCGCCGCATCAACACGAGCAGCGCAAAGTTACGAAGAAGAGCCCCCCTTTAATGCGGATGACGAAATCCCCTTCTAGGGGAAAGAAACACGAGGAATAACGTGCTTGATGACCGGAAAAAAAGATTGATCGAGCTGCTACGTGATCCCGATCCGGAAATCCGCAAGGCGGCAGCGGAATCTCTGGAAGTGGTGGAATCACTTTATTCTCTTGAAGAGATTCTTGAAGTTTTACAAAAGGGGGAGCGCGGGGCCAAGGTCACGGCTATTTATGCTCTCGAACGGATCGATTCCGTTAAAGTCTTCCCACCCCTGCTGCAAATACTGCAGCAAGCCGATGCAGATTTACGCTCGGCAAGCATCCAGGTATTGGGAGCAAAAAAAAATCCCCAAACCCTGGGGACTCTCGTCAAACACCTCAAAGATCCTCACCCCGCCGTCCGTGTACATGCGGCGGAAGCCGTCGGCAATTTCCCTGACAAACGCCTCATCCCCTACCTGGCCACGCTGATTAAGGAAAAAGATGATACCCTGGCGGCGGCCGTGACAAAATCCCTCGGAATGATCGGTGGCAGTGAAAGTGAAGAACACATTCTTGCGGCCATGCAGGATTCCCGCCCCTCCGTACGCCTTGCCGCCACCCGCGCTATTGCCGCCATCGGCATTTAGTCGCTCTGTACTCCTGCCGCTTAAAAATATTCTGTCACATCGACGCCCTTGGTGAAGGGGTTGACTTCGCCGACGATCCTGGCGGTCTCAGCTGCGACCAACTCCACCAGCGGGAGAACAGTGAGCTGGTTGCCGCTACTGTCAAAGAGGATCTTGAGCTTCACTGATTCCTGATCGCGCACTTCGACCTTAATAACCAGACCGATTTCATTGGAATCAAGACGGACCAGCGTCCCGACCGGATAGGTTCCCAGGGAGGTAATAAACTTCTCGACATAGTCGGGATGCAGGACCGTACCCGCTAGTTCCCGCAACTTCTCTGTGGCATTTCTCGGGGTTTGCGGACGCTGATAAGCGCGCAAAGTCGTCAAGGCATCGTAGGTATCAGCAATGGCTGTCATGTCAATCATCTCACTCATCACCTGACCCTGGACCGAATCCGGATAACCGCTGCGATCAAAGCGCAGATGATGTCCGAGAACAATATCGACCACTTCCCGTGAAATCCCCTCCATCTCTACGACCAGAGCCGCCCCGTCACCCGGATGTTTTTTGATTTCAGCAAACTCTTCGGCAGTCAACCGGCCGGGCTTGGTAATAATCGCCACATCAACTTTGAGTTTACCAAGATCGTGCAGAAGCGCCCCGAGCCCCAGCGTGCGCAACTGCTCTTCATTCAGACCACAGGCGCGACCGACGGCCAAAGAGATAACTGAGACATTCACCGAGTGCGTAAAGGTGTAATTGTCATAATCCTTAAGCATTGACAAGGCAAAGAGGGTGTCCGGCTCAGAGATCATCAATTTGACCATATCCCCCATCACACTGACCGCCTCCGCCGATGAGGGGATTTTCCCCAGGCGGACATCGTGAAAAATATTGTCGACGACCTTCAGTGCCCGACCGTAAACAGCACGAGGCGACTGACTCTCCGGCTCCGGCTCCTGAATCAGCGCGTGAACATGCGGAAAGTCGTTTGTCGACAATAGACTCTCCACAGACGGGGCGCCCTTTGCCGATGTCGTTAACAAGGACAAAAGCCGGGAAAATTCATCTTCACTCAGGCCGGAGTCAAATTGCAGTCCGGTTAACTCCACACGCTGTAAAAGTTTACTCAAATCCTCTGCCGCCGGAATGTCGGCAGAAAGGAGCAGGTCGTCAACGACCAGAACACCTTCGTGCAGGCCGATGCGGAGTGAAGCATTAACTTGATGACAGCTCTGCAGGACGCCGAGAAATGTTTGGATCTGCCGGGCCAGGGCTGGATGTTGCAACGGATAGAGCTTCAAACCCTTCAAGCTGCTGACAAAGGCCTGCACAAGCTGCCGGGCAATCTCCTCAGTCATTCGGCAATCCTTTCTGCGCGTTCTTTAATGCGTTAACAATAGCTTTTTCGATGATCGGGGAGGAGTCATCCTCGATGGTTTCGAGAAATTCTATCACTTCTTGTCCACCGATCTCCCCCATTGCCGCTAGGGCGGCACCCCGAAGTACGTTGTTTCGGCTGCGATAAAAAAACGGCTGATGGCTGACGATGTTCTTCAATACCGGCAGAACTTCAGTTGAACCAATCTCACCGAGGGCTTTTACGGCATCAACCTTGGCCTCAAGTTGCTGAAACTGCCAATCCCTGATCTGGACAAATTGGACAAGAAGGGGAATCGTTGCCGGGTCCCGGATCGCTCCGAGACAAAGCATCGCCTGGCGGCGCAGTTCAATATCTTTCCCTTGCAGGATTTTTGCGATGATACTAATAACGCTGCTGCCACCAATGCGCGTCAGTGCCCGCAGTGCTTCACGACGAACACCGAGCTCACGATGCCGCAACAGCGCCTGCAGCGGTTCAATCGCCGCCACCGCCCGAATCTCGCCGAGGAGCTGTGCAGCATTACGCAGCACCGGCCAGCGATTATCCTTTAAGGTTGCAATAATCGCCGGAAGGGCAACGTCTCCCTGAGTGACCAAGGCCTCAGTAAATACTTTTCGTGTCGACGGCTCTTTCTCACCGGCAAGACGAGTCAACAACAATTTTGCAAGGGGGTCACCCAAAGAACGGGTAATAAGATCCCAGGCAACGCGGCGGTCATCGAATCTCCTTCGTGCACAAAGGAGATCAATATAAAAATTCAGCAGGGCGGGGGTCGAGAGTTGTGTCATGGTCTGTCGAGCCGCTTTGCGTTTTTCCTCTCCCGAATAATTACTTTGGCTACAATTAGTCAAAAACGAAAGGGTTTGCAAAACCAGATGGGCCGACCTCTCGGTCAGGTTCGCGTGGACCACCGGCACCAATCGCTGCAAAAGGTTGATAAACTCCTGATTATCTGAGACCATCTCGACGGCTTTAATAAGCTCCTCAAAAGTGTGTTCTCCGACGGGAGCCGCAAGCTCCTCAGTCGTCGCCAATGTCGAATCACTGCTCTCCATAGCAGCTGTTGTCCCGAGCGTTGCGAGAAACTCGTCGTCCGCCAGCTCCGCGGTACCGTAAAGGGTCAACTTTTCTTCTTCTATTTGATTTTTCAACTCAAAAATGCTGTTCATATCGACAGCATTGGTCCAGATTGTCGTGACCAGCGCCTGTTGCAGCAGAGTTTGCAGGCCACCATTT
>JAXMLA010000129.1:0-2420 GCA_034370465.1 Desulfuromonadales bacterium
ACGCCCTGAAAATCGTGGGCAAACGGTTCGAGGAGATCACCCTGGTCGTCAACGGCCTGGGCGCGGCCGGCATGGCATCCATCCGCCTGCTTCTGTCGTCCGGCGTCCGGAATATCATCGGCTGCGACCGCGGCGGCGCGCTTTACGAGGGGCGCAGGGAGAACATGAACCCCGTCAAGAAAGAAATCGCCGGGATGACCAACCCGGGCAGGCTCAAGGGGCCGCTCACGAAGGTCATCAAGGGCGCGGACGTCTTTCTGGGCGTGTCGCAGCCTGACGCGCTGAAGGCCAGGGACATCCATAAAATGGCGAAGGATGCCGTCGTCTTTGCCATGGCGAATCCCATTCCGGAGATCATGCCCGAGGAGGCGCAGAAATATGCCAGGGTGGTGGCCACGGGACGGTCCGACTATCACAACCAGATCAACAACGTGCTGTGTTTCCCCGGGCTTTTTCGGGGTGTGCTGGATTGCCGCGCGCGGACCATCAACCATGACATGCTGCTGGACGCGGCGCACGCCATCGCCTCCTGCGTGAACCCCCATGAACTGCGTGAAGACTACATCATCCCGAGCATCTTTGACCGGCAGGTCCGGGAAAAAGTGGCCAAAGCGGTCCATGAGGCGGCCGTCCGGACCCAGGTTGCCCGCCGGGAGCACCCGTTTTTCGCACTTTAGCGCCGGGCCTCCCCTGGCATCGCGGACCGGGCGCCCCCATGCCTTTTGCCCACTATTGCGTGTCCCGCCAACATGAGAATGTCCTGTATAGCCAAAGTAGAAATGTCCTATTCTGAAGCTGTAATACTTCCGCTAGAAAGGGGGCATTATGGCTGGGAAGGACTTGATCGTGATGAGTATTCGGGAGGTTCGGCGGCTGAAAGCGGTGCAGACAGTCATCGAGGGGCACATAACACAGAAGGCGGCGGCCTCATTGCTGGGCCTGAGCGAGCGACAGGTGCGGAGGTTGGTGAAGGCGGTCAGGGAGCAAGGGGATGGAGGGATTATCCACGGGTTACGGGGGCGTTCATCGAACCGGGGATTCACGGGAGCGATGCGAGGCAGGGTGTTATCTTTGTACAAGGAGCGATACGTTGATTTTGGTCCCACGTTTGCGGTGGAGAAGTTATTGGAGTGGGACGGCATTAAGATGAGCGATGAGACGTTGCGGAAGTGGCTTCTTGAGGCTGGCTTGTGGAAGAAGCGACGCAAGAAGTCGCCCTTTCGACGTTGGCGACCGCGGCGGGAGTGTTTTGGGGAGTTGCTTCAGTTGGACGGATCTCATCATGATTGGCTTGAGGGGCGGGGTCCAAGACTGGTGTTCATGGGGTCGATCGACGATGCCACGAACACGGTTTATGGGCGGTTTCACGATTATGAGGGGACGTTGCCGGCGATGGATGTGTTCAGGCGATATGTGGAGAAGTATGGGCTTCCGATGAGTTCTTACATGGACAGACATACGACTTACAAATCCTCAAAGAAGCTGACGGAATGGGATGAAGTTGTGGGTTGTGAAGCACTTAGCCAGTTTGAGCGGGCGCTGAAGGAACTGGGGGTGGAGGTGATTCATGCCTTATCACCCCAGGCCAAAGGGAGAATCGAACGGTTGTTCGGGGTTCTTCAAGACCGACTGGTCAAGGAGATGCGGTTGCGGGGGATAGGGACCAAAGAAGAAGCCAATACCTTCCTGGAGGAGTATCTGCCCCAATACAATAAACGATTCACCGTGTATCCGGCCCATGAGGCCGATGTCCATGTAAAGCTCCCCGCCGCCGTGGATCTGGACGAATATCTCTGCATCAAGACAGAACGGACAGTTCGGAATGACAACACCATCGCCCTCAATGGGAAACTCTATCAACTCGAAGAACGAGGCGGTAAAAAGGTGCTTGTCCAGGAGAGACTCGACGGCTCGCTCCGCATGGTCAGCAAGGGCGTGTCTCTGAAGCATCGAGAGATCACCGAACGACCGAAGAAACAACATGATTTCAAAGAAAATACCCGGGTGTTCAACCGGCCCCCAAAGCCGGCGAAAGATCATCCCTGGAAGAAAAGCTGGAAGAACTGGATGCCAGCGAGAGCATCCGTCTATTAACCAAACAGGACATTTCTATTTTGGTAAAAACAGGACATTTCTAAATTGGCTTGACAGCAGGGCAGTTTCTCATTGACATACAGGGCCGCGCTTCCTATACTCCGGTCCGTATCGAAATATCCTGAAAACTGAAACAACACGAAAAAGGATTTTTACGCCGCGGCCGAATGCTATTTCAATGGCTTCATCCTATCGTGCAAAGTTTTTCAAAGGACAAGAAAATGACCGGTATTTTTGAGGTTTACATCGAAACCCATTTCTCGGCGGCCCATGCCCTGAGGGACTATCCCGGAGATTGCGCACGGCTTCACGGGCACAACTGGATC
>JAXMLA010000130.1:0-1970 GCA_034370465.1 Desulfuromonadales bacterium
TTCTCACCGAGCGGGGGCGGGGGTATCGTTTTGTCCGTAACGGGCAGAAACCGAAGGCGGAGGAGCCTTAAAAGCGGGCACCCACAAGGGGCGCCCCTACCAAAAACACGAAAAAAACCCGGTAGGGGCGGGTCTCGTGCCCGCCCCGTTTTCCATAATTGCGCCCCAATAAAATCATTCAAAAGGAGATCAACATGCAAGCAGTACTCATGAGCGGATTCGGTGGAGTCGAAGTTTTGTCGGTCGGCGAAGCCGAAAAACCCGAGGTCAAAGAAGGACAGGTGCTGATCAAGGTCGTCGCCACCTCGATCAATCGTCCGGATCTGGTCCAGCGCGCCGGCAACTATCCGCCGCCCGCCGGGGATTCCCCCATCCTCGGCCTTGAAGTCGCCGGCACCGTTGCTGAACTCGGCCCCGGCGTCAGCAACTGCCAGGTCGGCGACCGGGTGATGACCCTGGTCGGTGGCGGCGGTTACGCCGAATATGCCGTCGCTTACGCCAGCCACCTCATCCCCATCCCGGCGTCGATGAACTTTGAAGAAGCCGCCTGCGTCTGCGAATCGTACATCACCGCCTTTCTCAATGTCTTTATCATCGGCGGCCTCAAAGACGGTAACACCGTCCTGCTGCACGGCGGCGGCGGCGGCGTCAATACCGCGGCGATTCAACTCGTCAAAGCCTTGACCCCGAAGTGCAAGATCATCGTCACCGCCCACCCCAGCAAGATCGAGCGGGTCATGGCCCTCGGCGTCGATCTCGTCATCGACTACACCACCACCCCCGACTTCAGCGACGCAATCAAGGAATTCACCGCCAAGAAGGGGGTCGATGTCATCCTCGACCACGTCGGCGCCAAGTATCTGGCCCCGAACATGAACTCCCTCGGCTATGCCGGGCGGATGGTCAGTATCGGCGTCATCAGCGGCATCAAGGCCGAGCTCAATATCGCCCTGATGATGGTCAAGCGCCAGCAGATTATCGGCTCGGTGCTGCGCTCCCGGCCGGTAGCGGACAAAGGCGAGATCGCTGCCGAGTTCATCAAGACCGCCCTCCCGAAATTTGCCGATCGCAGTATCGTCCCGATCATCGAAAAGATCTTCCCGATCAGGGAGGTGGTCGCTGCCCAGCAGATGATGGAAGAAGACAAGCATTTCGGCAAGATCGTGTTGAAGGTCGCCTGATTTTCTTTTCGTTTAGGGTTGTTATTGTGGGAGCAGGCTCCTGCCTGCGATGATCGCGGGCTGGAGTCCGCTCCTACTCTTCCGGTTCGCCCTGATCCTCACCTTTCTCGCTCCCCTTTGCTCGCGACAATTCAAAGCCGGCCGTTGCTGCTTCGATGCGGGCCCAGATCGCGTCTTTCCCTTCGCGGCTGATCGTCGAAAAGAGGGTAAAGTCGCTGGCGTCGATGTTGCTGGCCGCGGCAATCTCCTTGACATGTTTGGCGCGCTGCCCTTTGGTGATCTTGTCGGCCTTGGTCACCACCGGGATCAAGGGGATATCGTACTGCCGCGTCCAGTCGATGAGCATCAGCTCTTCTTCCCGCGGGGTGCGGCGGATGTCGAAGAGGAGGATGACGGCGCACAGGCTGGGACGCCCTTCAAAGTAAGTGCGCATCATCGGTCCCCAGGCCTTCTTCACCGGCAGCGGCACCTCGGCATAACCGAAACCGGGGAGATCGACCAGGCTCAGGGTGTCGTTCACCGTAAAGAAGTTGATCAGCTGCGTCCGTCCCGGCGTCGACGAGGTGCGCACCAGGCTTTTGCGGTTGACGAGGATGTTGATCAGCGACGACTTGCCGACATTGCTCCGCCCGCAAAATGCGACTTCCGGCAGAATCGGCTCGGGATAGGCGTCGGGGTTGACGGCGCTCTTGATAAAGGCGGTCGAGCGGATAATCATGCGTGACTCCAGAAAAGATTCCCTCACCCAGCCTGCGACCACCCTCTCCCGAAGAGAGAAGGAAAGCGTTT
>JAXMLA010000131.1:0-12678 GCA_034370465.1 Desulfuromonadales bacterium
GCGCGAGTTTGGAGCGCAGGGATCGTAAATGGCGGTGTGCCCTTCGGAGTGCTCGGGATTGACGCGCAGGCCGATGGAGACTCCGCTTCCCTCCCAGAGAGGGCGGAAGCGCTCCAGTTGGTTGAAAGAGTTGAAAACCAGGTGATTGGAGATCTCCAGAAGCTCGACGATATCGCTCTCTTTGAAGGCGGCAGCAAAGGAGTGCACCTCGCGGCCGAACTCTTCGCGACCAAGGCGCGCTTCCCACGGCGAAGAAGCGCAGACGCCGTGCAGGGTCTGCGCAATCAGCGGGAAGACGCTCCACATCGAGAAAGCCTTCATTGCCAGCAGAATTTTGGCGCCGCTGCGCTCCTGCACCTGATCAAGGATGGCGAGATTATGGCGCAGCCGGCCGAGATCGACGACGTAAGCGGGCGAGGGGGAAAGCTGGAGGATTTTATCGATGTCGATATTGGTCAAATCTGCATTCCTTAAAACGGGCGACCCATCGGGTCGCCCCTACGTTGGGTCGGTGTAGGGGCGTCCCGATGGGTCGCCCCCCCTGGCATTACAGCACCGGCCAGTCGCCGCCGTCGATCACCACCGTCGGCAAGCCCATCGGTCCGAGGACATCGAGGAAAGGTTCGGGATCGAACTGTTCCATGTTCCAGACGCCGGGGGCGTGCCATTTTTTGGTGAGCATCATGATTGCCCCGACCACCGCCGGGACGCCGGTGGTGTAGCTGATCGCCTGCGACTGGACTTCCTGGTAGCAGGCCTGATGATCGCAGATGTTGTAGATGTAGACCTGCTTGCGCTTGCCGTCTTTATAGCCGCGGGCGATGACGCCGATGCAGGTCTTCCCCTTGGTCAGCGGCCCGAGAGTGCCGGGATCAGGAAGGAGCGCCTTCAAAAACTGGATCGGCACGATCTTCTGCCCCTGGAAGTCGACCTCGTCGATGCGGGTCATGCCGACATTCTGCAACACTTCCAGATGCTTGAGGTAGTTGTCGGAGAAGGTCATCCAGAACTGCGCCTTCTTGATCGTCGGAATATGCTTGACGATCGATTCCATCTCCTCGTGGTAAAGGCGATAGCAGTTCATCGGCCCGATCCCCTCGGGAAAGTCGAAGACCCGCTTGGTCGACAGCGCCGGCGTTTCGACAAAAGCCCCGTTCTCCCAGTGGCGACAGGTGGCGGTGACTTCGCGGATGTTGATCTCCGGATTGAAGTTGGTGGCAAAGGGGAGGCCGTGGCTGCCGGCGTTGGCATCGATGATGTCGAGCTCTTCGATCACATCGAGATACTTCTTGGCGGCAAGGGCGGTGTAGACATTGGTTACGCCCGGATCGAAGCCGCTACCGAGAAGGGCCATGATCCCGGCGGCCTTGAAGCGCTCGTGATAGGCCCACTGCCAGGAATACTCGAACTTGGCGGTATCGATCGGCTCGTAGTTGGCAGTATCGAGATAGTCGACGCCGGTGGCGAGGCAGGCGTCCATGATCGTCAGATCCTGATACGGCAGGGCGACGTTGAGCACGAGTTGGGGTTTTTCCGCCTCGATCAGCGCCACCAGCTCCGGGACATTATCGGCATCGACCTGCATGGTCTTGATCGGCCCGTCGATCTGGGCGGCAATCGCATCGCACTTTGACTTGGTGCGCGACGCAAGGGTAATGGCGCTGAAGATATCGCGGCGTTGTGCACATTTATGGGTTACCACCTGGCCGACGCCGCCGGCGCCGATAATCAGAACCTTGCTCATCTTTTGTCACCTTCCTTACTTGTCATTCTGCGCAGTTTGGCAGGGGGAGAGATTTAATCGAGGGAAATTACAATAATCACCCGAAAAAAGTCTATCATTTATACACCAACTTTATTGCGTTTACGTGTCGATATGTAAAGTATATTTACATTTGTCTTCGATGCGGCCAAAATCGCGGAAGCGTTCAGGACATCTTCTCTAACCGGGGATAAAAAATGGTACAGCAAATCGCATGGAAGGTCGGCGGCCAGCAGGGGGAAGGGATCGAGAGTACCGGCGAGATCTTTGCCAAGACCCTGAACCGTCTTGGGTATCATCTCTACGGCTATCGTCACTTCTCTTCCCGCATCAAGGGCGGACACACCAATAACAATATCCGTATCAGTACGACGCCGGTGCAAGCGATCGCCGATCAGGTCGATATCCTCGTCGCCTTTGATCAGGAGAGCATCGATTTCTGTTTTCACGAACTTCGTCCTGGTGCGATGGTCCTCGCCGAAAGCACCATCCAACCGCACCTCCCCCCCGGCAAGGATGTTATCCTCTGTCCCCTCCCCCTCATTGCCCTCGCGACGGAAGCCGGCAGAGCGCAGATGAAGAACATGGTCGCGGTCGGCGCCTCCCTGGCTCTGCTCGGGATCAGCAGTGAACTTTGTCAGGACGTAGTGCGGGAGATCTTTGCCGCCAAGGGGGACGCGATCGTCAACAGCAATCTTGTTGCCCTGCAAAGCGGCGAGACCGCCCTGCGCGCCCTCTTTCCGGAGCAGCATCCCGATCTCCACCTGGCTCCGGGAGACGGGAAAAAGCGTCTCTTCATGATCGGCAACGAAACGACCGCTCTCGGGCTGTTGGCCGGCGGTTGTCGTTTCATGTCCGCTTATCCGATCACTCCGGCCTCTGACATCATGGAATACCTCACCAAGAAGTTGCCGCAGTTCGGCGGGGTGATGGTACAGACCGAAGACGAAATTGCCGCTGTCACCATGGCGATCGGCGCCAACCATGCCGGGGTGCGGGCGATCACCGCTTCGTCCGGCCCCGGACTGGCGCTGATGACCGAAGCGATCGGCCTGGCCGGGATGACCGAAACACCGCTGGTCGTCATCGACGTGCAGCGGTCCGGGCCGAGTACCGGCATGCCGACCAAGGAAGAGCAGGCCGATCTCCTGGCGATGCTTTACGCCAGCCCCGGCGAGATCCCCAAGATCGTCATCGCCCCGGACAGTGCCGAAGCCGCCTTTTACGACAGCATTGAAGCCCTTAATCTCGCGGAAGAGTTTCAATGCCCGGTGATCCTCCTCACCGATCTGCAACTCGGCATGGCGCAGCAGACCCTCCCCGACCTCGATTATCAGCGGATTCAGATCCGCCGCGGCAAACTCGACCTCCATCCGCAACTACCGGAGCAGAGTGAACCCGTCCCCTGCAAACGCTTTCTCCTCACCGACGACGGCATCTCGCCGCGCTTCCTCCCTGGCATCAAGAACGGCATTTTTCACGTCACCGGCCTCGAACATGACGAAATCGGCCGCCCGGCGGAAGGTTCTGCCAATCGCCAGGCACAGATGGAGAAGCGGCTGTACAAGCTCGCCTCCCTGCACTTTGCCGAACCGGTACGCATCGATCAGCGCCATGCCACGTCCGACCTCCTCCTGATCGGCTGGAATGCCACGGCCGGGGCGATCAATGAAGCGCGGGAGCGCCTGGAAGCCGACAACATCACCGCCAACTGTGCCCAAGTGCGCCTCCTCCACCCCTTCCCCACCGCCACCCTGACCCCGCTTTTGGCAGCGGCCCGGCAGGTCGTCGTTATCGAACAGAATGCCACCGGCCAGCTCGCGCAACTCTTACAGATGAACCTGCCGGCCAGCGCGGAGAAGATCGTCTCGCTGCGCAAATATGACGGTAATCCTTTCAAACCGGGGGAGATTGATGCCGGGATTCGCGAGGTGCTCCATGGCCACAGCTAAAGATTTTCAGAACCACCTCAAGCCGAACTGGTGCCCGGGTTGCGGCGACTTCGGCGTCCAGACCGCCATCCAGCGCGCCTTCGCCGCCAGCGGCCTCGAAGCCCACGAGTTCATGGTCGTCGCCGGGATCGGCTGTTCGGGACGGATGTCCGGTTACCTGCACACCAACGGTTTCCACGGCATTCACGGTCGCGCCCTCCCCCTGGCGCAGGGGATGAAGCTCGCCAACCGCGCTCTGACTGTCGTTGCCGTCGGTGGCGACGGCGACGGTTTCGCCATCGGCGCCGGCCATACCCTCCATGCCCTGCGCCGCAACATCGACATGACCTACATCGTCATGGATAACCAGATCTACGGCCTGACCAAAGGCCAGGCCTCGCCGCACAGCGGTGTAGGCTTCATGACCAAGAGCACCCCCTACGGCGTCATCGAATCCCCCCTCTCCATCCTTCAGCTCGCCCTTGCCGCCGGCGCCACCTTCGTTGCCCAGGCCTTCTCAAAAAATCCCGACGAGCTCGTCGCCCTGATCACCGCCGGCATCCGCCACCAAGGTTTTTCCTTCATCAACGTCATGAGCCCCTGCGTCACCTACAACCATTTCAACACCTACGCCTGGTTTACCGAGCACCTCGTCAGTCTCGCCAGCATCGAAGGCTATGACGCGACCAACAAGAAACAGGCGCTGAACACCCTGCTCGATCATCATGATCTGGTGACGGGACTGATTTATCAGGATAGGGAGAAGAAGTCGTATCAGGAGTTGCTGCATGGCTACAGTGCCACGCCACTGGTTGAGGCGGATCTGCGACTACCGCAAGCAACCTTTGCGGAACTGCTCGCCGAGTTTGGCTGAGTGTTAGCGGGTGCTCCCGCCGGGACCGTCAGTAATTCCGCAAACGCTGACAATCGCCCGATCGACAAGGAATGACAATCATGACCCGGATACTGGCAATTAATGGTTCATATCGTCAAAACGGTATTACCGACCAGACTGTTGCAGCCATGGCTGAGGCACTGGTGAAACTTGGCGCTGAAGTCGAAATTGTTCTCCTTCGCGAATACCCGATCGAGTTTTGCCTGAATTGTCGTGCATGCACCCAGCAGCCCAGTACGGTGCCGGGTGAGTGTACTCTCCATGATGGCATGCAGGAACTGATCGCCAAGATTGAGGGGGCGGATGGTTTCATTCTCGCTGCACCGACAAACTTTGGTTCAGTCACCGCCGTCTTTAAACGCTTTATGGAGCGGCTGGTTGGATATGCCTATTGGCGCTGGGATATGAACGGTCCCCTCTTTAGAAAAGCGCAGGCAACAAAGAAAAAAGCGCTCCTGGTCTCCTCGAGTGCGGCCCCGGCAATTTTAGGGCGCTGGTCTTTCGGAACGGTCAAACAGCTCAAGATGACGGCAAAGACAATCAATGCCGAAGTCGTCGGGACACTCTTTACGGGCATGATTGCCAAAGAGCAGCACCCGCAACTGCCGGCAGCTGTGCGGACCAGGATCAAATCTTTAGCAGCAAGACTGGTATAGGCCTTGCCCCTGTTGTTCCGGGTTAGTCAGACGGTCGGGCTGAGATGTGATTTAAACCAGGAAGGACATTATGAGAAGACTTGAAGGGAAAACAGCTCTTGTCACAGGTGCGGCAAGGGGCATTGGCGAGGCAATAGCTCGTGCATTTGTTGCAGAAGGTGCATTTGTATACCTCACTGATATCAAAGACGAGCAAGGCGAAATTGTTTCCGGACAGATTGGAAATAAATCGACCTATCGTCATCTCGATGTCAGAGAAGAATCTGACTGGCAAAGTGTCATTTTAGAGATCATCGGAGAGCATGGCAGGCTTGACATTGCCGTAAATAACGCAGGCATCACCGGCTTTGAAGGCGGGATTATCGTCCAAAACCCTGAACATGCAAGCTTGGACAGTTGGCATGACGTCCATCGGACAAACCTTGATGGGGTTTTCCTCGGATGTAAATATGCAATCCAGGCGATGCGTAAAACTGGTGTTGGCTCAATTATCAATATTTCGTCACGCTCCGGACTGGTCGGTATCCCATCTGCTGCCGCCTATGCCTCGTCGAAGGCAGCGGTTCGCAACCATTCCAAAACAGTAGCGCTTTATTGTGCGGAGCAAGGATTGAACATTCGCTGTAACTCAATACATCCAGCCGCAATTCTGACACCCATGTGGGAACCATTTTTAGGCGGTTCAGGTCCGGAGCGGGCGGAGAGAATGAAGGAATTTGTCAAAGACACTCCGCTTCGTAGATTTGGTACATCTGAGGAAGTTGCTGCGATAGCTGTTCTTTTGGCCTCAGATGAGGCTGCATACATGACGGGCACAGAATTAAACATTGACGGTGGAATGCTGGCTGGATCGGTAGCAACACCTGTTGTTGAATGGACGAACAAATAACACAACATCCATTGACTGCCCCCTGTCGCTTCTGTCGGATGCGAGCCGCCGGTTTTCATCTGTCAGCCACCCGAACCACCACAGGAGAAAGGAGCAAAACCCATGAACTTCGCAACCCTCCGCGCCTACCTCCTCTCCAAACCCGACGCCAGTGAAGATTTCCCCTTCGACCCGGTCACCCTGGTCGCCAAGGTCGGCGGCAAGATGTTCGCCCTGGTCGGGATCGACGCAACACCGCTGCGCGTCAACCTCAAGTGCCGGCCGGAACAGGCCGAAGTGCTACGCGAGCTGTTTCCCGCCGTCCTCCCCGGCTACCACATGAACAAACGCCACTGGAACACCGTCGTTCTCGACGGCTCCCTGCCGGATGAAGAGGTGCTCGGGATGATCGACGATTCATACGCGCTGGTATGTCAGGGACTGCCACGGGCGCGGCAACCGCACTCAAGGGAGAAGGCTTCTTAAAAACTCCGCGCAAGCCGGGCGCGCACAAAAGCCCGCACCACACCAACTGCTTCCCGGCAACCCGGTTGATCGGGCAACAGACCTTCCAGACTCTCCAGATATCCCCGTTCACTCATAATTCTAAACGACTCAACAAAATTCAGATCGTAAGCCCACGACAGCTGCAGCAATTTAATGTCATCGACCGTTGCCAGCAACTCGCGATTCGGCATCCGGCCGGCGGCAACCTCCTGCAGTGCCTGCGGTGAGCAGAGGCCGGTCTCCGGTAGTTCCAAAAAGACCGCAGAGGCCCGTTTTTCCGGGGCGGCAATGCAGTTTTCGATCATGACCCGCCAGATATCGAGCTTGTCGGCGTCGCGAATCAGCATCGCAAAACGGCGGACCAGCGGATCCAGCTGCGGCGGCAGGATAAAAACATTATGGAGCGCCACCGCCGCCAGCAGGACGCTCTGCTCTTCCTCCGCCAGGGGATAAAGAATACCTGCGGTTTTAAGCGTCTGGAGAGCGAGAGTCGCGTGGTTGGTCGAGGCGGCATCATTAAAGGTGCCATAGCGCTGATATTGGGGAAAACGGCCGACGTCGTGGCAAAGGGCGATCGCCGCCGCCAGCGACTGCTCTTCCGGGGTAAGATCCAAAGACGCGGCCAGACGTTCGCTGAGGACACGAACCTGCCGGGTATGTACGATCTTCAGCTCGTAGTTGCGCTGCTCCGCAGACGTCTGGCCGCGAAAGGTGGCGACAAAAGTGTCGAACCAGTCGGAAATCCTGTGTAACTGCTCCTTGGTCATCTCAATCCCTGCCACCAACATGATATGAAAATTCAGGACTGATCATAGGAGATCTGTCGATCCTCGGCAAGGATGGTGTGATGCGTTAATCCGGCGACGGCAGCAGAGTTTCCTCCACGACCTCGGCGACAGTGGCAACGCAACGGACATGGAGGCCGGCAAGGAGTTTAGCTTCGAGATCGTGCAGATGTTCGCGGTTGCGGTCGGGGAGGAGGATGGTCGTCACCCCGGCACGGCGGGCGGCGAGGATCTTCTCCTTGACCCCGCCGATGGGGAGGATCCGCCCGGTGAGGGTGAGCTCGCCGGTCATGGCGACGTTGCGGCGGGCCGGGCGATTGGTAAAAAGGGAGATAAGGGAGGTGGCGATGGTGATCCCCGCCGACGGTCCGTCCTTGGGGGTCGCGCCGGAAGGGACATGGATGTGGATGTCGCTATTATCAAAGATGGCCGGATCGATGGCAAAGTCAACCGCATGGGCGCGGACATAGGACAGAGCGGTCTTGGCTGATTCCTGCATGACCTCGCCGAGACTGCCGGTGAGGAGAAGTTCTTTCTTGCCGGCCATGCGCGAAGCTTCGACAAAGATGATGTCTCCGCCCGCTTCGGTCCAGGCCAGACCGGTGACGACGCCGACCCGATCGACTTCCGACGCGACATCGGCAAAGTACTTGCGCGGACCAAGAAGATTTTCGACCAGCTCGCGGGTGATGGTGCGCTGCTCATCCCCGAGCCCCAGGGCCCGCTCTTTGGCGAGCTTGCGACAGATCCCGGCAATCTGCCGCTCCAGGCCGCGCACCCCGGCTTCGCGCGTGTAGTCGCGGATCAGCGCGGCGATGGCGTCGCTGGTAAACTGCGGCGGCGCCGCCTTGAGGCCGTTCTCCTCAATCTGTTTGGGGATGAGATAAGTAAAGGCGATCTGCTGTTTGTCATCATCGCCGTAGCCGGCCAGCGTAATCACCTCCATGCGATCTTTCAGGGGGGGCGCTACCGGATCGAGAATGTTGGCGGTGGTAATGAACATGACGCGCGACAGATCGAAGGGGACATCAAGGTAATGGTCGGTGAAGGTGTTGTTCTGCTCCGGATCGAGGACTTCGAGGAGGGCCGAGGCGGGATCACCACGAAAGTCCTGGCCGATCTTGTCGACTTCGTCGAGCATGAAGACCGGATTATTGCTGTCGGCGCGACAGATTTCCTGGATGATGCGTCCGGGGAGGGCGCCAATATAGGTACGGCGATGGCCGCGAATCTCCGCTTCGTCGCGCATGCCGCCCAGGGACATGCGGATGAACTTGCGGCCGGTGGCGCGAGCGATCGAACGGCCAAGAGAGGTCTTGCCGACGCCGGGGGGGCCGACGAAGCAGAGGATCGGGCCACGACTCTCCGGGCGAAGAATGCGCACGGCAAGGTGTTCGAGGATGCGCTCCTTGACCTCCTTGAGGTTATAGTGATCCTCGTCGAGGACCTGCTGGGCAAAGGGGAGGTCGTGAATCTCATCACTGCTGTGTTGCCACGGCACACTGCACAGGTAGTCGAGATAAGTGCGGGCGACAGAGTATTCCGCTGATGCGGCGTTGATCCGTTCGAGGCGGGAAACTTCTTTCTCCGCCACCCTGGCGACCTCTTCCGGCATCGCTGCCGCAACGATGCGCTGCCGCAGCTCGCTGATCTCGCTGCGCTGCGGGTCATCATCACCGAGCTCCTCCTGAATCTGCTTGAGCTGCTCGCGCAGGATGTACTCCTTCTGCGAGCGGCCGAGACGTTTGGCGACATCGACCTGCACCTCGCCGCGCACCTGAATCTTCTGCACCTCACTGGTCAAGAGGAGATAAACCTCCTTGAGACGCTCCACCGGATTGAGGAGTTCGAGAAGGCGCTGCTCCTCCTTGAGCGGGAGGTTGAGGTAGACCGCCACCAGATCGGCGAGGCGACCGGGGTCATCGATCTGGTCGATCATCTTGAGGACATCACCGGGTAAGGGACGGCCGTAAGCAAGGGCGATCTTGAGCAGGGCATTGACGCTCTGCGCCAGAGCATCGGCAACGAGACCGCGGCCATCCTCTTCCTCAACCACGTCGACACGGGCCGAGATCGCCGGCGTCATCTCGATCGGGTGGAGCAGGCGGATCCGTTCCACCCCCTCGATCACCACCTTGCAGCCGCCATCCGGGAAACGGACTGTCTGGTTGATACGGCACAGGGTGCCGATGCGGGAAAGATCCTCAAAGAAGATCGGCTCAGCCGGGGCGCTGCACCACGCCACAACCAGGAGATGACTGTCGCTACGCAGGGCGGCAACGACAGTCGCCATTCCGGCAGGGGCGATAAAGAGGGGAAGAACCATGTGCGGGAAGACCACCTGCTCGCGCAGCGGGTAAACCGGCAGAATTTCAGGGATAAGGGGGCTGGTCGACGGCATGGCAGACTCCGGGCAACAGGCGGAAGAAGACTTCAGAAGCCTTCGCCATCAGAATATCACCGGTTTGTGTCATGTCAACGAACGAGGGACTGGACAGAAAAAGAGCGGGACACCCCAACAGGGGCGCCCCGCTCTTCAGGCAATTGCGGCGCGACCGGCTTCGCGAGCCAGCGCTTCTTTACGCGAATCTTCGATCTCGCGCAGGACAATGTGGACGTTGGCGGCTTTTTCGGAACTCTCGAAGCGCCCGGTCAAGATCGACTCCGGCTGTAGCTCACCGCTTTCATAAAGATGCCAGATCTCCCGGGCGTACGCGGTGGTGAGAAGCTCCGGGGCAAACTGACCGAAGTAAGCGGCGAGATTATCGACGTCGCGCATAAAGAGCCGACCGGCATTGTTGTTACCGGCAGCGTCGATCGCCTGCGGCAGGTCGATGATCACCGGCCCGTCGCCGGCGACGAGGACATTATACTCGGAGAGATCGCCGTGGACGATGCCGGCACAAAGCATCCGCACCACCTCGGCGATCAGTTGACGGTGATACTGCCGGGCCACCGGAGCGGAGAGATCGATATCGTTGAGACGCGGCGCCACCTCGCCCTCAGCATCGACGACCAGATCCATGAGCAGCACCCCCTCGAAAAAACAGTGGGGTTGGGGGACGCGGACACCGGCAGCGGCGAGAAGGTACAGGGCATCGACCTCGGCATTCTGCCAGGCGGATTCCTGCTCCTTGCGCCCAAAGCTGGAATGTTTGTCCATGGCGCGGGAGCGTCGACTGCTGCGTACCTTGCGCCCCTCCATGTACTGCGCCTGCTTGTGGAAGCTGCGGTGCTTGACCTCTTTGTAGGCCTTGGCACAGCGGATTTCTCCGGCGCAACGCACGATATAAACCTCGGCCTCTTTACCGCTCATTAACTGGCCGAGAACCTCGTCGATCAGTCCGTCATGCAGCAGGGGTTCCAGGCTTTTGGGAATTTTCATTACTTCTTTTCAGCCTTTTTGACAATTTTCTCGGCCTTCTTCTCTTTCATCGTCTTTGCCGGAGCCTTTTTGTCTGCCTTCTTGCTGTCCATGCCCTTACTCATGAGCTTTCTCCTTCTGTTGGGGGTTAAAGGGACGAGTCCGACATAAAAGAAAACAGATTATAGCATGGTCGGAATTTTCGGGCATTTGATTTTTGTGAGGATTTTTGCGAACCCTGGCCATAGCCAGCAATCCTTTGACATTTCGCCCTTTATCTGGTTAATAATTCCCGGCGATCACCTCTGACCACCATTGAAAGGAACCCTCCATGAACAACTGCCCCTGCGGCAGCAGCAACCCTTACGCTGCCTGCTGCGAACCGATCATCACCGGCGTCACGCCGGCGGCCACCGCTGAAGCGTTGATGCGCGCCCGTTATAGCGCCCATGTCAACGTGCACGTCGACTTTATCTTTGACAGCACCCACCCCGAGCATCGTCAAGGACTCGACCGGCAATCGACCCAGAGTTGGGCCGAGAGTACCAACTGGCTCGGTCTGGAGATTCTTCATACCGCCCAGGGCGGCGCGGAGGATAATCACGGCGAAGTCGAATTCATCGCCCGTTTCCGCGAAAAGGAAGAGATCCGGGCGCACCACGAACGTGCCCGGTTTCAGCGGCAGGATGGGCAATGGTTCTTCACCGATGGCAGTATGGTGAAGCCGCAACCCCTGACCGCCAACAAGATCGGCCGCAACGATCCCTGCCCCTGCGGCAGCGACCGTAAATACAAGAAGTGCTGCGGAAAATAATCAAGAAAGGGCGACCCACAGCGCGAAATCGGGAACTTCTGCTATACTTTGAACATTGACCGCAAACCGCTCTACGCTCAGGAGAAAGCCATGCCCATCCGCTTGCTGATCATGCTCCTTTGCCTCTGTTTTGTCGTGCCGGTCGCGGCACTGGAAATCACCGCCGTCTCCCCCTCGACGGCCAACCCCGGCGCCAGCATCACCCTGAGCGGCGGTCCCTTTGCGACCGGAGATCAGGTGCTGGTCGGCGATCGGCGTGTGGCTGCCACCACTCTGGCGGCGACGCGTCTGACCTTTACCCTCCCGCTGACACTGCCGGCCGGGGATTACATCCTGAGCGTCGAGCGCGACGGCACGCGGACACCCCCTACGTTCATGTTGCGAGTGGTGCAACCGCCGCCGCGCATCACCCTGATATCTCCCGCCACGCTCGACAGCTGCACCTTTGCCGGAGCACGGCAGATTACGGTCAGCGGCCAGCACTTCCGTTCCGGCGCCCAGCTTCTTTTCGACAACGCTGCCCTGCCCATCGACAAAGCCGCTGAGAGCGAAATTGTCTTTACCCTGCCGGCCGTGAAACCTGGTCTGCATCATGTGCAAGTGGTTAATCCCGACAACCAGCGCTCCCTGACCCACGCCCTCTTCCTCTCCAGTACGCCAGAGATCACCGCCGTGCAGAGTGGCGCCGACAACGTTGTCAGTTACGAGCTCATCGTCCAGGGGAATAACTTTCTCGCCGATTCGCGCCTCACCGCCAACGGCAGCACTGTCGGAAAAGACCTCGGCAACATCTCTCCAGATGGCAGCGTGCGCGAATCGATGCGTTACGTCGACTGCACCACCTTGATCTACACCCGCCGCCCCTTTCTGCGCGAAGCCCGCGAACTTTCACTGCAGGTGGTTAACCCCGGCGGCGAGCAGAGTAACGTCTATCAGCTCACCACGCCTTAGTCGAACGGTTTGATGGCAGCATCGCCATAAATCGCGCAGTGGAAGATGAACCGTAATCCCAGACAGAAAAGGCCGCCCCCAATCATCGGGAGCGGCCTTTTCTGTTTCTCAGAGAGTTGTGCTAACAAACTCCGCATTCCTGGGA
>JAXMLA010000132.1:0-2225 GCA_034370465.1 Desulfuromonadales bacterium
TGGAGGGCGGAGCTACTGCGACGCCAGGTGCAATTCGACTTTTGTCGGGGTTTCCAAGGTTTGGAACTTAATCTCTGCCGTTGTTCCAAGGGTTGGAAAAACCGACAAACGGCAGATCGTTCTATGAAAAACGAGGATGGCGACGAATCCATTCGGAACGGCACAAGGACTCCAGCGGTTTCCTCGCTCGCCCTCCGCGATCCGGGGCTTGGGCCCAAATCCTCGCCTAAGGAAGTCGAAACGGGAGAGCGAGGCTGAGGGAGGGAAGAAGAGGATGGGAAAGTCGTCACGGGCACGTGCAAACGGCAGGTAAAACACTGGGTTGGATGAAGGCGGATCGACGACAGCCGCTCCAAGCGGGGTTTGCGCGCCATCGGGACGCAGTTCACCCATCCTATAGAGGGGTCCGTTCGCGCCCCGCTAATCGGGGCTGCTGCGGAACGGAACAGAAGCGGTCGCTTGAGTGGGCAGGTCGAACACGCTCCAGACCTTGCGCATGCGCTCGATGGCTTTGGGAGAGGCGCAAAGTCGCAGCCCCATCACGCAGTTGTTTCGGTTCATCCGGCCGGCAAGATGGACCATCAGTAACCGGTAGCGCTTGAATCGGGCCTTGCGCTCCTCGGGATCGAAGCAGAGCCCCTTGATGGCGCTGGCCACGTTGTAGGCCAAAATCGCGTGCTTGAACCATGCGGCATTGACGTTGAACCGCTGGCTGGGCATATGCCCGCCCCCGAGGCCGTTTTTGAGTTCGTCATGCACATGTTCGATGGTCCCCGCCTTCTGTCGGTGCCAATCGAGGAGTCGGTCGCCCCGGTATTCCAGATTGGTCAGTACGGCATAATGCCGCCGGTCGCTGCCATCCGCAAAAAGAACGCCCTGCGCCTTGAGAAGCCGAAGCCCCACATAACGCAGGGGTTTGCTCTGCTTGTGTTCGTAGCGGACTGTCGGCACAAAAGCGACTTCCGCAACCTGTCGCTGCGTGCCATCCGCGTCCGTGTCGAAGGTCTTCCAGGTAGACTCGGGAATCGCCCGAAGAGCCTCGGTCAATTCCGGGCTGGGAAAAGCGCTGATGGCAAACCCGATGGCGCCGCCCGGTTCCCGGGCACGCTGCGGATCGCTTAGCCACTCGATCAGGCCAGACTCGTAACAGGCGTTGTCGCCTCGAAAATATCGGGTCTTGATCCCTTCGGGCAGAGCGGCAAACGCGCGTTGCGCACACGTTCGCGGCGCTTGACGGGCAGGAACGTTCCCGTCCCGGAACTCGTCCGCAAGCACCAGATCCGCCTCCGCCCACATCGCCAGCATCGGTTGATACCCCCGGCCACCCTGATAGTGCGGTTGAGCCGCCGCTTTGTGGCTCTCAATAATCGTGGCATCCTGATCGACCGTCGCGATGCGAAGTGCGCGGCCCTGCAGCTCGTAGAGCTTGGCAATCCGGCGAACGGTTCCGTCGACAATGCGCTGAAGCGAAACGATCGGCTCGCTGCCCGGCAGAATGAAGCTTTTTTGAACAGCCCGCGCCGGCCGCTGGTCCTCGATCGCCGGATCGTGATAGCGCTCCAGATACTCGCGGATCGCCGTTACGCGCGGGGGACTATACCCCAAACCCCGCTCCAGGCACGGATCGTTGGCCAGCAGATGGATGTCCTCGGGACATTCGCCCCCGACGGTATGAAGAAGAATCAGGGACTCGACCATTTGCCCTTCGCTAAACCCACGCTTGCGCTTGCGCAGGGGCAGGTTCGCTTCGACCATCGAAGGGATGCCCAGGGCACGCACTGCGCGCGAGGTGGCCAGCAAGCCGGCGTGAGGACTGGACGCTTCGGTCAACGGTCGCGGATCCAGCACAAAGGGGGTCTTGCCTAAAAGCGGTATGCGCGCGGTCATTCCTGTCTATAGAATAGCTATAGGACGAATGCAACACAAAAAGATGAAAAAAGAGAAATATCTTCGGTTCTTTCAAGGCCATCTTCTTGCTTCCCTCCTTCCCGCTCTCCTTAGGCGAGGATTAGGGGCCGTAACCCGGGATTGACCCGGTCGCGGGATTGACCTACTCTTTCGCCCATAGGGAGTCCATAGCTATGGCAAACGAAGAGACCCAGGCCGCACCGGTTCATGTCTGTGTGGTGGCCGGCCCGGATAAAGGCCGGGAGTTGACGATTCCTGCCGCCGGCGCCCGCGTCGGCCGATCCGGCAGCAACGACATTTGTCTCAACGACCTCTCC
>JAXMLA010000133.1:0-2229 GCA_034370465.1 Desulfuromonadales bacterium
TGAATCTAGGACGGCTTCGAAAAAAGGCCGCAGGCTAGGCGCGCAAATCCCGAGGAATGAGGTGTACTTAGAGAACGCCGCAGTGCCGAGGGATGCGGCGCAACGCAGCATCCGGACTTTTTACGATGCCGTCATCTATCCGGAGGATGTCGCATTGTTCCCGAGGGTATCTGCCTTCCACGGTAAAGACGGCTTTCCTTTCGCCCGCGGAAATCTCCTCCAGTTGATAGGCGGGAAGATTCTCCTGGCTGTAGGCGGCGATGATCCGGCCGATTACCTCACGTGACGCGCCGTTGAGGCATCCGTCAGCAAACGCCGCGGGTCCCCGGAACAAAGAAGGCTGAAAAATATTTCCTTTTGAGCCGGCAAGGGAAACGATCTTCTTATTCTCCGTTTCGTTTCGGCCCACGACAATCTTTAGTTGCGGGCTCAGGCGGAAATGACGCCCAACACTCAGCAGATGGAGATCCGTCATCCCATAGTCAGGTTTGTGCTGGAATAGATCCCGCAGACGGGCCGCGATAGATTTCTCGGTTAAGAGACAGCCCCCGGCCGGGCAGGGATAATCATTGATCCCCAGATCGGCGGCCAGTTCGATCTGTTCCCTTCTTCCACGCCCCGAGATGGCGAGCAGTTTTCCCCGGTCAACTATCCCCTCCCTCTCGGGAATTGTCGGGGTGAAATGAAGCGCCGACAGGGGCCTCAGGATCAGACCTTCCAGTCCGCTTTCCCTTTCAATTACCGCGAGGGTATGGCGCTGCTGGGACATGGGCCGCTGCCCCAGAACCTCGCCGGTGGCCACGAAGGAGGCTCCCGCCTCGGCCATTAATTCCTTGGCCTTCCTCAGGATATAGATGCGGCAGTCGATGCAGGGGTTCATCCCGCTCCCGTAGCCATGAGGTGGATTTTCCACCAGCTTCATATACTCCAGGCCCTTCATGAATACCCTGATCGGGATGTTCAGCTCCCTGGCAACCTTAACGGCCTGGTGCTGACACCCCTCTTTCCTGCCCCCGCAATTGCAAAAGGGACTGGTGAAGTTAAGGGCTACCACCTCTATTCCCTGGTCGCAAAGAACCCGGACGGCCAGGGTGCTGTCCAACCCCCCTGAAAGGAGGACGATCGCCTTATTATTCATTCAAATCACTTTCACTCAAATGCCCGTCCCCCGGGTAAACTCTTCGGCTTCATTAAACACCGAAAGGACCCCGCGCTTTTTCTCCTCGAGATATTTATCGAGTCCCACTTTGATCCCTTGGAGCTGTTCCAGGTCTTCCAGCCTTTTTTCCAGAGTGACTACCTGGTTGCCCAAAAATCTGAAGGCCTCGGCAATCGGGTCAGGCAGTTTATTATGGCCCAATTCCTCAATATCCTTGCTGGTAAACCCCAAGCCGACCCGGGCCGGCACCCCGACCGCCACCGCATTGGCCGGCACATCATGGAGGACCAGTGACGCCGCGCCGATCCTGACCCCGTCTCCGATATAGATCGGTCCCAAGATAATCGTTCCGGCGCCGATCAGGACATTGTTTCCAATAGTCGGGTGACGCTTTTCCTTCTGCAGGCTTACCCCGCCCAGTACCACCCCCTGATACATCAAGACATCATCGGCTATTTCCGATGTTTCTCCGATAACCACGCCCGAACCATGATCGATAAAGAATCTCCGGCCTATTTTTGCCCCTGGATGAATCTCGATCCCGGTTAAAAAACGGCCGAGATGGGATATCAATCTGGCGGCGAAATACAGTTTCCAGCGCCATAACTTGTTGGCCAATCGATACAGCCAGATGGCATGCAGGCCGGGATAGCAGAAAAGGACCTCCCAGATTGAGCGCGCTGCCGGGTCCTTGTTGAAGACCGTCTCGATATCTTCCCTTATTCTTTTTATCGCCGATTTCAACATTGTTCCATCCGATGAGTCCCATAGGGCGTACGACAGATAATAAATCCTCCCGCCCCCTTTTCCAAGGGGGGATAAACCTCTGAAAAAATCACGAACGTCCGGCTAGAAAAACGCGTTTGTCCTCATCAGGTTCTTTTTGAGGCACAATGGCAGTCTTTGCAGGACTTTCTCCCTCCCCTTCAAGGTGAAGCCAACATCCCCAAGCTCCCTCCCCTTCAAGGGGAGGGTCGGGGTGGGGATGGGGTCACATGACAGCGCCGCCACAATAGACCCCATCCCCCTCCTAATCTCCCCCTTGAAGGGGGAGGAACTACGCAGTACTC
>JAXMLA010000134.1:0-14156 GCA_034370465.1 Desulfuromonadales bacterium
TGAGCAGCGTTGCACCAACCCTTTGGCTGCTGATAGCCGCCCGGTCAGTGCAGGGCCTCGGCGGGGCCATTATGATGGCCCTCACCATGGCGATCGTCGCTGAGACTGTTCCGCAGGCAAAGACCGGCAGCGCCATGGGGATGCTCGGCACGATGTCGGCGGTGGGGACAGCTCTCGGCCCGTCGTTGGGCGGTGTCCTGATTGCGGGATTCGGGTGGCGGTCGATCTTCCTCGTCAACGTACCGTTCGGTATCCTGACCTTTCTTCTCGCGCAGCACTATCTGCCAGTTGATCGCCAGGATTCGAAAAGTGAGCGGGGCGGATTCGACATTGTGGGCACGCTCCTGCTTGCCCTGACCCTCGCGGCGTATGCGCTCGCCGTGACGCTCGGCCGCGGCAGTTTCGGTCCGCTCAACATGACCCTGCTCCTGGCCGCTATCTGCGGAGTCGGCCTCTTCGTGCTCGCCGAGACGAAAACGGCATCGCCTCTGCTCCGCCTGGCGATCTTCCGCGATCCAGGCTTAAGTGCGAGTCTCGCCATGAGCGCGCTCGTCGCGACGGTGGTGACAACGACGCTGGTGGTCGGGCCGTTCTATCTCTCCCTGGCGCTCGGACTCAATGCGGCCATGGTCGGGCTCGTCCTGTCGGCCGGTCCGCTGGCTGCCGCCCTGACTGCCGTGCCGGCCGGTCGCCTTGCGGACCGATTTGGCGCACAAACCATAACTGTCGTCGGGCTCATCCTCATTATGGCCGGTTCCCTGATTCTTTTCCTATTGCCGGCGACGTACGGAGTCACAGGATTTATCGCCCCCATCGTCGTCATCACCGGCGGATATTCACTCTTCCAGACCGCCAACAATACCGCCGTCATGAGCAATATCCACAGTGACCAACGGGGGGTTATTTCCGGCATGCTCAACCTGTCGCGCAATCTCGGCCGCCTTACCGGTGCATCGGTCATGGGCGCTGTCTTCGCCTTCGCAGCGGCGACGAGCACCATCATAACAGCCAGTCCCGAGGCCGTTGCCACCGGTATGCGGATCACCTTCGCAGTCGCGGCACTGCTGATCGTTGTCGCGCTCGCCATCGCGGTTGGCAGTCGCGCTTTTGCACTACGATCTTCACACTCCGAAGAGGTGTCATGACCCAGCTCGACGCCTTCCTGAAACAGCAAAGGCGGCCGATCGGCCGCCTAAATTAGTAAGAGTCCCCTTTTACTGTGGAATCAAATCAGCTGCTTGTCCCAGAACTGCATAGGGTGGTCCCGTAAAATGCCATCGATCTCTCGCCACATAAAGTGAGTGGTCACCCCAGAAAGTCGGGCAAAACCGGTACGGACAAGGAATCTTGTTATGGGGATGTAGTCACGCGGGCGCAAGGGGTGATCATCGAAGCGTTCAACCGTGGCGCAGGTGAGCGTGCGGTAGCCGCCGAGAGAATGGACGTGGCTTTCCAGGCGGATAAGCAGTTTCTGGCCCAGTCCACTATTGCGGTAAGCCGGGCGAAAGAGCAGTTCTCCGACGTAATAGGCCTCGTCAAGCGGAAATGCTGTCCCGGCAAAGGCGTCAAGCATCTGTACGTCTTCATGGATAAGCGGCATGCCTGCAACTGCCCCGATAACCGCATCTCCGTCATAGGCGAGAATGACGCAGGCATCGGGAGCCTCGGCATAGGTTCCCAGGTATTTGAGCTCATCTTCCCTGCGCCCTTGATACAGATAGGGATACTCCCGGAAAATTTCAAGGCGGAGAGTCGCCACCTCATCCCGTGCCTCCGCAATGGCAGCCCCGGTCAGCAATTGTTCAGTCATTTTCTTATTGCCGTTCATGTTGACCTCTCTATTACGCGGCTGAACTGCGCCGGACTCTCGTAACCAACCTGAAACGCAGAAGTCGCGGCATCATTTTTTTGACAAGATCGATTTTACCGGTCGTTGACGTTTCGGGAGTATACATTATTATCATCAATGAGCCCCCCAGACAGGAGGAACCATACCATGCTCAAAGCCAAAGCTTACGCCGCTACCGGCGCTACTGCGCCCCTCGCCGCCACCACCATCCCGCGCCGCGCCACCACCGAAGACGACGTGCAGATCGAAATCCTTTTCTGCGGCGTCTGTCACTCCGACCTGCACACGGTGCGCGACGAGTGGCACAGCGTCATGCCGACCACTTACCCCTGCGTGCCAGGGCACGAAATCGTCGGTCGGGTGGTCACCGTCGGTAGCGCGGTCAGCAACTTCAAGGCTGGAGAAGTGGTCGGGGTCGGCTGCCTGGTCGATTCGGACCACAGCTGCCCGAGCTGCCAGGCCAACGTCGAGCAGTTCTGCCCCGGTGCCATCTTCACCTACAACTCGCCGGATAAACACGGCACCGCACCGGTCACCTATGGCGGTTATTCGGAGAGCATCGTTGTCGACCAGCGCTTCGTCCTCAAGGTGCCGACCAACCTTGATCCCGCCGGGGTGGCGCCGCTCCTCTGCGCCGGGATCACCACCTGGTCGCCGATGCGCCGCTGGGGGGAGGTCCAAGGGAAGAAGGTCGGTGTCCTCGGACTCGGCGGCCTCGGGCACATGGCGGTCAAGTTCGCCCGCGCCTTCGGCGCTCACGTTGTCGTCTTTACCACCTCGCCGAATAAGAAAGAGGATGCCATCCGCCTCGGCGCCCACGAAGTCATCATCTCGACTCATGCCGAGGAGATGAAGGTCCACGCCGGCAGCTTCGATTTCATCCTCGACACCATTGCCGCCGATCACGACATCAACGCCTACCTCGGGATGCTCAGCTTAGACGGCAACCTCACCCTGGTCGGCGCGCCGGAGAAACCGCTGGCCGTCTCGTCCTTTGCGCTGTTGTTCGGTCGCCGCAGCCTCTCCGGCTCCCTCATCGGCGGGATCAGGGAGACCCAGGAGATGCTCGACTTCTGCGGTGCCCACAACATCACCGCCGATGTTGAAATTATTCCGATCCAGCGAATTAACCAAGCCTACGAGCGCTTGCTCAAGTCCGATGTGAAGTACCGCTTCTCCATCGACATGGCGTCGCTGAAGGGCGAATAACCACAACGGCCGGAGCCAGATGAAACTTGCATTCCCACTTGCTGTGACTTAAAATTTCGCGTTGTCAATGAAACCTCCTTTTTCATGACTTGAACGGTCGAGTTGAGGGAGGTTTCTTTATATTCCCGGACCTGTCATCCCCCGGCAGATCCGCGGTTTGCCTTGAATAAATTACAGCGGAGGATGCATGACCCCCACCGACGATGAACTCAAACAGCAGGTGCTCGCCCTCGAAGCGCGGGTGCGCCGACTGGAGGCGCTGCTGACGACGACGCCATCGCCGCAAGAGCCGGGCGAATTTATCTTTCTCGACCCGACGCCACCGGCTCCCCCCCGGCCGACCGCGACGGTGCGGCCCCGTCCCCTCCCCCGCCCGGTGCCCCGCTCCACCATCCCGCAACTCAATGTCACCCAACTCCTCGGCTGGGCCGGGGTCACCGCCCTGGTCCTGGCGGTCGCCTATCTGATCAAGCTCGGCGTCGATCTCGGCTGGCTCACCCCGGCCCGGCAGATTATGCTCGCCATCGTCGGCGCCGCCGCGTTGATCGGCAGCGGCATCGCTCTGCGCGCGGCTGATCGCCACTACGCCAGTTTGCTCCCGGCGGGGGGGGTGGTGATCCTCTTTCTCGCCACCTACGGCGCCCATCTCTACTACCGGCTCATCCCCTACCCCGCCGCCCTCGCCGGAATCGGCACGATCTGTCTCCTTGCCCTCTGGCTCTGCCACCTCTTCGAGAGCGAACTCTACGCCTTCTTCGCCGTGGTCGGTTCCTATTCGGCGCCCTTCCTCCTCCCCGGACTGCGCAGCGAAGTGAGCGATCTGGCGATCTACTATTCAGCCTGGAGTCTGCTCTTCTGCGCCTATGGAGTGTGGTTCGGCCAACGCCGCATCTATCTCACCGCCGCTTACCTGGCACTCATCGGCTTTGACCTGATCTGGTATTGGCAGTGGAATCACTTGCCGACGGCGGATTGGCGCGGGGCGCTCCTCTTTCAGGCGATCCAGCTGGCGATCTTCGCTTGCGCCACCGTCCTCTTTACCCTGCGCCACCAGCAACCCTTGGACCGAGACGAAGCGATTATTCATCTGCCGCCCCTCCTCCTCTTTTACGCCCTCGAATACGGACTCCTTCACCGCTATCTCCCGACCTGGGCGCCATGGATCGCCGTCGCCAGCCTGCTGATCATCGTCGTCATCTATGGCGCGGCCCGTTCTGCCTTCTCGACCTCACTGGCGGGGGGGCAGCTGATCCTCGGCGTCTATGCGGCGGTCGTCCTTTTTCATGCCGGCTACCTCGAAGTCTTACCGGATCACCTCGCCCCCTGGGTCGCCCTCGGCGTCGGGGTGGTGGCGGCTGCCTGGCTGACGACGCAGGCGGAGATCAAGGCGCATCACTGGCCGCTCCTCGCCGTTGCCGGGCTGATCTTCGGACTCAATGCGCTGCGCGCCGGCTTCCATTTTGAACTCGGCGGGGTCGCGGCCGGCGACTGGCTGGCCCTGGCTTATGCGCTGGAACTTTATCTCGCTTACGGGCTGCTGCGCCGCTTCGCACCAACGCTGGCACTGCCGCTGCGCGCTCCCCTCCTCTTTGCCGGCCACCTCGCCGCTCTGGCGGCGCCGATCCACCTCTTCGACCAGCGCCTCGCGGTCTCGCTGACCTGGTCAATCCTCGCCGTCGCTGCTCTCCTCCTTTCCCTGCAGATCCGCGACCGCCTCCTCGGCCAATCGTCCCTCTTCATCTTCGCGATCTCCGGGGCCAAAGTCCTGCTTTACGACCTTTCGCAATCCGCACCGTTGATCCGCATCGGCTGCCTGGTGATCCTCGGTATCAGCCTTTATCTCGGTGGCTGGCTCTACCGCAAGGTCGATACCCTGGAGAGCAGTGATTGAGTTATCACGAACAAGGAGCTACCATGCTATTCCGCTTAAACAATCGTCTCTGCCTCGTACTTCTCCTCCTCGCCTGCGGGTTAACAGCCTGCACCGAGGTCGAGCTGCAACGCGCCCTCGCCAACCTGCCGCCGACGTTAAACCAACCGGCAGCCCTATCGATTGCGGACATTGCCGAAGGGCTGAAAGAAGCGCTACGCATCGGCAGCGAACGGGTGGTGACCCAGATCGGCCGTACCGACGGTTTCAACGCTGATCCGGTGATCCGTATCCCGCTGCCGCAGAAGCTCGCCGATGCCCGCAATATCCTGGCAATGGTCGGACTGAACGGCGTACTTGACGATCTCGAAACCCGTTGCAATCGCGCCGCCGAAGCTGCCGCACCGCAGGCCAAGGCGCTTTTCTGGAATTCGATCCGCGCCATGACCCTCGACGACGCCCGCGCCATCCTTAACGGCCCGAACGACGCCGCGACCCGCTACTTCCAGGGAAAGATGACCCCGGAACTGGCCGTGGCCATGCGGCCGGTGATCGACGACAGCCTCGCCCAAGTCGGGGCGGTGCGCCTCTATCAGCAGGCCGTGGCCAAGGTTGAAACCATCCCCTTCGCCCCAAGCATCAAGATCGACCTCACCGGCTATGTGGTCGGCAAAACCATGGATGGTCTCTTCCACTATCTGGCAGTCGAAGAAGCCGCCATCCGGGAAAATCCGGCGAAGCGGACCACGGAACTGCTCCGCCGGGTCTTTAGCGGGGCGTGAAGAGCGGGCAAGTTAGAACTTCGGATATTCACACGCGACAAGGATGCAGTATGCCACTGACCGAAGACCCGAGCTCACACCCGACTGATCGCACCACGACCCTGCTGCGGAATCTTTCCCCTTTGTTCCTCGTCCTGTCCATGCTGCTGCTCATTATGACCGGCGCTGAGATGACCTGGGCCGCGTCGACGTGCCGCCAGGGGGAGGAGGTCCACATCTGGAGCGCCCCGCTTTTGGCGCAACCGGGAGAAAAGATGGAGATCGTGGCCGTAGCGACCGATGGCGCGCTGACCGAGCTTCTGGTCACCGATCCCGCGGGGCGACGCAGCAAACTGGCAACGATGGCCGGCGGTGGCCCCCCCTGGAGCTTGCGCGGGATTATCCCCGCCGCCAGCCGCGGCAGCTACCGTGTTGAAGCGAAACGCGGGAAAGGAATTGTCGCCTGCAGCGAAATTCAAGTCGGTGCTGGACCAGGCAACCGCGGCAGCGGCGAATGGAATACCGCCACCCAGGCGCTCTACGCTGCCTGGGTCGAGCACCTCTTTGACGCCCCCCCTGAGGAAGCGCTGAGCTTCCCTTCTCTGGAGCCGGTGCTGCGCGACCCGCAGCGCAACTTCCTTTACGACTACCTGAGCAAGGGGGAGGATGTAAAATTCCCGGCAGAGCCCGATTGCGCCGACCTACCCTACTTTCTGCGCGCCTACTTTGGCTGGAAACTCGGTCTGCCGGTCAGCTATCGCGCCTGTAACCGCGGTAGTGCCAACCGCGCCCCGACCTGCGACCCGGCGGAGATCAACCGCACCTTCGTCGGCACCACCGCCTCTGCCGCCGCCTTCCGCCAGGTGAGCCGCCGGCTCATGGACCGTGTCACCTCCGGCGGCGGTCGCACTGCCCTCAGCGACGATGCCACCGATTTTTATCCGGTACCGCTGCAGCGCGAAGCGTTGTGGCCCGGTACTGTCTATGCTGACCCCTACGGCCACACCCTGATGATCGTCAAGTGGATCCCGCAGACCAAGGAGCGAAGCGGAATGCTCCTCGCTGTCGATGCCCAGCCTGACAACTCCGTCGCCCGGAAACGCTTCTGGGAAGGGAACTTCCTCTTCGCGCAAAGCCCGGCCGCCGGTCCCGGATTCAAGGCCTACCGCGTCCCGGTTGCCAACGACGCCAAGGCGGGCTGGGCTCCCCTCCCCAACCGCGCCCTGACGGCGGGCTCCGGCCTGACGCCCTATTCGAGCGAACAGACCAACCTCAGCCCCGAGGACTTTTACGCCCGTATGGAGAAGCTCATCAACCCGCACGGCCAGAGTCCGGACGCCGCCTACACCGCCACCCTCGACGCCTTGCTGGAGCAGATTGAAACCCGAGTGCGTTCGGTCGACAATGGCGAAGCGTACATGCGCGCCCACCCCGGTACAGTTGTCCCGATGCCGCGCGGCCCGGCGATCTTTGAAACCACCGGCCCCTGGGAGGATTACGCCACCCCTTCCCGCGACATGCGCATCCTTATCGCCCTGAAGGTACTCGCCGACCTTCCCGAACGTATCCGCCGCCATCCTGAACTCTATGTGCTGCGGCACGAGACCGCCGGTGCCGCGGCCACACGGATCGAGCAACTGCATGCCCGGCGGATCAAGGAACGCTTCATCACCTACACCCGCAGCGACGGCTCCCCCTGGAAGCTGAGTCTGGCCGAGATCTACGCACGCCGCCCCGGCATCGAAATCGGTTACAACCCCAATGATTGCGTCGAGCGGCGCTGGGGTGCAACTCCCGGTTCCCCGGACTTCGCCACCTGCCGCCGCCAGGCCCCGGACGCGCAGCGCCAACGCATGGAAGAATACCGTCCCTGGTTCCACGAAGCGCTCCGCCCGCCGCGTTAGCCAAAAGCGAGATGCAAATACCTTTCAGAGATTTACAGCACGCCGGACTCATGCTATGAATCTCCATAATTTTTTTGGCCATCAATGGACTATAGAACATGGCACTCTTCCCTTCGACCGTTGAAATCAACCTGCGCCAGCGGGACCTCGTCTATCTCCTCCCCGGCGGACTGCTGGTTCTGGGTGGCGTCCTCCTCTTTCATCTCCTCACCCTCCCCGACCAGGTACGCGGCTTCTTTGCCTACTACCCGGCGCTGGTTCTGTCGCTCGGACTCTTTCTCAGTTGGCGCTTCAATCGTACCCGGCTCTTCTTTGCCCTCGTCCTTTTAACCCTGGCCGACCTGTGCCTGCGCCGCTTTCCGGACGGTGAGACCCGCGTACTCGCCATTGCTGCGGCCGAATTCCTCATCCCTTTGAACCTGGCGATGATCAGCTTCTTTGTCGAACGCGGCTTACTCTCCCGACCGGGACTACTACGCGCCGGGGTGATCGCAGCGCAACCCCTCTGCCTTTATCTCGCTTATCTTGCCAGCCCCGCTGTCCTCAGCAACTTCCTGATCGGCAAACCCCTCCCCTGGGCGTTTCTCGATCGTCTGCCGCTGGCGCAGATCCCTTTGGCGGCGCTCCTGTTGGGGGGCGGCATCCTCGCTTTTCGTTTTCCGCGCCACCCCTCGGCGATTGACGGCGGCTTCCTGTGGGCACTGGTTGCTGCTATCGTCCCCCTCGCCGCCGGGGTCTCAGGCGAGACTCTCACCCTCTGGTTTGCCACTTCCGGACTGATCCTCACCGTCTCGCTGGTCGAATCGTCGCACCGCATGGCCTATCGTGACGAACTGACCGGGCTGCCGGCGCGCCGGGCGTTGAACGAGGAGTTGCTCAAGGTGGGACGGACCTACACCATCGCCATGGTCGATATCGACCATTTCAAGAAGGTCAATGACACGCACGGTCACGACATCGGCGATCAGGTCCTGAAGATGGTGGCGGCGAAGATTGAGGAGGTCCGCGGTGGCGGGCGCCCCTATCGCTTCGGCGGCGAAGAGTTTACCGTCTTCTTCCCGAACAAAAGTGCACGGGAAGCACTGCCCCACCTCGAAGAGTTGCGGCATAGCATCGAGATCAACGGCTTTACCCTGCGCGATGTCGAACGCCCCGCAGAGAAACCGGAACAATCCCTGAAAAGCGGGGGAGGACAAAGACTGAAGGTCACAGCGAGCATCGGCGTGGCCGAACGCAACGATTTCAATCTCACCCCGGAAGCGGTCCTCAAGGCCGCGGACAAGGCTCTGTACCGGGCCAAGGAGCAAGGACGCAACCGTGTCGTGCGCTCCGGAGCGAGAAGCAGCTGACAAGGGAGTTAAATGTGGAATCCAGAAACTTTTGTTTGGCCATGGCGGTGCGCGATTACGAATGCGACCTGCAAGGGGTGGTAAATAACGCCGTTTACCAGAACTATCTGGAACATGCCCGCCACGAATATCTCAAGACGCTCGGTATCGATTTTGCTGCTCTCTCTGCGCAGGGGATCAATCTGGTGGTGACCCGGGTCGAGATCGACTACAAAACCTCCCTGACCAGCGGCGATGGCTTTGTCGTCGAAGTGGCGATGGAGCGGGCTTCGCCGGTGCGGATCACTTTTCTGCAAACGATCTATCGCCAACCCGATCACAAATTGATCGTCAAGGCGCAGGTCACCGGCACCGCCATCGCCGCTAACGGCCGCCCGAAACTGCCGCCGGAACTGACCGCGCACCTGGCTTTGCAACAACTCGACAATCAGCAATAATAGCCTTCAAAAGAAAAGAACTCACCGGCTACCATTATGAAGATACGCAGCATTAAAAAGATCGAGAAACGTTCCACGTCATCCTGTTGTCCGCCGTCGTCGAGCTGCTGCCCGCCCGCAGCCCCGGCTGCTACGGAGAAGCCCCCTTGTTGCGGGCCGCCGGCCACCACCCGCGGCGGAGCCATCAGCGAAGAGGTCCCCGGCTTTCTGCGCTGGTTGCCGACAGCAAGCGGACGTGTGCCGCAGATCGCGACGGAGCTGACCTGGAGCGATCATCTCGGCGCCTGCAAAGCACGCTGGGGGATCGGCCGGATGCACTACCTCGTCCCGCCCGGCCTGTATGCCATCGGCAGTCCGGACGCTGACGCACCGGTGCTGGTCACCGCCAACTACAAGATGAGCTACGACATCCTGCGCCGCACCCTGCACGGCCGCAACCTCTGGCTGCTGGTGCTGGAGACCTTCGGTGTCAATGTCTGGTGTGCGGCCGGCAAAGGGACCTTCGGTACGGGGGAACTGCTGACGCAGATCAACGCCAGCAACCTCGCGGCGATCGTCAATCACCGGCAGTTGATCCTGCCGATCCTCGGCGCGCCGGGGGTGGCGGCCCACGAAATAAAGAAGCAGAGCGGCTTCACGGTCCGCTACGGAACAATCCGCGCCGCCGATCTCCCTGCCTACCTCGACAACGGACTGGTGACGACCCCGGCGATGCGGGAGCTGACCTTCAGCCTCTACGAACGCCTCGTCCTCCTCCCGGTCGAAATCGTCCATGCCGCGAAATCGGCGGCGATCATCACCCTGCTCCTCTTCCTCCTCGGCTACTTCAGCAGCGGCAGCACTGCTGCCGGCCGGATGATCTTCGCCTATCTCGGTGCCCTTTATACCGGCATCGTCGTCGGCCCCCTCCTCCTCCCCTGGCTGCCGGGGCGGAGTTTTGCCGTCAAGGGCGCCAGCGTCGGCCTGCTCTGGGCACTCCTTTGCTATCAATTGATCGGCGGCGACCTGAATATCCCCCAGACGCTGGCAGCCTTTTTGGCGCTGCCGGCGGTGAGTGCTTTTTACACCCTCAACTTCACGGGATGCACGACCTACACTTCACCGAACGGGGTCAAGAAGGAGATGCGACTGGCGATGCCGCTCATGGGGCTGGCGATTCTAGTCAGCGGCGTGCTGCTGGCTGTCGGCCAATGGCTGGTCGGGAAAGGATGAAACGATGAAAGATTTTCATTATTTGAAGAATGTGACGACCCTGCAGTTGCAGAAAGAACGCTGCATTGGCTGCGGTCGCTGTCTTGAAGTCTGTCCGCATCAGGTCTTTGTTCTGCAAGGGACGAAGGCCGCCATCGCCCTTCGCGACGACTGCATGGAGTGCGGCGCCTGCCAGCTAAACTGCCCGGTGACGGCAATCTCCGTCGACGCCGGGGTCGGCTGTGCCACCGGCCTGATCAATGACTGGCTAAGCGAACACAATCTGCGCGCCCCCGGTGGCGACTGTTGCTCCTGAACTTATTTCACGTTATACGGAGTCTTTGATGTCACAATTTCTGACTATAGCTGCTCTCTTTTTCCTGCTCCTATCCTCTTCTCCGGTCGCCGCAACCGAGCAGAAGCCCCTGGCGTCAGCCTCGGTCGAAGCTTTGACGGCAGCGATCCATCGCCTGGCAACAGCTCTGGAAGCCGAACAAAAGAACGCCGGTAACAAAGAATCTCTGGAAAAACTCAATCTGGCGATTGCTTATTTGAGTTTTCGCTCACGGCGCATCGAAGTCGTCGAGCGGGACATTACCGCCCTGAAAAATACCCGCAACAACTTTGAAGATGCGCAAAGGACCTGGACCGAGCGAATTCTTGCCCTGGAGGAGCGGCAAAAAGAGAATATGGGGGGGCAAAGTGGGGATCTAAACAAGATGATTGAAGATTCCAAAGCACAGATGTCGGTCTTTAAGGAAAGACAGGCGCGTCTCGGGGAAGAGATTATTCAGCTGGAAAACCGCAATTACGAATTGCAAAGAGAGATCAGCAGCATCGAAAAATTTGTCGAACGCCATCTGGATTTTTAAGCGCAGCGTGGCGCAAGAAGATCCCTACCTCCTGATCACCGCGAACTGCACGGGCTGTGGCCGTTGTGTCGCCGCCTGCCCCGTCCACGCACTCACTCTCTCAACCGAACGCGCCGACGGCTTCGGCCGCAAAACCGCCAGAGTCAATGCGCAGTGCTGTTCCGGCTGTGGTCTCTGCCTCCCTGCCTGCCCGCACGACACACTTCATCTTGCATGAGACTGGTCACTTGATTGATCAACAGTCCCGGACTATTGGTCCAAATAAGTCCCAAATCACACAACACACTTTAAACGAGCAAAGGGTTAACCATAAAATGGCCAACCCTCTGCCTAATAAAAAATGGTGCCCGGGACGAGAATCGAACTCGTATGGGGTTACCCCCGAGGGATTTTAAGTCCCTTGTGTCTACCTATTCCACCACCCGGGCGAGGGAGGACATTATTTTCGTTTCTGCGGGTTCTGTCAATCAAAAGCTGCACGTTCGGGAAAATATCTATTCGGCGTCTTTTATCCGGTAAAGAAACGGAGAACCGGTTCTTCTTTGAGGAGCCCGTAGCGAACACAGAGGGCAAAATAGAGCTTTAATCCTGCTTGATGTTGCAAAGTGAGATCGTATGACATGGCGCGCCAGTAATCGACCAGTGCTGCTTCGCCCATCCACAGCCGCTCCGGGGTTTGCGCGGCTACCAAGGGGAGATCGGCAAACGCCTGCTGCCGAGACTGCGCCAACTGCTGCTGCAAAAGACGCAGAGTTGATGCTGCTTCGTCAGCGATAGCGGCGCGGACGATCCACAGAGCAAAGACAAAGGGGAGGCCGGTAAAACGCCACCAAAGTTCGCCGAGGTCGTAAATGTTGGTCCTCTCACGCAACTCCTGGGCGGTACGCAGGGCGCGATCACCGATCATCAGGACACTTCCCCCCTGGGCGGCGATCTCTTCTGCTGGATGTGCGACCGGACGGCAACAACACGGATCCTTCCCGAGAAATTCGCCGAGGAGGAGTTTGAGGAGGTTGACCGACGTGGCCGATTCGCTCGTCAGGTCGATGGGCGTGGTGCCGAGCTCTTCGAGGGGGAGAGGAGAGAAGAGGAGGACACTTTGTACCGCTCCGCAGGAGCTGATTGAATGGCCGGGTAGGAGGAGATAATCGCTGGCGTTACGCCCGTATTCAAAGGAGGAGGAGGGCGCAAGATCGATCTCCCCGGCGGCGAGGAGGGCATTGAGCTCGGCCGGAACTCCGGAAAGGATCTCGCCGCTAAAGCCGCACTGACGCAGATAGTGGAAAAAGGGGACGCAGTTAGCGTAGGCGATGTGGCCGATGCGCAGCGCCATCAGTTGGATGGTCCGCTGACAAAGAAGGGCGACGCGGACTGATCGTTGATGAAGCGGATCCTTTCATGATCGAGAAGGCGACCGCTGGCCCGCAGATAGCTGGTGATCGCGTTATCGTAGAGGGCCTCGGCATCGGCGAGATCGGTCTGCGCCTGGGCAAGATCGGTTTCCCCCTCAAAGACCGCGCGCGTCGTCGTCAGCCCGACCTCGCGCCGTTTGAGGAGATTTCGCAACTTTTCATCGGCAAGAGCTACGCCGTCGCTGGAGACTTGCAGGCGCACTTCACCGAGACGGATCTGCCGGTGGGCGGTGCGCAATTCGCGCCGGACCACCTCGCGCAGACGCTCGACTTCACGCAGCGCACTTGTCGCCAGATATGTTTTCCGCGCCGCTTCGCCGACGGCCTGACGGTTCCCCAGAGGATAATAGAAAATAAAACCGACGGACCAGTTCTGGAGATCATCCTGTAGCGACTCGTCCAGACTTTGTCCATAGTCTTCTGCAAGCCCCTTTTGTCCGTAGCTGGCAACAAGATCGAGACCCGGCCGCCGGCGCTCTTCGGCAATCGTCGCTTCAAGACGGCGGCTTTCTGCCTGTGCTTGCGCACGAAGTAGTTCCGGGCGATGTAACAAAGCGTAGTCCAAATCGGCTTCTTCGACGGGAGCGATGTTGGCGAGAGAGAAGTCGGCAAGAATAATTTCCGGGGGAACAGGAAGATTCAGTTGTTCGGCGAGACGATCGAGAAGTTCCTCGGCTGACTGCTCGGCGTCGAGAAACTCGCGTTGCCGACGCTTTAACGCCACTTCGGCCTCCAGGAGATCCAGGGGAGGGAGAAGGCCGGCACTGACCTTGGCCTCATTCTCGGCGAGGATCTCCTCGGCAAGGGTAACGGAAGCACGACGGGAAGCGAGGATGGCGTGAGCTCGCCGTAAGTCGGCAAAGAGACTACGCAGATCGGCAACAAGGAGGGTCACCTCTTGTCTTAGTGTCGCGTTAGCGCTATCGCGTCCCTTGCTGGCAAGTAGAATTGTTTCTTCCGTCGCCCGTCGGCCAAAGCCCTTGAGCAACGGTTGGGTCAAGGAGAGTTGAAAATCGTTGCGCCAACTCGGGTCGAAACCCGACGTTGTCGTAGATTGCAGATTGTCGTCACGACGCTGATTCATCCCCGCAGCTACCTCAACTCCGCTTGGCAACTTTTGCAGCAATGAAAAACTGAAGCGGGTGGCGAAGTTCTCACTCATAGTGACGGGGGTACTGTTCTGAGCATCACGACTGGTGGCGGCATCGAGGATGAGTTGCAGACGGGGGTCATAAAGACCTTTTGCTTCAGTAATCGCCGCCTCACTCGCCCGATATTGCAGCAGAACGCTCTGGATAGCGA
>JAXMLA010000135.1:0-4154 GCA_034370465.1 Desulfuromonadales bacterium
GCGGCGCCTGAACGGGCTGATCAAGAATCTCGTCGTTTACCCCAAGAACATGCTGCGCAATCTCAACCAGATGCAGGGGCTGGTCTTTTCACAGAAGATCCTCCTCGATCTTACCCAGGCCGGGGTCTCGCGGGAAGATTCCTACCGTCTGGTCCAGAAGAACGCCATGAAGGTCTGGGAAGAAGGGAAGGATTTCCTCACCGAACTCCTGGCAGACCAGGAAGTTGTTGGCGCCCTCGGCGAAGGAAAGATCCGTGAATCCTTCGATCTCAACTACCACCTCAAGCATGTCGACACGATCTTCAAACGGGTCTTTGAGGCGGGTTGTTCGTATTAATCGTATTTTCGTAGGGGCGGCGCTTGCTCCGCCCAGGGCGCGGCAAGCAGCGCCCCTACGCCATCCACATCACACCACGGAACACGTTTCAGGAGTCAGAGACATGCCCTGGCGCATAGAAGTAGCATTGAAAAAGGGAGTGCAGGATGCCCGCGCTGCCCGGGTGCAGCGGGAGCTGCGCGAACACCTCGGGATTGACCTTACAGCCGTCCGGACCATCGACGTCTATACGATCGATGCCGATCTGACGCCGGAGGAGATTGCTGCGGCGGCGCACGGACCATTTTGTGATCCGGTCATCCAGGAGGTGGCGATCAATGCTCCTCTCGCTGTGGAATTCGATATCCTTATTGAGATCGGCTACCGCCCGGGTGTCACCGACAACGTCGGCCGTACCGCCAAAGAGGCGATCCAGTACCAGATTGGTCGTCCCCTGGCGGCCGGCGAAGGGGTCTATACCTCGGTGCAGTATCTCCTTTCCGGTCCGGTCGATGCGGTTCTGGCCGAGAAGATCGCCGCCAGCTTCCTTGCCAACGGCCTGATTCAGCGCTGGACGATCGTTGCCTCAAACGCTTACGATCGAGTCAAGGGGCTCCCCGCCACCGTGCCGAAGGTGCAGGTCACGGCAGCGTCCGAGGTGCACGAAGTTAATCTTGACGTCAGTGATGCCGAGCTGCTCGCCTTGAGCAAGGCCGGCATGCTTGCTCTCAATCTCGAAGAGATGCAGACGATTCAGGCCTATATCCGCGATCCGCAGGTGCTGGCAGCGCGGGCGCAGGTCGGACTCGGTCCTCTCCTGACTGATTGTGAGATTGAGGCCCTTGCCCAGACCTGGAGCGAACACTGCAAGCACAAGATCTTTGCAGCGCGTATCGATTATCTCGACACCACCACCGGCAAGCGGGAGGAGATCAACTCCCTCTTCAAGAGCTATATCGTCCGCGCTACCAAGGATATTCGCGCCGCGCAGGGGAAAGACGATATTTGCCTTTCGGTCTTCAAGGATAACGCCGGCGTCATCCGCTTTACCGACGACTGGAGCCTGGTCTTCAAGGTCGAGACCCACAACTCTCCGTCCGCTCTCGATCCCTACGGGGGCGCCTTGACTGGCATCGTCGGCGTTAACCGCGACGCCTTTGCCACTGGCATGGGGGCGCGCCTCCTCTTTAATACTGATGTCTTCTGCTTCGCTTCGCCCTTTTACGATCAGCCGCTGCCGCCGCGTTTGCTGCCGCCGCGACGCATCTTCGAAGGCGTCGTTGAAGGGGTCGAACACGGCGGCAACAAGAGCGGTATTCCGACCGTCAACGGTTCCCTCGTCTTTGATGACCGTTTTGTCGGTAAGCCCCTTGTTTACTGCGGCACCGGTTCGATCATGCCTGCCACCCTGCATGGCAAGCCCTGCCACGAAAAAGCGGCACGGATCGGGGATCGCATCGTCATGGTCGGCGGCCGCATCGGCAAGGACGGCATCCACGGCGCCACCTTCTCCTCCGAAGAGCTGCACGAAGGCTCACCGGTGACGGCCGTGCAGATCGGTGATCCGATCACGCAGCGGCGTATGCTCGATTTCCTCATCATTGCCCGCGACCGCGGCCTTTACAGCTCGATTACCGACAACGGCGCCGGCGGCCTTTCCTCCTCCATCGGTGAGATGGCACAGGATACCGGCGGCTTCGAGCTCCATCTCGACCGCGCGCCGCTCAAATACCCCGGCTTGCAGCCCTGGGAGATCCTCATCTCCGAAGCGCAGGAAAGGATGACCGTGGCGGTGCCGCCCGATAAACTCGCCGCTTTTCTCAGCCTCTCTGCGGAGATGGAGGTCGAATCGACCGATCTTGGACAGTTCACTGACTCCGGCTACTATCATTGCCTGTATCAGGGGAAGACCGTCACCTGGCTCTCCATGGAGTTTCTCCATGAAGGCGTGCCGCAGATGGTCATTCCGGCCATCTGGACGCCGCCGACCCTCAGTGAACCGCAACTCCCGACGGACTTTAACGTCCAGTCGGCCCTGCTCAAGCTCCTCGGCAGCCTGAATATCTGTTCGAAAGAGAGTGTGGTGCGGCGCTACGATCACGAAGTGCAGGCGGGGACGATCGTCAAGCCCCTCACCGGCGTTGTTAACGACGGTCCCTCTGATGCCGCGGTCGTCCGTCCCCTCGCCGACAGCTACGTCGGCACGGTGGTGGCGCACGGCATCTGTCCGCGTTATTCCGATATCGACACCTATCAGATGATGGCCAACGCCATCGACGAAGGGCTGCGCAACTATGTGGCGGTCGGCGGCCGGATTGATCATGTCGCCGGGCTCGATAACTTCTGCTGGTGCGATCCGGTCAAGAGCGACAAGACCCCGGACGGCGAGTACAAAGCTGCCCAGCTGGTGCGGGCGAATCAGGCTCTTTACGATTACTGTGTCGCCTTCGGTGTGCCGCTGATCTCCGGCAAGGATTCGATGAAGAACGACTATCAGATCGGCGAGACCAAGATTTCGATCCCGCCGACCGTTCTCTTCTCGGTGATCGGCAAGATCGACGATGTCCGGCTGGCGACGACCATGGACGCTAAACGCGCCGGCGATCTTGTCTATCTCCTTGGCGTCACCGCCAATGAGCTCGGCGCTTCCGAACTCTACGCCCAGCTTGGTGAACTCGGTGCCAACCTGCCGCAGGTCGATGCCACCACGGCGCTGGCTCGCTATCGCACTCTCAATACTGCCCAGAATGCCGGGCTGATCGCTTCCTGTCACGATCTTTCCGATGGCGGCCTCGCTGTCGCTCTCGCTGAGACCGCCTTCAGCGGCGGCCTCGGCATGCGTATCGATCTGGCCAAGGTGGAGACGCGCGGCGAACTGACCGCAACGCAGATCCTCTTCTCGGAATCGGCGAGCCGTTTGCTGGTGACTGTCCATCCGGAGAACCAGGGACGCTTTACTTCCCTCTTTGCCCGGCAGAGCTGTTCTTTGCTCGGGGAGGTGATCACTACAGCGCAGCTGCAAGTCGTTGATGCCAATAATTGTTGTTTGATTGCAGCGGCGCTCGATGAACTGAAAGCGGCCTGGCAAGCGCCGCTGCGGGAGATGTAAGATGACCAAGGTGAATGCAATCGTCATCACCGGCAACGGAACCAACTGTGAACGGGAGGTCGCCGCGGCCTGCACCCTCGCCGGCGCGGATCGGGCTGATATCGTTCATATCGCCGAACTCCTCGCCGGGCGGGTCCGCCTTGATGATTACCAGTTTCTCAATCTCGCCGGCGGCTTTCTCGATGGCGACGACCTCGGCAGTGCCAAGGCCGGAGCCAATCGCCTCAAACATGTGGCGATCCGTGGCAGTAACGAGCACCTGGTCGAACAGATCGATCGTTTTATTGCCGCCGGCAAGCTGATCATGGGGGTCTGTAACGGCTTTCAGCTCATGGTCAAGATGGGGCTGCTGCCGGCGCTGTCGGGGGATCACCATACCCAGAGCGCGACCTTAACCTTCAACGATTGTGGGCGTTTTCAGGACCGTTGGGCTTATCTCAAGGTTGACCCTGCTTCGCCTTGTGTCTACACCCAAGGGATCAACGATGGCATCTATCTGCCGGTGCGGCATGGCGAAGGAAAATTTGTCGCCGACCGCCAAACGTTGGCAGCGATTGACGCCGGCCACCTCGCTGCCGTAAAATACAGCGATTCTGACTACCGGGAACCGGTCATGGATTTTCCCGCTAATCCGAATGGCGCCATGGACGCGATTGCCGGCATCTGCGATCCGACCGGGCGTCTCTTTGGCCTCATGCCCCATCCGGAAGCGTATGTCGATCGCACCCA
>JAXMLA010000136.1:0-4456 GCA_034370465.1 Desulfuromonadales bacterium
AAACGTGCAACTCACATACTCTTACTATCCCTCCGGTCCGATGGCGCGGCGGGAGAAGCGCGAGTGGGTGAACGACGACTGGGCGCTGGTCTCGACCACGCGCTGGATCGTGGACGGCTGGCGGCCGGTGAAGGAGATCGAAGAGCGGGTCGGCGGAGACACCATTGAGCGGGTGTATACGTGGGGGCTCGATCTGGCCGGATGGCAGGACCGACGGTCGCTCGGAGCGTCAGGTGGGATAGGGGGGCTCTTGGCAATCCGCGAAAAGGTAAACGGCAGCGCTGAGACGACGTACTACGTCCTCGGCGATCCGATGGGCAACGTCATGGCGCTGGCCACCAGCGGTGGCGCACTCGTCGCGGAATACGATTATGACCCCTACGGACGACTCATCCGCGAGACCGGCCCCAAGGCAGCGACCTGCCCCTTCCGCTACTCGACCAAGTACCGCGACCCCGACCTCGAACTCTACTACTATGGCCACCGCTGGTACGACGCGGCCGCGATCAAGTGGCTCACCCCCGACCCCATCGGAGAAAGCGGCGGCGTTAACCTGACCGCCTTCTGCGACGGGGACCCGGTCAATAAGGTGGATCCGCTGGGGTTGGACTTGATCATGCCGGGGATGTCTCAGTCATCATCTTCGGGGAGTCTGACTGCGGGTTATGCAGTGCCGGAACCGATCCAGGAAATCCTCAAGCTTTCCGGGTATCCGGGAGATACGCCGCCCGGGCTGGTGACAGCACTCATACGGCAATATGGGCCGTATCGCGACGTGAATTGGGGGCCGTCCATTCCGACCATCGAGGAGTTTCAAGCTGCCCGCATTGCGGCACGGGATGCGGCAGTCTTGGCTTATGAGGCGCAAATGGAGGCTATAGGCCTCCGGCGAAATCAGTATTACGAAATGGTCGAGCGAGGGATGCCATTGTCTGTCGTCATCGACCATATCCGAAGCCTGGATGCCGAAAGTTTTCGGCTCAACAGAGCGCGAAGGGCCGTCAAGTACGAAGACCGTTTGATCGCACTGTACTTCATTAACGGCGGTGATGACCCGGTATTCGTGTACAGCACGATGACGCTGGCCTATAGTGGCGTCAAGCTGACTGCGCGGGGCGTTGGCGCGTTGAGAGGCGCGTTGGCATCGTCGGGCGACGATGTCGCTCGAGGAGTATACTTCTTTGGAGACGATGCGTTGCCGTATATTAACCGGCCCGATGCAACACTTGGTCAAGCAGACAAGCCCCATTTCTTTGCGCCGCTTAGGGATGTTGCCTCCGTTCGCAGTGTTAGTGATGCGGCTCGTGTTTCAGGACACGCTCCCTCAATTACTAGGGCCTACATTTCAGGGGGACGCGGGTACGGTGTATCGTTCCCAACGACAGGTCTTTCAGCGCGTGCGCCGACTTTGGCTGATGCTGGGGGGAATCCTAACTTTCTTATTGGTGGTCGCACAGCTGTGGCACTCGAAGGCCAATCAGGATACTTGCTAAACAGCACTCGTGAATTCGTTACTTATGGGGGGAGTCTCATGCCCCGCGGAAGTGTCCTATTTCAGATTGGGCCGCATGGCGCATGGATTCCAGTTCGGAGGTATTAATGAAGATGAACAGGCAACCGTTATCTGGCTGTGAAGAATGTCGGCGTGGTGCATTCAGTGCAAGTTGGCCGCCTCCTGATCGAATTTCCGTCCGTGAAGACGGCCCCACGTTTCTGCATCGATGCGGGAGGTGTGGTTCCTACTGGGATTTTGACCTAAGATTCGCGAACCCGATATCTGAAGAAGAGGCCAGAAAACGGTATCCGAACTATTTCGGAGAAAAAGGCGGAACTCTGAAGAGTTCGGCAGAATAGGCACAGGCAGAGGGGCGCATAAGTGTCGGTGTTCCGGCCCGAATTCTGATCGTATCGTGTGCCGAATTGAGGCGGTAGATATGGGTCGTACAGGAGGATTCTGATCGGATGGGGATTTTCACGTATGCGCGCTTGTAGCTCGAGTTCGAAAGCGATAGAGTTTGCTGCGATGCATCCATTGTTTCGAGTCGGTCTTTCTTGTCTGTTGACAGCGCTGGCCGTCAACGCGCAAGCCTTTGTCCAGCTCGACTCGGGACCCCGGTTCCGCTACCTCGGCGATGTGTCGGCGGTTTCCACCGGCGCGTGCGACATCGTGGTTGAGATCGTGGCGGCGCGGATGGAAGGTCCGAACGCGATCGTGCAGCGGACAAAGGGTCGGCTGTACCTGCCGAAGGCGGATGAGAGCGTGGATCGGGACGCGGCGGGGCGGCTGACGGTGGACAGCCGGTGGGACTACACCTGGAACCTGCGCGGCGAGTTGCTGAGCGCGGAATCGAAACACCGGTCACCAAATGTGCAACTCACGTACTCTTACTATCCCTCCGGCCCGATGGCGCGGCGGGAGAAGCGCGAGTGGGTGAACGATGACTGGGCGCTGGTCTCGACCACGCGCTGGATCGTGGATGGCTGGCGTCCGGTGAAGGAGATCGAGGCGCGGGTTGGCGGGGATACCATCGAGCGGGTGTATACCTGGGGGCTGGATCTGTCCGGCTGGCAGGACCGTCGGTCGCTGGAAGAGAGCGGGGGAATCGGCGGCTTACTGGCGGTGCGCGAAAAGGTGAACGGCGGTTCGGAGACGACGTACTACGTCCTCGGCGACCCGATGGGCAACGTCATGGCGTTGGCGACCGGTGACGGCACGATCGCGGCGGAATACGATTATGACCCCTACGGACGACTCATCCGCGAGACGGGCGCATCGGCGGCGACCTGTCCGTTCCGCTACTCGACCAAGTACCGCGATCCCGACCTCGAACTCTACTACTATGGTCATCGCTGGTACGACGCGGCCGCGCTGAAATGGCTCACGCCCGACCCCATCGGAGAACGTGGCGGCGTTAACCTGACCGCCTTCTGCGACGGGGATCCGATCAATAAGGTGGATCCGCTGGGATTGGATCCGTGGGAAGATTTCAAAGCCGACTACATGACCACGGAAGCGTGGAAGTATCGCGGCAAAGTTTTCGTCGGGACTTTTGTCGGAGCAAGCAAGGTCCTCTATGGTGTCGGAGACACATTCTACTCCATGACCGGTGGAGCAATGTACTTCTACAGCGGTGGCCGGTGGACCAGCTATCGCGACCTCGCGGAACGTGGCGCAAACATCGCAGGCGGAATCTTAACATTTGTCGCTCACCCCATCAAGACTACGAGTGAAGGCGTTGCCAACTGGCAGGAAAACATGGCTGCGGCGATGCTGGAAGGTGAAGGCCTTCAAGTCGGCGAAGGCGTGGGCTCGCTCACGATGCAGGGGCTCGTTGTTGGCGAAACGATAGTTAATCCTGGAGCTAGACTTCTATCCAAAGCCCCCGGCACTGCGGGCGCGATTGGTCGTGTTCTCACAACACCAATCAAGGCCACCCCCGGTGGGGCAACGGCACCTGCAACAATAGCCCCAAAGATAACATCTGGCACGTCACATTCACGTTTCTTAGAGTACAAGACATTGAGGTCCCAGGGGTACAATGCTTCAGAAGCCCATGGTTGGATGAAGCAATTTGATGCGGGCGCGAATCCCGGAGACAACTTTTTATTCCATTTTGCATCTGAAGGAAAAGCGACTTTCTCCCTAGCCAATGGCATTCCTAGAACGGACTACGGATTTGGTGTATGGAGGGGAGTCTATACGGGAACAACACCAACTCCCAATTGGTTCTTAAAGAATACGTCTCCATTAGGATGGGGGATTACAAGTCAGCAGAGCGTGCGAATGCCTCTGCTGGTGGGGCATGATATGAATGTGGCGAATCCGTTATTTAGATTTCCGTTGAAAACGATAATCATCCGAACCGAAGGAAACTTACCTCTTTCGCCATGAAAATTCCAGAAATAGTTAGCTTGTTGCTTGTCGTCATCTTTCTAGCCCTCGTTGGTCTGGGTGCATGGGGGTGTTACAGAATGGGAGGATGGCTGTTGGGTATCGGCGGAGGCATTGTCCTGTTTTTGGTCTTCGGGACACTGACGCAGTGGGTATTTAGGCTACTTAATCGCGAGGCTAGATACTCAGGGGACAAATGCGACAGATCTTAATTGTTCCTGCCCGAATCCTGATCGATCTTGTGCCGAATTGAGGGGTCGTACGGGCTGATTCTGATCGGATGGATTGGTACGTATGTGCGCTTGTAGATCGCGGTCGAAAGCGATAGAGTTTTCCGCAATGCATTCATTCTTTCAAACCGGTCTTTCTTGTCTGTTGACGGCGCTGGCCGTCAACGCGCAAGCCTTTGTCCGGCTCGACTCGGGACCCCGGTTCCGCTACCTCGGCGAAGTGTCGGCGGTTTCCACCGGTGCGTGCGACATCGTGGTCGAGATCGTGGCGGCGCGGATGGAGGGTCCGAATGCGATCGTGCAGCGGACAAAGGGACGTCTGTACCTGCCGAAG
>JAXMLA010000137.1:0-4788 GCA_034370465.1 Desulfuromonadales bacterium
AGAGCAAACGACCCCGACCTACTCATCGCAAAGACAGCGGGTCTTGTACTGGCTCTATTCCAATACAACCGAGCAATTTGCCGGGGAGGAAAGAGCGTACCGGCATAGAATCGATCTCTGGCCGCTCTTGACTTTTGAAGAGAAGGACGGTTTGTCGCACTTCAGCACCCTGGCGTTGCTCGAACCTTTTTTCCCCGGCAACGAGCAGATTGAACGGAACTGGTCACCTCTGTGGCGCATTTATCAGCGCCGCTGGGACAACGCCGGGAATAACGCTTCGACCTTCCTCTGGAATCTGTACTGGAAGGAGCGGCGGGGGGACGACCTTCGTTTTGAACTCTTTCCCTTGATTCACTATCGTGACGAGGAAAGTCTGCAACGCTTTGAACTGTCACTGCTCAAAGGGCTTTACCGGTACACGCGAGATCCTGAACAATCGTGTTTTTATCTCTTGTATCTGCCGTGGGGTTGGTGCCATCCGTTCGCCGATAAAGCACCACTGAAGGAGTTGCCTTAATGTTTCACTACGTCGGCCGCACACTCCTGGATATTAGTCAGACGTCCGGAGAGATGCTTAAACTCTTTTTTGCGACGGTCTATTTTTTCAAGGAAGCCCCCCGCAATCTCCCTTCGATCTTTCGCCAGCTTGCGGAAATTGGCGTTAACACCTTGCCGATCGTCTCCCTCGCCGCTCTTTTCATCGGGATGGTTCTCGCTCTGCAAACCGGCTCGGCCCTTGTCCTTTACGGCTCCCAGAATGTCATCGGCTCGATTGTCGGTCTCTCCATGGTCAAAGAACTCGGCCCGGTAATGACCAGCCTCCTGGTTGCCGGTCGGGTCGGCTCGGCGATGGCAGCTGAAATCGGCGCCATGGAGATTTATGAAGAGATCGATGCGCTCAAGACCTTGGAGATCAATCCGGTCCGCTATCTAGCCATGCCGCGTATGATTGCCTGTCTGGCCGCGGTCCCGGCATTGGTCGTCTTTGTCATCTTTATCGGTATTATCGGGGGAGGCGTCATCTGTGCGATCAATCCCCAGATAGCTGTGCCGATCAATACTTACTACGATGGGATCGTCACTTCGATGGAGGCGATGGATATTATCAAAGGATTAACCAAGGCGCTGGTCTTCGGTGGCATTATTGGTCTGGTCAGCTGTTATGTCGGTTTCAAGACGACGGGCGGCGCTCGTGGCATCGGTCGTTCGACGACCCGCTCGGTCGTCCTCTCCTTTCTACTGATCTTTATTGCCAATTATTTTTTAACCCGAATGATGATGTAGGATGGTCACGGCCTATTTTACCGAGAAGTGTGAGTTCATGCATGTTCAGTGAAAAGAAGGATGAGTCGATTTCGGAAGGGTTCTTCAGCCGCCTTGCTCACGGTTTAAGCGCGCCGATCTTTCAGGAAGGGAATTCCGATACGGCGGTCAACTATAATGAGTCCCGCGGTGTTGGGATCAAGATCGTCGATCTTTGCAAGTCCTTTGCCGGTCAGTCAGTGCTGCGCGACATCAATCTTGAAATTCTGCCGGGAGAAACCTTCTCGATTATCGGTCCGTCCGGGACCGGCAAGAGCGTTCTGCTCAAACATATTGTCCGCCTCCTGCAGCCTGATTCCGGGCAGATCTTTGTCGATGGTCAGGATATTAATGCTCCTTTGGCCGATGGCGAGCGGCGTGACTATCGTTACAGTATGGTGTTTCAATCCTCGGCCCTCTTTAATTCGCTGACCGTCGGTGAAAATGTCGGTCTGTGGCTGCGCGAGAACCGGATCTGTCCGGAAGCGCGGATTCGTCAGATCATCAAGGAGAAGCTGGCTCTCGTCAATTTGGACGGCAAGGAAGAGAAGTTGACCTCCGAACTCTCCGGCGGGATGAAAAAACGCGTCGCGATCGCCCGTTCGCTGGCGATGAACCCCGATCTGATCCTTTACGACGAACCGACGGCAGAACTTGATCCAGTGACATCCGACGAACTGGCGCGGGTGATTACCGATCTCAAGTCCAAGGTCAAGTTGACGACGGTGATCGTTACCCACGATTTGAATTTTGCTCTTTACCTGTCCGATCGGGTCGCCATGATTAATCCCGAAGGGATCGTTGAAATCGGCACCCCCGAACAGATCAAATCCAGCCAGAATCCGTTGGTGCGCAGTTTTATTTACACCACCACCAAGGGACTTAAGGGAGAACAGTAGATATGGTGATGACGCTAGAAAAGAAGGTCGGCATTTTCTTCCTCCTTTCCCTCATGACCCTGGGGGTGATGATCGAGCTGGTGCAGGACTGGAATCCCTTTGAGCGCAAGGTCGGGTATACCACTTATTTTAATGCGGTGGTCGGTCTGAAAGTCGGCGATCCGGTGATGGTCGCCGGCGTCAATGTCGGCAAGGTGACCGCTATCCGCATCGATGACGGACGGGTCCGCACCGACTTTGAAGTGCTGCTCGATACGGTGATAAAAGAAGATTCGGTCGCGGCGATCAATCAGACCAGTTTGCTCGGCGGCACCTTCCTCGGGGTCGATTTCGGGACTAAAAACGCCAAAGTGATCCCCCCTGGTAGTGTCGTTGTCAGTCGCGATGGCGTCTCGATCGCGGACCTCCTCGACAGCTTCAATCGCAACCAGAACGAAACCTTTGCCATGGTTCAAGATATTCTGCGCGACAGTCGTGAACCCTTTGTGACTCTGCTGCAGCGGCTTGAATCGGTCGTCAGCAAGGTCGATAGCGGTCAGGGGACGATCGGTCGCCTGATCAACGAAGATGAAATTTATGTCGAGCTTAACCAGACCATGCGCCAGGTGCGGGAGATCGTCACCAGTGTCAAAGAAGGGAATGGCACTCTCGGTAAGTTGGTGGTCGATCCCGGTCTTTACGATAATGCCAACGCTACCGCCGACCAGTTGAAAATGATTGCAGAAAAGATCAATGCCGGTGAAGGGACGATTGGGAAGCTGGTCAATAACGATAAGGTTTACAACGAACTTTCCGACGCTCTAGCTGATATTCGCCAAATCGTTGCCAAAGTCAATCAGGGAGAAGGGAGTCTCGGCAAATTCGTCAATGATCCCGCTCTGTATGATCAGTTCGCCGGTACGGCACAGCGCGCCAACAACATCTTGACCAAGGTGGATGAAGGGCAGGGGACACTCGGTCGGTTGGTGAATGAAGATGGTCTTTACCGCAAAACCGAAGCGACGCTGAATAAAGTCGATCGTGCTGTCAGTGGGATGAGCGATAGCGGCCCGATGTCGGCTCTGGGAACGGTGATCGGGACATTCTTCTAGTTTTTGTTGCTGTCAGTTTATCCTTGTTGTATAAAGACCGGGAAAGATTATAACTGATTAATTGTCCCGGTCTTTTGTTGTTTCTGTCACGGTTTGACTTTGCATTGAAAAACAGGAGGCTCCATTGCGTCAACTCCCTCTGTTTCTTTGTCTGCTCGTTCTTATGAGTGCCTGTATCGACTTGCGTTCGGACTATCCGCTTCTTCCTGTTGCTGAATATGAAAAAATGATAGTCGGCCGCTTTGATGCCGATTACATCGGCAACGAACAGTGTCTGGCCAAGTGTCATAAACACGATAATATTTATGATGATTTCAGCACTTCCATCCACGGTGAACTGGTTGACGCGGCTTCGGGTCTGCCAAAGGTTAATTGTGAATCATGCCATGGCCCCGGCAGTCTGGCGGTCGCAACGATTAGTGAAGATAATCGTTGCGACACTGAAAAACTTCTCCAGCTAGAAGAACTCCCCGCTCCGGCACAATCCCTTATCTGTCTGAAATGTCACGCAACGGCTTCGACGATGAGTCTGAATCACTGGAATGCCAGCCGTCATGCCCTGAGTGGTGTCAGTTGTTCGGACTGCCACAAACTCCACGAAGGCCCGCAGCAAAAGGTCAGTCGCAAAGATATGGCGGAACTTTGTTACAAATGCCATAGCGATGTCCGCATGCAATTTGCCCAGCCGTCGCACCATCCGGTCCCGGAGAATCGCATGGTCTGTACTGATTGCCACGATCCGCACGGTTCAACGACTGAATTTGACCTGCGGGGCCCGACAGTGCGCGATACCTGCAGTCGTTGTCACGCCGAATATTCCGGGCCCTTTGTCTTTGAACATGGTGATGTCACGGAAAATTGTGCGAATTGTCATCGTCCGCACGGTTCGCTGCAAGCGAAACTGTTGACCGCGGCCCAACCTTTTTTGTGTATGCAGTGTCATCCGACCGGCGCCCATGCCGGTTTAAGCAGTTCCGAGGATAAGCGGATTTACTTCGGTCGCTGCACGGATTGTCATTCTTCGATCCATGGCAGCGACTCAACGTCCTCCCGGGGTCGTGGTACATTTATTGCCCGCTGATCATTCTGAACTGTTTTTTCGGGAGACTAATTTGTGAATAAATGGATTTATCTAGTGTCGTTTGCCCTGGTTGCCGGCTGTCTTGCTCTTAGCACACCGGCTTCAGCAAATATCGACGATACCCTTTTTGTTCTCGGCCATAAACAACTCTCTTCCGGCGAAATCACGGTCGGGTACGCCACAGCGTCTTCGGATGACAGTCATTCTCAGACCCTCTTACCTTACAGTGAACAGAAATCTTTTCCTCTTCTCGATCTGGAATCATTCTGGGCCCGTGATCTCTCCCGTCTGCGTCTCGATAGTCTGGTGAACAGCAAAAACGATTATATCGCTGAGTTTTATTATGATTATACCGGTCGCCTGCGTTTAAGTCTTCTTGATGAGAGTCTGGTCCATCGCTTTGATAATCTGCCAC
>JAXMLA010000138.1:0-1986 GCA_034370465.1 Desulfuromonadales bacterium
ATCGAATGACTTCCGATCACCGCCAGATTCGTCATGCGAACCTGCTTGTGAACCCCCTCTTCGATCAGCGAGAGGTCGCGCTGGGCCTCTCTATCTTCCGGGAAATGGGCCTCCACTTTCTGAAGAAAGCGATGGTTAATCTCGTAGATCAGGCTCAGGTGGCGGGGCAGCACCCGCTCGAGAAGCTCCACGGGCCAGCGTTCCAGGGCTTCCGGCAGCAGGGTGTGATTCGTGAACGCGAAGGTTCGCACACAGATATCCCATGCCGTTTCAAAAGGCAGATCGGTTTCGTCTACGAAATAGCGCATCAGTTCCGCGATCGCCAGCGCCGGATGCGTATCGTTGAGATGAATTGCATTGAACTTGGAAAAGGAAGACCAGTCGCGGTTATTCTTGCGGTACCGCCGGAGGATATCGCGCAGAGCGCAGGCGCAGAGAAAATACTCCTGGATCAGGCGAAGTTCTTTTCCGGCATAGACGCTGTCGGAGGGATAGAGCACCTTGGTGACGGTTTCAGCCCAGTTTTCGCTCTCGACCGCCTTGACGTATTCGCCTCGATTGAAGACATCGATACGGAACCCCTCGGCGGCGCGCGATTCCCAAAGACGGAGGATATTGACCGTGTTGCAACCGAATCCCGGAATGCTCAAATCGTGCGGGATGCCTTCGATCATCTGCCAGTCCGCCCAGGTCTCGCGCGTGCGCCCCCCGGACAGGTTTGTTTTTTCCATCCGCCCGTACAGCAGGACGGGCACCCTGTACTCCGGTCGGACCACATCCCAGGGATCCCCGAATTTCAACCAGTCATCGGGTTTCTCGACCTGCCAGCCGTCTTCAAATTCCTGCTTGAACATGCCATGCTCATACCGGAGGCCGTACCCGTAGCCCGGATATTGCTGGGCGGCCAGGGAATCGAGAAAACAGGCGGCCAGACGACCGAGGCCTCCATTGCCCAAACCGGTATCCGGCTCCATGGCGCATAACGTGTCCAAATCCAGATCCAATTCCGACAGCGCTTTCCGGGTCGTGTCCAAAATGCCGAGCGCGGAGAGGTGGTTGCGGAGCAACTGCCCCATCAGGAATTCCATGGAAAGGTAGTAGAGCCGTTTGACCCCCCGATCGAGATATTCGCGCTGCGTGGCGATCATGCGCGGCGCCGCCAAATCGCGGGCGACATGAATCAAGGCGGTCAGCTTGTTGAAATCCGTGGCTGTTCGCCAATCCTTGTAGCAGGTATATTTAATATGCCCCAGCAGCCGATCGCGAATTTCCTCCGCGGTGATCGTGGTCGCCGAATCGACAATCTGAATCTCTTTTTTTTTCGTCATAGTCCCGATTTTCCGAATCCAAACGGATTCTGCACTCAGCATAGCCTTTCCCTGAACGGGTTGCAACCGCCGACACCGCCGAAGCGGCCATTTTCATTATGAGTGCATCTCCTTTCCCACACATCTCCCGACACCGAACCGCCTGTCCGTCTGATATCGCCTCAAACCCACCACACCCGCTCTCCATTCTACGTCTGACAGATCAACTTGTAATAAGATTCGGTCATTTTGCCCGCTGACATTCGGCTAAGGGGCACTGCTTTCGGCGACCCTTTTCGGCAGGGACTCGGCCCAAAGAGATAAGGGGGGTCCGCAATCTCCTCCAGGGCGTGCATGGTCGTGTTGGGACGCAACCCGCATCCCAGCAGGATAATCTTTCCATTCGTCTCCGCCAGCTTCCGAAACGGCGAGTGCGGACCGCAGGGGGTACCATCCAGCCCGTGATCATCGAGCATCTCGTGCAAACGTCTGCCCCGGCAGCACCCCCAGACCCCGGAGACCGGCGGCCAAATATTCAGAACCATCCTGTGGATCCATATTTACTCCTGCGTCATTTTTGTCGACATCCTACGCCCACCCTCCCCCCTCCCGCAATCCTCGTTTCCCCTTGCCGAGCCGCGGCCCTCCGTTCGCTGCGTTCCCGGCCTTTTTCCCAGTC
>JAXMLA010000139.1:0-11565 GCA_034370465.1 Desulfuromonadales bacterium
ACCACTTCATCGGTCATCGTTGTCTCGTTGTGAATGAGGCGTAACTCGTCACGCATCCACCGATATCCGCCGCTCTTCACTTTAAAACGATATTCGTGGAGATGATGGCCGTCTTTGAAGAGTCTCTCCAGACCGGCCAGGACTCTGTCCCGATCATCGGGATGGATATGGTCCATCCAGAACCCGGAGTTTTCGAGAAACTCGTTTGGCTCATAGCCAAGGAGGCTGGTCACGTTTTCGCTAATGAAAGTCGCGCCGAAATCACCGTCTGATTTGCAGGTGTAAATGATCGCCGGGGAGGTTACGAGAAGGTGTCGATAAAATTCACTCATGGAGAATTTCTTTCAGCCATTGGAAGAACAGTCAAAGAGCCAATCTGTTATTGCAGCAAGTGAATAATTAGAAATATTTATACCAAGAATCACCGTAATAACAAGGGGGCGGAGACAGGTCCGACCAGAATTTGTTTACATGGTTTCGATTGCCGGGATACGAACCTTACATCTCACAATATTGCGCCCGGGATGGTATAATTATCATCATGAAGAACACTCGTTTACCTCTTCTCACCCTCATCCTGATCTCCATCCTGTTCGTGTCGAGCGCGAACGCCACGCAGAAATTTCTCTGCGCGCCGACCCCCGCTGAAATGGACGGACCCTTTTACCGTGCCGGTGCGCCGCAACGCAACAGCATCGGCACCGGTTACCTGCTACTTGGTGAAGTGAAATCCGCGGTCGATTGCGCACCGATCGCCGGGGCCAGGATCGAGATCTGGATGACTGGACCGGACGGTCGCTACGATGAACGGTGGCGGGCGACCCTCCTTTCCCGCCAGGACGGTCGCTACTACCTGCAAAGTCACTTTCCTCCCCCCTACGGCAGTCGACCGCCGCACATCCATCTGCTGGTTAACGCTCCCGGCTTCCTTGAACTGATCACCCAGCACTATCCCCTGGCCGGCAGTGGCGAGGCCATCTTCGATCTGATCCTGATTCCGCAACCATGATGGGACACTCTGTCCAGAATAGTGAGGTAACTTATGAAAAGAAAACCGATCTTTGTCCTGCTCATCATCCTGATCTTTTGGACCGGCAATGTCTCGGCGGCCAAGGCGATACTGGCAGGCGGCTGTTTTTGGTGCATGGAGGCAGATTTCGAAAAACTTCCGGGCGTCATCGATGTCGTCTCCGGCTTTAGCGGCGGAAGTTTGCAAGATCCCACCTACAACGGCAATCATGATGGACACCGGGAGGTCGTTGAAATCACCTATGATCCGACCAAGGTGAGTTACAAAGGGTTGCTGGAATATTTCTGGGTGAACATCGATCCATTTGATTCCACAGGGCAATTCTGCGATAAGGGATTCAGTTATCTAAGTGCGATATTCGTCGCCAACGAAACGGAAAGGGCGATTGCCGAAGAGACAAAAAAGGCGGTCGCCGCCATGTTTCCCGGCAAGAAAATTGTCACGCCGATTTTAGATGCTGCGACTTTCTATCCGATCAAAGGGGAGGAGAGTTACCATCAGGATTACTATAAAAATAATCCCATTCGCTACAATGCCTATCGTTGGAACTGCGGGCGCGATAAACGATTAAAAGAGATCTGGGGAGATAAGGCGAAGCATTGAACCCGCGGTCTCTGGAGGTGCAGGAGATGACAAAAAAGCTGTTTGTCGCCGCCGTCGGACAGGACAGCGGCAAGACCACCACCAGTCTGTGCCTGCTCCATTTGGCCCGCCGTCAATACCAACGCATCGGCTATTTCAAACCCTTCGGCGCCAAGTCGGTCACCTATCGCGACAAGGTGGTCGATAAGGATGTTGCCCTGATGGCGGAGGTCTTCGACCTGACCCAGGACCTCGATCTGATGTCGCCGGTGGTCGTCTTTCCTGAGACCACCCATCAGTTTATTGACGGCCTCATCCCCCCCGCCGAGTTGCAGGACAAAATCCGAAACGCTTATGCCGAGCTTGAGAGCCGGTGCGACTTCATCATCATTGAAGGCTCGGGACATCCGGGGGTCGGCTCGATCATCCAGCTGTCGAACGCCCGGATCGCGCGGATGCTCGATGCCCCGGTGCTGCTGGTGACCGGCGGCGGCCTCGGCAGTGTGGTCGATGAACTCGATCCGATCCTTGCCCTCTTTGAGAAGGAGGGGTGTGACGTCCGGGCCATCCTCGTCAATAAACTGAATCCCGAGAAACGCGAACGGAGCCTCGACTACCTGCGGCGGGCACTGCAAAGACTGCCGCTGCAAAGACTGCCGCTGCGGGTGATCGGCGGCTTCAATTATCACCCGGTCCTGGCCAATCCCACCCTGGCCCGCATCGCCTGGCTCCTCGACCTGCCGTTGCACGGCAACCGCGAGGATCAGCACCGGATTATCCATCAGGTGCAGGTCGGAGCCGCTTCAACCTATCGGGTGGCCGAGCTGCTGCAAGCGCCGACGCTCCTGATCGCCAACAGCAGCAGGGACCAGCTTCTGGTCACTATGGCCCATCTCAACCGCATGCCGCAGTACCATGACAAAATTGTCGGGCTAGTCATCTCCGGCTCCCTTCCGATCAGCGCCATGACCCAGCAGATCCTCGAGGACAGCTCTATACCGTATATGCGGGCCGAGAATCAGGTGTCGGCCGAGCTTTACCGTAAAATCACCAAAGATGTTTCCAAGATCACCGCCGCAGACACTGAAAAGCTCGAGCTGATCTGGAGTCTCTCCGAGCAGGGCTTCGATTTCAATGAGATCGACGAGCTCTTTTCCCTTCCCGCCGTGGCGAGGCCGGTTGGGTCGATCGAACAGCCAGGAGGAGCGATGACTTCCGACAGTCCGCTGTTGCAGAGCGTAGTGGTGGGGTGTCTGGTCCGCAACGCCAGCAATGAAGTGCTGCTGATCAGAAATCACAAGCGCGGCTGGGAGATCCCACAGGGGCGGGTGGAAAAGGGGGAGAATCTGATGGAGGCGCTGCATCGCGAGGTGCGAGAGGAGACTGGCGTAGAGATCGAACCGGGGCCTCTGGTTGCGGTCTGGTCGATGCTTTCTCCCCCCACGGCACAGATATTCACCTTTTTGGGACGCTACCTCAGCGGTGAACTGGCTCCCACCGGGGACAGTGTCGAGGCCATCTGGCTGACGGAGGCCGAGGCCCTCGCCAAGGTTGAGAGTCCGGTCATGAACGACCGCCTCAAGACGCTCCTGGAGTATCAGGGAAGAGCGGTCTATCGGGCTTACACTACCAGGCCGTATCATGTGCAGATGGAACGGGTGTTGGGGGAATGACACTGAAGTGGTGAGGGTGATTTATTAATTCAGCAACCCTGCACAGAGGTGTAACACTGGAAAAATGATAAGAAGGGCGTCCCTTTTTCAGAAAAGAGTTGCGCAGAGATCAGTGAAGCCGCGCGGGAGGGGAGTTGGGGCTTGTTATGCTGCCAATTGTTCGGCGCGTTGGACCTTGGGTGCGCCGGCTTGGCGTGCTTGCCAGAGGTCGTAGGCAGCCTGCTGGCCGAGCCAGAGATCGGCACGGCCGCCGTTTTCAACGCCCAGCCAACCTTCCAGTCGCAAGGCCATTTCCGGAGAGATAGCGGCGTGCGCGTTCAACACGCGGGAGAAAGCGGCCCGCGTCACGCCCAGCTGTTTTGCAGCCTCGGTAATCGTCAGTCCGAGAGCCGGTAAGATGTCTTCCCTCAAGGTTTCACCGGGATGGGGTGGATTGTACATTGTCGTCATGGCGTTTCTCCTAGTGGTAGTCCTGGTAATCGATCAAGATGACGTCCTCGCCATCAAAATCGAAGGTCAATCGCCAGTTACCATTCACCCGGATGGACCAGTGTCCGGTCGATAGCTGGTGCAACTTCCAGCCGGGCACATTCATGTCGCCCGGATTTTTGGACAGGTCGAGGCGCACCAACTGCCGCTTCAACCTCGGGGCATGATCTGGCTGGATACCTGCTTTGCTGCCTGTTTCAAAGAAACCTTGCAGCCCTTTGTGCCGGAAAGTTTTGATCATGAAATGAGTGTATAGCGTAGCGTTTCGGCTGTCAATAGGGAGATTGGCGAGAAGGCTAGAGAGGAACAGCCGCGTCCGAGGCGGTTGTCCTCTGATCCGTTCATGGATTAAAGTTATCGTCGGGGGCGCAACCCCCGGAACTTGGTCGGTTCAATATGCGAGCGAGGACTTATTCGAAAGCCACCCGGTAGACGTCACCATATTCCCGGGCGAAGTGGACAGTGATCCCCTCCCGGAGATAGTCGGCGAGTTCCTCGAAATCCTTGCGGTTCCCTTCCGGGAAGATCAGGGTCGTCAGACCGGCACGGCGGGCAGCGATCGTCTTCTCCTTGACTCCGCCGATGGGGAGGACGCGGCCGGTCAGGGTCAACTCGCCGGTCATGCCGAGTTTGCGACGCACGGCCTTGCCGCTGATCATCGAGAGGAGGGCGGTGGTCATGGTGACTCCGGCGGAAGGGCCATCCTTGGGGGTGGCGCCGGCCGGGACGTGCAGGTGAACAAAATGTTTATCGAAGAAATCCCTGGCCACACCGTAATCGGCGAGATGTGCCATAACATAGCTGTAGGCGATCTCCGAGCTCTCAACCATGACGTTGCCAAGCTGGCCAGTCTGCTTGAAGCCCTTGTTCTTGCTCGGCATGGCGGTTGCCTCGATCTGCAGGGTCGCGCCGCCCATGCTCGTCCAGGCCAGGCCGGTGACGACGCCGCTGACCCCTTCGAAGACCTCGTCGGCGGTAAAGACCGGCTTGCCGAGGTACTTTTCCATATCCTCGACAGCGATCACGATCTTCCCCTTGTGGCCGGTGGCAAAGGCCATCGCCGCCTTGCGCATGATCTTCTTGATCCGGTTCTCCAGGGTGCGCACCCCGGCCTCGCGGGCGTAGTTGTCGATGAGCGCCTCCAGAGCAGCCGGGCGGATCTCGACCTGCCCCTTCTTCAGTCCGTGATTCTTCAGCGCTTTGGGGATGAGGTAGCGGCGGGCGATCTCGACCTTTTCGGCGAGGATGTAGCCGGAGAGGCGGATGATCTCCATGCGGTCAAGGAGCGCCGGCGGGATGGTGTCGAGCTGGTTGGCGGTGGCGACGAAGAGGATATTCGAGAGATCACAGGGGACATCGAGGTAGTGGTCGCGGAAGCTGCCGTTCTGCTCCGGATCCAGGACTTCGAGGAGGGCCGAGGCCGGATCCCCCTGGAAAGAGGCGCCGATCTTGTCGATCTCGTCGAGCATGAGGACCGGATTGGCGCTCCCGGCGCTCTTCAGCGCCTGGACAAACTTGCCGGGCATGGCGCCGATATAGGTGCGGCGGTGCCCCTTGATCTCCGCTTCGTCGCGCATGCCGCCGAGGGAGAAGCGGTAGAAGCGGCGCTTGAGGGCATCGGCGATGCTGTGGCCGACACTGGTCTTGCCGACGCCGGGGGGGCCGACCAGACAGAGGATTGAGCCGGAGATATCCCCCTTGAGCTTGCCGACGGCGATGAATTCAAGGATGCGTTCCTTGACATCCTCCAGTCCGTAGTGGTCGCGGTCGAGGACCCTGCGGGCCCGGGTCAGGTCATAGGAATCTTTGGTAAACTTCCCCCAGGGGAGGATGGTCAGCCAGTCAAGGTAACTGCGGGTGACGTTGTACTCCGCCGAGGCCGGTTCGAGCAGGCGCAGTTTCTCCAACTCGTCATCGACAGCGCGTTGCGCCTCAGGGTTGAGTTTGAGTCCTTTGAGCCGGGCCTGAAATTTTTCAATCTCGCTGGTCTTCCCTTCCTTCTCCAGTCCCAACTCCTGCTTGATCGCCTTGAGCTGTTCACGCAGGAAGAACTCCCGCTGCTGCGCCGAGACCTTCTCTTCAATCGATTTGGTGATCTTGGTCTGCAGCCGCGATATCTCCAGCTCCTTTTTCAGTAGCACTAAAACCTTGTCGATTCGACTGCGTACGTCGAAGGTTTCAAGTATCTCCTGAAGTTCCTGGCCGTCGGAGCTGGTGAGGTTGGCGGCAAAGTCGGCGAGGCGCCCGGGGTCGCTGAGACTGGAGCGGCCGAGGAACATCTTGATCTCTTCGGAGTAGAGCGGGTTGATCTGCACCAGCTCCTTGAGGGTGGTGAGGATCGCCAGTGAATAGGCTTTGAGCTCTTGATTGTCGGAGTATTCGGGACTGCGGTGATAATTGACGCGGGCAAAGAGCCCCTGCGGCGTCTCGCTTAACTCCTCGATACGAAAGCGCTCGACGCAGTTGAGGACAAAGTGGATCTCTTCCTCCTCGCTGTGCAGCACCTTGATAATCTTGCCGACCACGCCGACCTCATGAAGATTGGCCGCAGAGTCCGGCCCTTCGGGATCGACGACCAGGACCAGCCCGAGAGCCCGGGAGGGAGTGTCAAGGGCGCGTTTGGCCACGGCGACCGGTTCCTTGCCGGTCAGAGCAATAGGGGTCAGGATACCGGGAAAGGAGGGCCGCGGCCGGATCGGCAGAATCGGCAGACCGTTCGGCAGAAGTTCGCTGGCGAGGACCATCGGGGAGTCAGCTGCGCTGGTCATGGCCTCTTCGGGGTTTTCGATCGCGTCAGGGCGTTGCTCTTCGTTCATGCGCCTTATCCTTTATGACAAAGTTTCTACAACTTAGTCACGGGAATCAGACTTGTCAATGGACTGTCGGCAGATCCTGGCTTTTCTATTGAAGGAAAGCGTGCAAACCGCTAGGATGCCCACTCACTCATCTCGTAGAGGGGCATCCATGTCCGGTCTCTTTCTCCATAGCTCCAATCGCCTCGAAGTCCTGGCCTTTGAGCTCGCCAAGGTCCTGCACACCCCCCTCTCTTCGCCTCTGGCAACCGAGGTCATCGCCGTGCAGAGCAAGGGGATGGAGCGCTGGCTCTCCCTTCAACTGGCGACGATTGACGGCATCTGGGCGAACTACCGCTTTCCCTTCCCGACGGCCCTGATCCGCGAACTCCTCGCCAGCCTCCTCGGCCCAGTGGCGGAGTCGCCGCTCCTCGTCCCCGAGAACCTCACCTGGCGGCTGATGGAGATCCTCCCGGCCAAACTCGCCACCCCGTCCTATCAGCAGCTTGCCCCTTATCTGCACGATCACACTGGCGACGATCTGCGCCTCTGGCAGCTCTGCGGGCGGATTGCCGAGACCTTCGACCAGTATCTCGTCTACCGCCACCCCCTGATCAACGCCTGGGAGGAAGGGCGCTTGCTGCACCTCGGACCTCATGAAGAGTGGCAGGCCGACCTCTGGCGCACCCTGGTCAGCGGCACCGATGCGCCGCTGCATCGCGCCAAGCTCACCGAGCTCTTTCGCGCCAAGCTGGCGAGCGACCCGGCGACACTGTTGCCCCTTCTCCCTGAGCGCATCACCCTCTTTGGCGTCTCGACCTTGCCGCCCCTCCATCTCGAACTCCTCGACGCCATCTCGGCGCTGATCCCGGTCCATTTCTTCTTCCTCAACCCCTGCGAAGGCTACTGGCTGGAGATCCGCTCGCCGCGCGAAGCCGCCCGGCTGCTGCGCCGCGCCGCCGATCAGGGGCTCGATGCCGAAGAGGTCTACATCGAAGCCGGTCACCCGCTCCTTTCCTCCCTCGGCCGCAGCGGTCGCAACTTCTTGAGCCGCCTCCTTGATCTCAATGGTGTCGACAACTCGGTCTTTGTCCCGGCGAGCGGGGCGGGGCTGTTGCCGGCGCTGCAACGCGATATCCTCGGCACGAACTGGCCTCTCGACTGGCCGCCACCCTCGAAACATCTCCTCGCGGCGGACGATCACACCCTGCAGATCCACGCCTGCCACGGCACCCTGCGCGAAGTCGAAGTCCTGCACGATCTCCTCCTCACCGCCTTTCGCGAGATCCCCGACCTTACCCCCCGCGACGTCCTGGTCATGGCTCCGGATATCGAGATCTACGCCCCCTACATCGATGCCGTCTTCAGCCGCGCCGGACGCGAGCGCACCGCCGGTATTCTGCCCTATACCATCGCCGATCGCGGCCTGGGTCGCAGCGGCGAACTCCTCATCGCCTTCGAGCGCCTCTGCGCTCTCCCCGGCAGTCGCTGCGGCGCCGCCGAACTCCTCGATCTGCTGCAACTGGCGCCGGTGGCGCGCCGTTTCGGCCTCAGCCCCGGCGATGGCGAAGTCGTGCGCCGCTGGATACAAGAGGTGCGCATCCGCTGGGGCCTCGACGCTGACTTCCGCGCCAAGGAGGGGCTGCCGGCCAACCCCGCCTGTACCTGGCAGGCCGGCCTCGACCGCCTCCTCCTCGGCATCGCCCTGCCGGAGCACGGCGAACTCTTCAGCGGCATCCTCCCGGCAACCGGTGGGGAGGGGAGCAGCGGCACCATCCTCGGCGCTCTCTGCGACTTCATTGCTGCGCTGCGGCGCTGGATCGATCTCAGCCGTACTGAGCAGACGCCGCAAGTCTGGAGCAACCGCCTCACCGCTCTCCTTGACGACTTCTTCGATGCCGGGGAGGAGAGCGACGCTTTCCTGCGTCTGCGCCGTCTCTGCTCCAACTGCTCTGAGGAAGCGAGCCTCGGCGCCTTCAGCGGCGCGGTGAGCTTTGCCGTCATCCGCTCGCGCCTGACCGTCGGCCTCGCCGAGCGCTCGACCCACGGTTTTTTGAGCGGCCCGATCACCTTCTGTACCCTGCAGCCGATGCGCAGCGTCCCCTTCCGCGTCATTGCCCTGATCGGCATGAACGACGGTGACTTCCCGCGCAGCAGCCACCCCACCGGCTTCGACCTCATGACTCAAAAGCCGCAGCCCTGCGACCCGTCGCGGCGCGACGAAGACCGTTACCTCTTTTTGGAAGCGCTCCTCTCGGCACGGCAACGCCTCCTCATCACCTGGCAGGGGGAAGACCCCCGCGACGGCAGCAAATCGCCCCCCTCGGTGGTGGTCGGCGAACTCCTGGATGCGCTTGAGGCAAGTTTTGTTTTAGCTCCCCCTCCCTTGACGGGAGGGGGCCGGGGGGTGGGTGAAGATTCGACCGAGGCACTCCGTCGCCACCTTCCCCCCCTCCCTAGCCCTCCCCCGCAAGGGGGGCGGGGACTTAACAACAGCGTCCGCGATCACATCGTTACCCACCACCGTCTGCAACCCTTCAGCCCGGTCTACTTCTCCGCCGACGGCGCCCTCCGTTCCTACGATCCCCTCTGGCATGCCGCCGTCTCCGCGCGTCTCACTCAGGGGGAAGTCGAGATGCTGCCGCTCTTCAGCGTACCGCTGCCGCCGATCGACCCACCGCTGACGACAGTGACTCTCGACGAGCTCGAACGCTTCCTCAAAAATCCCGCCAAATTTTTCCTGCAGCAGCGCCTGCAGCTGCGTCTGATCACCCCGACCGAAGCCCTGTCGGAGCGGGAGCCCTTCCTCCTCGATGGCTTGGAGCGCTACCACCTCGGCCAGCCGCTGGCGAGCCGCCTTCTCGCCGGCAACTCCGCCGCGAAAGAAGAAGAGCGCGCCATCGCCGCCGGCCTCCTCCCCGCCGGTGCGATCGGCAGCAGCAGCTGGCGCACCCTCCTCGGCCGGGTGCAGGCCTTCACCGATGTTGTACGATCCGGGCAACCGGCAGGAGCGCAGCGGGTTGAAATCAAGCTGATCTGCGCGGGTCTGTGCTTGAGCGGCGAGATTGAAACGGTCGGCACTGATTCCGCCCTCTTCTGGCGCTATGCCAGCCTCAAGGGGAAGGATCGTCTTGCCGGCTGGCTGCGCCACCTCGCCCTCAATGCCGCGGGCCGGGCGCTGGCAACGACAATCATCGGCAATGACGGGGCCATGACCCTGGCGCCGCTCACCATGGCGGAAGCGCAGGACAGTCTCGACGAGCTTGTCACCCTTTATCGCCAGGGGTGGCAGCGGCCGCTCCCCTTCTTCCCGCAGAGCGCTTATGCCTATGCAGCGGCCCTGGAAAAGACCGGCGATGCCCTCAAGGCGCAGGCGGCCGCGGCCAAGGTCTGGAAGCAGGATGAATTCAGTCCGCTCCCCGGCGAAGAGGACGATCCCTACTACCGTCTCTGCTTTCCCGCTGATCCTCTGGCAGACGACTTTACCCTCCTGGCGCAGGAGGTCTTCAATCCGCTCCTCGCGGCCGCCGCCGGGCGGGAAGGGGACGAAGCATGAGCCATCCCCACTTCGATCTCCTCCACAGTCCGATCGCCGGCCGTATCCTCGTCGAGGCGAGCGCCGGCACCGGCAAGACCTACACCATCGCCGCCCTGGTGGTGCGTCTCATCGTCGAGAAGGGGTTGGAGATTGAATCGATTCTCGTTGTCACCTTCACCGAAGCGGCGACCGCCGAACTGCGCGACCGCATCCGCCGTCGCCTCGTCGAAGCGCTGGAGCTCTTCAGCTCCGGCAGCGGCAGCGACGACTTTCTCCTCCCCCTTTACCTGCGCAGCCTCGACCGCGACGATGCCCGCCGTCGCCTGCAACGGGCGCTGATCAGCTTCGACCAGGCAGCAATCCACACCATCCACGGCTTCTGCCAGCGCATCCTCCGCGACCGCGCCTTCGAAGCCCGCGCCCTCTTCGACACCGAACTGGTCACCGACCTTGCGGACTTCGAGCAGCAGCTCGCCGACGACTTCTGGCGGACGCGGAGCACGACCTTCCCCCCGAACTTTGCCGACTTTCTGCTTCGCCGCAACTTCGGCCCGGATCAGCTCTACAGCCTGCAACGCTGCGCGCGGCGGGCGGAACGCATTCTTCCCGATGGGGCTGTTCCCGATCTGCTAGGAGCAGAACAGGCGTGCGCAACCCGCCATGCCGCTCTCTCCTGTAGCTGGACGTCGCATCGCGCTGCCATCCTCGCCGATCTCCACATCTGCGCGCCGGGCATGCATAAGACCAGCTATTGTCTGGAGAAGATCGTCAACGCAGCCGCGGAGCTCGATCTCTACTTTAGCTCCGGCTCCCTGTGGGGCGGGGATGAAGGTCTCAAGAAGTTCGCCGCCCCGAAAGCGAACAAGGGGAAGACGGCGCCATCCCACTCCTTCTTTGCCGACTGTGCCAACTTTGTCGCTGCGCGCGCTGAGCTGAGCGAACTCTACAGCCGGGCGCTCCTCGCCCTGCAGCGCGACTTCCTCCTCTGGCACGACAGCGAAGCGAGCAAGCGCAAGGCGCGACAGAATCTCCGTACCTACGACGACCTGCTCAGTGAAGTTGCCAGCGCCGTCACCACGAGGAGCGGGGCCGGCCTCCTGCAAGCTCTGCAAAGCAGCTATCAGGCGATCCTTATCGATGAATTCCAGGATACCGACCCGATTCAGTACACAATCTTTAGCACCCTGTGCCCGGATGCCCGCCGCACCCTCTTCCTCATCGGCGACCCGAAGCAGGCGATCTACTCCTTTCGCGGCGCCGATATCTTCACCTATCTCGCCGCCACCCGTCATGTCGAGCACCACTACACCCTTGGCATCAACTACCGCTCCGCCCCGGCCCTGGTCGACGCGGTCAGCTCCCTCTTTGCCCGGGGGAATCCTTTCCTCTTCCGCGAGATTCCTTATCCAGCCGTGCAGGGGAGTGCCAAGAACAGCGAAATTGCGCTTATAGAAAATCCCC
>JAXMLA010000140.1:0-4020 GCA_034370465.1 Desulfuromonadales bacterium
AGGCCGGCAAAAGAGTCCCCGGATTACGACCTTCAGCTTAAAATCGATGCGACCCAGTTGACCTCAATGAACGATCTGCTGCGCGCCTACGGAAACCTTGATGTTTCCGCCGGAATCTTCTCCCTCGCCTCTGAACTGCACGTGAAAGATGATGCGATTTCCGGCTATATCAAGCCGTTCTTCAAGGACATAAAAGTTTATGACAAGCACACGGACAGGGATCAGGGTGTCGGCCATCAACTTTATGAGATCATGGCCGGCGGGGTCGCCGGATTACTTGAAAACCGGTCGCGCCAGGAGGTTGCTACCAAGGTAAATGTTGCCGGTTCACTTAAAAATCCGGAAACCAGCGGATGGGAAATCATTGGCGGACTCTTCAAAAACGCATTTTTCAAAGCGATCCTTCCCGGTTTTGACAAGGAACAAGCGGAGTAGATAAAAATCGACGCTGAACGATTATGATATCCGTTTCAGCCTCAAGCAAAAAGGCCCGCCGGGACATCCCGACGGGCCTTTTTGCTATTAATCAATTACAACTACTTGTATTCCGGCATCTCGTCGAACTGGAGATATTTGTAGATCGTCTCTTTCTTCGGCGCGACCTTGGCATTATAGACTGCCATGAATTCGGCGACGGTCGGGAGTTTGCCCATCGTTGCCGCCACGGCGCCGAGTTCGGCGGAACCGAGAAAGACCTTGGCGCCATCGCCGATACGATCGTCGAAGTTTCGGGTCGAGGTCGAGAACATGTTCACCCCGGCCGGGACGCGGGCCTGGTTACCCATGCACAGGGAGCAGCCGGCGATCTCAATGCGGGCGCCGAAGGCGCTGTAGACGGAGAAGTATGCTTCATCCTTGAGCTTCTGCTGATCCATGCGGGTCGGCGGGCAGATCCAGGTGCGGACCTCCGGATTGAACTTGAGACCACGCCAGATCTCGGCGGCGGCGCGGAAGTGACCGATGTTGGTCATGCAGGAACCGAGGAAGACGTCCTGGATCGGCGTACCGGCGACCTCGGAGAGGAGCTTGACGTCGTCCGGATCGTTCGGGCAAGCGAGGATCGGTTCGGTGATCTCGGCGAGATCGATCTCGATGATCTCCGCGTACTCGGCATTTTTATCAGCTTCGAGGAGCTCCGGCTTGGCGAGCCAGGCGTTGACCGCGTCGATACGGTTCTGCAGGGTCTGGGCATCCTGATAGCCGTCCTTGATCATCTGCTTCATCAGGGCGACGTTGGAACGCAGATAGGTGGAGACCGACTCCTTGGAGAGTTGGATGCAACCGGCCGCAGCGGAACGCTCAGCGGCCGCGTCGGTCAGTTCGAAAGCCTGCTCGACGGTAAGGTCGGGGAGACCTTCCATTTCGAGGATACGGCCGTTAAAGATGTTGATCTTGTTCTTCTTGGGGACGGTCAGTTTCCCCTGTTTGATCGCCCAGTAAGGGATGGCATTGACGGCGTCACGCAGGGTGATGCCGGGATTGAGTTTCCCTTTGAAGCGGACCAGAACCGACTCCGGCATATCCAAAGGCATGAAGCCCATGGCGCCGGCGAAGGCAACGAGTCCGGAACCGGCCGGGAAGGAGATGCCGATCGGGAAACGGGTATGGGAGTCGCCGCCAGTACCGACGGTGTCGGGGAGGAGGAGACGGTTGAGCCAGGAGTGAATGACGCCGTCGCCCGGCTTGAGGGGGACGCCGCCGCGCTCGATGATGAAGCCCGGCAGGGTTTTGTGCATCTTGACGTCGGCCGGTTTAGGATAAGCGGCAGTGTGGCAGAAGGACTGCATGAACATCGGTGACAGGAACTTGAGGCAGGCGAGCTCCTTGAGCTCGTCGGCGGTCATCGGCCCGGTGGTATCCTGGGAGCCGACGGTGGTCATCTTCGGATCGCAGGCCGTACCGGGGAGGACACCGGCAACGCCGCAGGCTTTGCCGACCATCTTCTGGGCCAGGGAGTAGCCCTGACCGGGTTTCGCCACCGGGTTGACCGGCAGGGTGAAGACATCGGTATCGCCGAGGCCGAGGGCCTTGCGAGCATTGAGGGTGACAGCGCGGCCGATGATCAGGGGGATACGGCCGCCGGCACGGAATTCGTCGGCGATGGTATTGGGGGAAAGCTTGAAGGTGGAGAGGACGGCCCCGGCTTCGTTGCTGATTTCACCCTTGGCCGAGTTGATGATGATGACGTCGCCGTCGTTCAGCTTCGAGACATCGGCTTTGATCGGCAGGGCGCCGGAATCCTGGGCGGTGTTGAAAAAGATCGGGGCGATGACTCCGCCGATAATGACGCCGGCAGTCTTCTTGTTGGGGACGCAGGGGATATCCTGACCCATGTGCCAAAGGACCGAGTTACAGGCCGACTTGCGGGACGAGCCGGTGCCGACGACATCGCCGACAAAGGCGACCTGATGGCCGGCAGCGCGCCACTCAGCGATCTGAGCGAGGCGGTTGGGGAAACGGGTCTTGCCCATGGCGAGGGCATGGAGTGGGATGTCGGGACGACTCCAGGCATCGCCGGCCGGGGAGAAGTCGTCGGTATTGATTTCGCCTTCGACCTTGAAGACCTTGACCTTGATCGTCGCCGGGACCCCCTGACGGCTGGTGAACCACTCGGCGTTGGCCCAGGAGGTGAGGACCTTCTTGGCGGCGGCGTTCGATTTGGAGAGCTCGACAACACGATCAAAACCGTCGTAGACCAGGGTCATGCCGGAGAGAGCCTTGGCAGCTTCTTCGGCGAGGGCGGCATCCTTGAGGGCATCGACAAGGGGGCCGACATTGTAGCCACCGAGCATGGTGCCGAGGATGCGTACAGCATCGACTTTGGAGACCAAAGGAGAGCTTTTCGTCCCCTTGATGATCTCGGCGAGGAACGCCGCCTTGACTTCGGCGGCCGGATCGACGCCCGGAGAGATCCGCTCTTTCAGCAGATTGAGGAGGAATGCCTCTTTACCGGTCGGCGGCGCGACGAGCAGCTTGCACAGCTCGGTCGTCTGCTCGGGGGTCAGCGGCAGGGCGGGAATCCCTTGCGAGGCCCGCTCTTCTTCATGTTTTAGATACGCTTCGATCATCAACTCTCTCCTTCGTGATAAATATGACGTGACAAGGCCAAAGACTGCCAACGTCCAGGTTAACATTCGAGGCAATACAAAAGGCCGAAAGTAACAGCTCGACTATTGCCAAAAGCGCACTTTGTATACGATTTTTTAACCTTGATGTCAACGGACAACTCAGCCTGTTATCAAGGTTTAGCCAGACTAAATCACCGGTTGGACAAGCGACAAAAGATCCTGCCTCTCTTTCTTCCCTTTTCCCTGCTCCTTGTGCTAAGTTTTCTCCCATCCAACCAACCCTCAGCTTCTCCGGGAGACCCGCTCAATGCGCCTGACCACAGCAATTTCGGCCCTCTTTTTCTGCTTCTCCCTTTGGATCTTTCCGACCGCGAGCATGGCCACGGAACGGCCATTGACGCAGCGCGATTTAATGACCAATCTGGTTGACACCCTCGGCTACAGCTTCGGACTTCCAGATACGCCACAAGATTCCGACTACAATGAACTTTTGGCTGGGGGGCGCTCCTTCCGGTTTGAAGCGGAAACCTTTCGCAACCCGGAGGATCTCGTCGCCGTCAACAGTTTTTCCTCTTTTGGCGAATTCAGCGGGCCGGGATGGGTCAGCGCCATCTCCACCCCGACCCGGATGCGGATGAATTTCTTATTGCCGCAGGCCGGAACTTACCGCCTCTTCGCAGCCGTGCGACTGCCCGGTCACACCTTGATGCTGGAAGGACAGAGTTGGCAGATCGACGATAATTTCCCGAACTTTACCCGGGTCGATCTCGGCGAAATAGTCCTGAATGCCGGCATGAAGGAGTTGGCGATCGCCATGCCCGCCAACGGCAGCATCGATTATGTCGAGCTGATCGCCCCACCCCGCGCGGCGATCATGCCTCTGGCGGAGTGGGACCTTGACGCGCCTCTGACTTACGGCGACCTGGCGGTCACGGTCCTGCGCGCTCTCGAT
>JAXMLA010000141.1:0-6837 GCA_034370465.1 Desulfuromonadales bacterium
ACCAGTTTGCGGCGGAAACCCGCGCTCACGGTTAGGCATCTTTGCCCATACGTCATGTTGGGTAGCATTAGTTTTGCCAACATAATTCCACTCAGGATGCTTATCTAAAAAAATAGCTTCAGCCATATACCCTGTTATTACCGTTAAACGATCAAATGTTATCTTCGCCACCTCGGCTCTTGCGACAGATAATGACCCATTGGGCACCTTCTTATTCCATTTTCTCGCAATCCCATCCTGAAGAAGTTCAAGGTTTCTCCCATTCACCCCAAGTAATACAGGCCGCCGTCCATCGGCAGTAGGCGTGGCAACAGCTTCTCGCAACGTATCCCAGGCCGAGAATCCACTAATCTGATTCGCCCCCAAAGGGAGATAAGCCGCTTCCAAACTTTGCCCGAAGAAAACACACCACAGGAGGGCGATGATGAAGCCTTGTACTGCACTTATATTCATCAAAAGTCCTCCAAGCTTCTCCGGGTCACTGATGGATTGGTAAGCTGCTTTGCCACAGTCGCCTTCTCATCATTGTCGAACTTTTTCATAATTTCAATTACGCAATACGAATAAAGAGCAGCAACCGAAGACTCGAGCAGATTCGGTTCAATGACTCGAAGATGTACAAGAGCCGACTCGGCGCCACCTTTCTTTTTTTCTCGTAGATCTCTCAGCGCTTTCTCCGCCTGCTTTGCCGCCCAATGGTTGTACCTTTGGAGACGTATTTGCTCCAGTCGGCGCAACACTTCTTTCTGTTTGAGAGACAACTCCTCAGCTTCCTTTATCGTGGGGAGAGAATCAGATAACGGGTACAGCATAACCACTGATTCAGCGTCCCGAGCCAGCTCATAACCTTCCCGATATGTAGATGATTTCAAGGCTCTCGTATGAAGGGCGGAAACCTCCATCTTCACCTTGGCCCGCAGGAGAGATAACAGATTTCCCTCAATTTCAGCAATCTTGAGAAGTTCTTGTTCCGATATTTGGGCAGAGGAACCAATCACTTCTATTTTAATCAAAGCGTTCGCTATGTCTTGTGCTGAGCTATCGTCCTTAAGCCCCGACACAATTATCATCGCCTCGTCATAGGCAGAAGGTTTTTTCTCCTCCTGATTCTCCCCTGACTGGCTAACATCGTCTTGCACGTTGTCGGTTTGCGATTTAATAAAAGCTACTTCAGGGGCAGGTGAAAAAACTTTTGCTGTTTGACACCCATACAGCAATCCGGCTAGCACTGTTAGCATCAAGAATTTCATCGATAGACGCATTTGTTGAATCTCCTTTTTAATGACATCAGTATTCATGCTCAATATCACAACCGGAATGACGCCCCCAACATCAACTCCTTAGCGACGCCCCGCAATTCGGACAAAAAGCCGGCGACCCCTCATAATACTTCCCACAGCTAACGCACATCGTCGGCTTATCGACGACTGAAACCTCAAAAGGCTTCCTCGGCCGAACAAACAGCCAGAGCGGCAGGAAGACGATCAAGATAATCCACGTCCCCAAAAGCCAGAGGAAGGCAACGCCATTACTTTTGCCTCTCGACCTGGCATCAGAAAAGACCCAGAGCCCGACAAAAAAGGCAATCAACGCACCTATAATTTCCATTTTGATACCCTTTCGTGCACTTCAATGTATTGAAATCTCAACATCCAACCCGCTCCACATACCCGCGCAACTCCCGCTCCATCTCCTCCTGCAACCCCTCCGGACTGATAATGCGGATATGCGGAATCCAGTAACGGACGATCGGTAACACCTGATTCACATGCCCAACCTTGGCCGAGACGATAAGGCCGCCATCTTCCAACTCCTTTTCGATGACCTGATTGGCAATCAGCTTGCGGCGCTTGAAGTAGCCGGCAACCTCGCGGGCAACTTTGAAGACAATCTCCTTCTTCTCATCACTCAACCAGATACCATCCTCCTCTTTCAACTTCCGCTCGATCTCCAGATCGGGGGCAAAGTGAGAGTCGAGCAGGCACAGCTGTCCGATCTTGGCGAAGGCGAAAGACTTGAGCTTGTCGCCGTCACGGGCGACGAGATACCAGATGCCCTTGTGATTGATCAGCTTGAAGGGGGCAAAGTCACGGTAAGATTTGAGCCCTTCGTCCTTTTTGTAATCGAAGGAGAGATGACGCCGCGCAACGATGGCCTGTTCCATTTGGCGAAAAAGTTCTTCCTTGCCGGCGAGATTCTCGTAGTTGTGCCCCTTGACCAGCAGCGCCGACTGAATACGGCTATCAAAAATATCACGGAGGAAATCGTCGGAGAGCATCGGAAAGAGGCCGCGCACACCGGCCAGGCCGGCGAAGCGCTCGATGTCGCGGGTATTGAGTTTGCCGAGAAAGGCGGGATCGAGATGGTAGCGTCCGTCGTTCTTTTGCAGGGGGAGATAAGCGAAGCGCACGTTGAGATCGCGCTGGATGGTGCGCAGATTAACACCGAATTCATCGGCCAGCGCCAGAGGATCGAGCTTCTCGCCCTGGTTCAGCTTGACCAGTATCTGCGCCAGTCGATAAACCAGCGTGTCGTGATTTCCGTTCGTCATCTCTGCATCCTTGTTCTTGGTCTCACCATGCGATTCACCTGAAAAGCGGATTTTTCTGAAAGCGCTGCCAGTATCCGCTTTGTCTATGACAGGTGGTGTCGTTTTATTTTTGGCATCCAAATATATTTGTACGTAAAGTTGAATCTTCCCCCCCCCTCGCGCCCGCGGACAAAAAACGCCGCCTTGGTCGATACCAGGACGGCGTGAAAATGTACGCAAACAGTGCCAGCCCCCGACGAGCACCCCCTTCAATGGCCGGCATTAGAGCGGATTCGTAAAACAAAGTCAATGGCCGGAGACCAGCCTTTGACTCTGGAAATTTGTGCAAAACTCTAAAAGCAGGTAAAGTCCGGTAGCGAAGATGTCGGGTTACGCTACGCTAACCCGACCTACGTCTCTCTCCGCACCCAATTCAAGGCCTCCCCAATGAAATACCGACGCGCCTTCATCCCCGGCGGATCATACTTCTTCACCGTTGTCACCGAGCGGCGTCGCCCCCTCCTGACAACACCCACAGCCATCGACCTACTCCGCAACGCCTTCCGAACCGTCCAAACAGCCCGCCCCTTCACCATCGACGCCATCGTTATCCTCCCCGATCACCTCCATTGCATCTGGACCCTCCCCCCGGAAGACGTCGACTTCTCCACCCGCTGGCGTCTGATCAAGACCTGGTTTACCAAACATTACGAGCCGGCGTTACGGCCGACTCCTCACTCTGCCCGCACGGTCAAGGGAGCGCAGATGCTCTGGCAGCAACGTTTCTGGGAACATGCCTTGCGGGACGAAGCCGATTTCTCTCGGCACATCGATTATATTCATTACAATCCGGTCAAGCACGGCTTGGTTGGCGACGTCGGCGACTGGGTGCATTCGAGTTTTCACCGCTATGTCGAGAAAGGGTTTTATCCGACGGATTGGGGCGGAACGGGGATTGATTTTGCGGATATCGGGCAGGAGTGACACTGTGTCGGGTTACGCTGCGCTAACCCGACCTACTAACTAACCCGACCTACTAACTAACCCGACCTACAATACTGATTTATTTCATCAGCACGCCTGCTACATAGAAAAAAATGAGCTGCTATACTATTCTTGTACTGTGAGCCGTCTTCCATAAATACAGACGGATCGCAGAAAGCATCGACGGGAATAATCCCTCGGCAGCGATAAACAATTTTAATAACTCGGAGGTATTTCACATGCCCAGAATCAGTCTATTGTTCCTTCTGTTGTTATTTCTCATGCCGATGAGCGCCTATTCAGCAGTCGGTGTTTCTCTGGAACTTGGTGGCGGGAGTGGGAATTTTGATGAAAACGCGATTATTTTTGATACCGACGTCGATACCGGCTATGCCAATATCGGCTTTGTCTACGATTCAAATCCTTATGCCGAATATGGGAATTTTTCTTATCGTCTCAACATTGCCCTGGAAAGTCATGATTATAAGGATCGTGGAGTCACATTGGAAACCGGGGCGCTGGTCTTCGACAACATCTTTGCTTTCATCCTGACGAAATCGGATACAGCAACCTTCTGGATTGGTCCGCAAATCCGGGTCGGCTTCATGAGTGGCGAAACAGATGATTTTGATCCTCTGGAAGTGGACGGTGCGATGTTTGGTCTCGGGGCGGTCGTCGGGACCAACATCAGAACAGCAAGTAACGTCGGAATGAGTCTCTCGGCCGGGGTAAGAAGGACCGCTCTGACAGGCGAAATGTCTGAGGGTTGGTTTTCAGACGATTTCACCGGAGACACGAACGAAGCCTTTGTGAATCTGGCCCTGCTTTTTAATTAAAACGTCGCGGCCGACTCCTGCGACCCGGTCTCAACCTCTCTTTACTGAGAGCATCATCTTCTGCCGCCCGACATTCGTCACCACCCCTGCGCGCAGACAATCCCCTTGACCTTTGTTTCGGTTTTGCGCTAACACCATCGCCATAATTCTCTTTGGAACATTACCGCATCATCACCGGCCTCTTAAGTCCGGGCACAGAGTCGGAAAGGACCTTCGCAGCATGAGCACAGAACTTCTCCTGATCGGGGTCGGCATCCTCGTGATTATTGCTGTCTTCGACATTATGGTCGGAGTCAGCAACGATGCCGTCAACTTCCTCAACTCGTCGATCGGCTCACGCGTGGCGCCGCGGGCGACGATCATGTTTATCGCCAGCCTCGGGATCATGGCGGGGGTCACCTTCTCCAGCGGCATGATGGAGGTGGCGCGTAAAGGGATCTTTCATCCAGAATTCTTCACCATGCCGGAGCTCTTGACCATCTTTCTGGCGGTCATGATCACCGACATCATCCTCCTCGATCTCTTCAACACCTACGGATTACCGACTTCCACCACCGTCTCGGTCGTCTTTGAACTCCTCGGCGCGGCGGTGGCGGTCTCCTTCCTCAAGATCATGCAGTCCGGCGACAGCCTGACCACCATTGCTCGTTATATCAACTCGTCGAGTGCGATCACCATTATCATGGGGATTCTGCTCTCGGTGGCAATCTCCTTTGTCTGCGGCGCCGTCATCCAGTTCCTGACCCGTCTCCTCTTTACCTTCGATTACCAAAAGAGGATCCGGCGCTACGGTGCACTCTGGGGCGGTTTGGCCCTGACCTCGATCACCTATTTTATTCTGGTCAAAGGGGCCAAGGGCGCATCCTTTATCAGCAAAGAGAATATCGACTGGATTAATGCCCATACCCCCCTCTTCCTGTTGTTGATCTTTGCGGCCGCGGTCGTCCTCCTGCAGGTTCTGCAGTTGCTCAAGTTCAATATCCTTAAACCGATCGTCCTGATCGGCACCTTCGCCCTGGCCATGGCCTTTGCCGCCAATGACCTGGTCAACTTCATCGGCGTCCCCCTCGCCGGCATCGCAGCCTTCAAGACGGCGATGGCGACAACCGATCCCCTGACCGTCACCATGGGGGCGCTGAGCAGCAAAGTGCAGACCGAGACCCTCTATCTCCTCCTCGCCGGGGTCATCATGGTCGTCACTCTGTGGCTGTCGAAGAAGGCGAAAACGGTCACTGAAACCGAGCTCAGCCTCAGCCAGCAGGATGAAGGGAACGAACGTTTCGAATCGATCTTTTTATCCCGGGCCATTGTCCGCCTGGTCCTGAACGTCTTTGAAACCGCCAGATTGATCGTTCCGAAAGGGCTGCGCCTGGTTGTCAGCCGCCGCCTCAATCCGGCAGCCGGTCAAGGCGAATTGACCGGGGAGAAGAAGCCCTCCTTCGATCTGCTGCGGGCTTCGGTCAACCTGATGGTGGCCAGCGCTGTTATTTCCTACGCGACTTCCTACAAACTCCCCCTCTCTACCACCTATGTCACCTTCATGGTCGCGATGGGGAGTTCCTTTGCCGACCAGGCCTGGGGCCGGGAAAGTGCTGTCTACCGCATCACCGGCGTTTTGACCGTCATCGGCGGCTGGTTTTTGACCGCGGTCATCGCCTTTACCTCTGCCGCCCTCTTTGCCGCGATCATCTTCTATGGCCAGGCCTTTGGGGTAGTTTTTCTCCTCCTCCTCGCCGGAGTGTTGATCTGGAATGCCCACCGCAAGCATCAGAGCATGGAGAAAGAGGCGCTGCAGGAAAAGATCTTTAACCTTAAATCAGTCGAAAATCCCCGGGAAAGTGTGGAAACGACCTTTGAGCACATGAGTCTGTTGCTGAAGGAGACCCGGGAATCCCTCGACACGACTCTCAATGCCCTCTTTCGCCTCGACCATGACCGCCTCGGAGTCGAGCGCAAAAAACTGAACAGGGCGCAGCAGTGGTCGAATATCATCATCGCCAATGTCTTCAAGGCGATGCGCCTTCTCGACCAGAAAGGACTGGCCGTTTCACACAAATATGCCCAGACCATCCGCCGCTTGCAGAAAATTACCGATGGCCACCGCGATATCGTCCTGCGGGCCTACACTCACGTCGGCAACCACCATAAAGGGCTGCTGCCGGTGCAGATTACAGAGTTGGAGGAGGTTCGCCAACTGTTACGGGAAATCCTCCTCGAAGTGGAAGAGACCTTCAGCCGTAAACAGACGGCCAATCTGCAACGTCTCCGGGAGAAAGATACTCAATTGCGGGCTCTGGCTGCCGAACTGAACAACCGGCAGGTGGCGAGGATTGCCGACAATTCTTCCAAGACCCGCCTCAGCATCCTGTACTACGCGATCGTCGGCAATGCGATGATGCTCTCAAAGCAGAACCTGGAGTTGCTGGAGATCTTCGATCTCGCCTTCGGCAAGTTCGAGGAGACGAAGAAGAGCGACTCCTGATCGCA
>JAXMLA010000142.1:0-9950 GCA_034370465.1 Desulfuromonadales bacterium
CAGGCGGTTGTCGATGTTGCACGCGGCTATTCGACGTTAGAATACGACCTCGCGCAAGGTCGCCGCGGCGAACGACATGTCCATGTTGAGGAACTAATCTGCCGACTGACAGGGGCTGAGGCTGCGCTGGCTGTGAACAACAATGCCGGCGCCGTACTGCTGTGCCTCTCGGCCCTGGCCGGGGGGAAGAGCGCCCTGGTCTCGCGGGGTGAACTCATAGAGATCGGCGGCTCTTTCCGTATCCCCGAGATCATGGCCGCCGGCGGAGTGAAACTGGTCGAGGTCGGCGCCACCAACAAGACCCACCTCAACGATTACCAGCAGGCGATCGGGCCGGAGACCGCCCTGATCCTCAAGGTTCACACCAGCAACTACCGGATTCTTGGCTTCACGGCAGCGGTCTCTGGCGAGGAGTTGGCGGAACTGGGGCATGAACGTGGCATTCCGGTACTGGAGGATTTAGGCAGCGGCTTGCTGCACGATCTTACGTCCCTTGGTCTGCCCCGTGAACCGACGGTGCGCATGTCACTGGCCGCCGGCATCGATCTGGTGACCTTCAGCGGCGACAAGCTCCTGGGTGGTCCGCAAGCCGGACTGATCGCCGGACGCAAGGAATTCATTTCCCGACTCAAGAAACATCCGCTCGCCAGAGCCCTGCGTCTCGACAAGATGACGCTGGCAGCTCTGGAGGCGACCTTACGCCTCTATCTCGATCCACAACAGGCGCTACGCGAGGTGCCGACACTGCGCATGCTCGCCATCTCGCCGGACGAATTGCAGGGCCGCTGCCGGGAACTGCTGCCAGCGCTGCAAGCGGCAGTCAGGGAAAGGGGCGTACTGGAAATTGTCGCAGCGACGGCTACGGTCGGAGGTGGGGCCATGCCGCTGGCCGAACTCCCCGGTTTTGCCATCGCCGTCTCTCCCTGCCGGCTCTCCTTGCAGCACCTGAGCGAACGCCTGCGCCAGGGGACACCTCCTGTGATTGGCCGGATTCAGGACGACCGACTGCTCCTCGATCCCCGCACTCTGCTGCCGGAGGAGGATAATCAGCTTGTCGCCGCGCTGGGAGAGGCGCTGGCGGAGAATGAAGACATTACTGACAAAGGGACGCCTGGAGGGATTGCTCCGTGACCGCCCCCCGTTTTCACATCATCGGCACGGCCGGTCACGTCGATCACGGCAAGACGGCATTGATCCGGCGTCTGACGGGAATCGACACCGACCGACTGCGCGAGGAGAAAGAGCGCGGCATCTCCATCGATCTCGGTTTTGCCCCGCTCACCTTGCCCGAAGGGATCATCGTCGGCGTGGTCGATGTACCGGGACATGAGCGTTTCATCCACAATATGCTCGCCGGGATCGGCGGCATTGACCTGGTCCTGCTCGTGGTCGACGTCAACGAAGGAGTCATGCCCCAGACCCGCGAACACTTGCAGATCCTCAAACTCCTGCGCATACCGCGCGGCATCCTGGTCCTGACCAAGTGCGATCTGGCCGAAGCTGACTGGCTCGATATCGTCGAAGAGGAGATCCGCGAAGAGGTGGCCGGTACCTTCCTGGCCGAGGCGCCGGCTTGCCGGGTTTCGGCCTTTACCGGCGACGGCATTCCGGACTTGCTGGCGACCATTCAACGGATCTTGACGGAACTGCCGCCGCGCGACGAGGACGGACCCGCCCGTCTGCCGATCGACCGTCATTTCACGATCAGCGGCTTCGGGACTGTGGTCACGGGAACGTTACTCTCGGGAAAGCTCAAGGTCGGTGACCTGGTCGAGGTTCTGCCACCAGGCGAAATTGTGCGGGTGAGAGAGTTGCAGGTGCACGGCATGAAAGCGGATAGCGCCCGTGCCGGGCAGAGGGTGGCGGTGAATCTGGTCGGCTTCGAGCGGGCCGACCTGCAGCGCGGCGCCGTGTTGGCCACTCCCGGATTCTTTAAGTTGACGACGCGGGTCGACGCGCGTCTCACCCTTAACAAGGAAGCTGGCAAGGCCCTCAAATTCCGCGATCCGGTACACTTACATCTCGGCACAGCCAGGACCACTGCCAAAGTCGTCCTTCTCGACCGCGACAAGCTATTGCCCGGCGAGAGCGTCCTCACCCAGATCCAGTTTGACCAGCCGCTGGTCGCCCATCGTCAGGATCGCTTCATCATCCGCTCCTACTCGCCGATGAGCACGATCGGAGGGGGGCAGATCGTCGACCCCGCGCCGGCACGTCATCGTCGCTTCCGTCCGGATGTGATCCAGTCCCTCGAAGAGTTAGAATCGGGAGAGAGAGCCTTTTTACTGCAGAAAATCAGCGAACTGGTCTGTGCCCGCGCCAAAGATCTTGAGCAGGGTTCCGGACTGGGACGGGAGCGGGTCGCTCATCACCTTGACGCTTTAGCAGCGGCCGGACAGGTCCGGCGGATCGGCGACCAGTGGTTGACAGAAGTGACGGCGCGGCATTGGGAACGGCTCCTCCTTGAGGCGGTGGACGATTGTCATCGCCACCAGCCGCTGCTGCCGGGACTCCCGCATGCCACGTTGAAAGGGGCGCTTCCCGGCAAGGTCGCCCCGAAAGCCTTCGAGGAGTTCCTTGCCAGTCTGGTTGCCGCCGGAAAGCTGGAGCAGCGTGGCGATCAAATCGCCCTTCCCGATTTTGTGCCGCGCCCCTCCGAGGCGCAACAGCGGCTGATCGAACAGATCGTCGAGATCTACCACCAGGCTCACACCCGGGCCAACAACCGCAACGAGATGCTCGGGACACTGCCAGTACCGGTGGAATCGATCGACGTCTGCCTGGCCTTTCTGTTTAACCGGGGTGACCTGGTCCGGCTTTCTGACGAGATGATTTTTCACCGCGATGCCTACCGAGCGGCACTAGAGGCGCTGTGCGAACATTTTAGTGCCAAATCGACATTGACCCTGGCCGAGTTTCGAGATCGCATCGGCAGTGCCCGCAAGCAGACACAGTCGCTACTCGAACACTTCGATGCACTAAAATACACCTTGCGCCGTGGCGACGAACGGGTTGCCTGGCAGATCTCCAAAATATCTTAGCTGACCAAAAGCGTTGTACTGGAATCTCAACGCAACTGCTTGGACTCTAAAATGACAAAGGCTTAGCGCTGTAAAGAGCTAAGCCTTTTTTTGTGTGCGTTTCTTGGAATTCAAATTCTGTTTATTCCCGCGTTCGTGTTGATTTGTCCAGTAAGGGTGTTAATGTATAAAAAGTATTAATCTTAGTGAGGTTTTGGGGGAGTCCCTCCCCCCTCCCGCATACATCCAGGAAGGAGGTGAACGACGGGTGAACAGCGGAAGTTAAAATTCGTGAAGAGCAGTTCTCTAACTCGATTGGAGGTTAGTCATGATTCGACGACGAATGTATCACTGCATGCTTGTCGCTATTTGCAGCGCGGCTCTTTTGGCCGCGGGCTGCGATAGCGACAATGACAATCCCTCTCCCCCGCCGGTAAATATAGATAACGGTGGGCAGGTGAGCGGGACCAGTGCCACCCCGGGCACAGATCTGACCGAAATTGCTGCGCGCCTCGATTCGGTTCTGGCCCTTGGGTACAACACCACGAACCCCGATGCTCTGGCCAAAGTCCTTTTCGACGACACCGCCACCACACCCGATCCCTTCATCCTCGACACCCGTGAGCCTGCGGATTTTGCAGCCGGTCATATCCCGGGAGCCGTTAATATCCCTCTGCAGAGTCTGCCCCAAGCGCTTCTCGACGGAACCTCCGGCATCCCGTCCGACCGTGAAGTCGTGGTCGCCTCCTACTGGGGCAACGATGGCAATATGGCCAGTCTGCTGATCAACGTGGTGCGGATTGCCGATCCGGCCGCCCAGAAGGCAGCGCTGGATGCCAAGACCGCGCCCCCCTATCCCAAATCGACCAGCCTCTTCCAGGGAATGACTTCCTGGTCTTTCCGCCGGGATCTCGTCCCTGCCGGCACCCGCTTCGACGATGCCAAAGCGGCCGGTGTGGTCGTGGAAAAAGCGACTCAACCCGGACCAGCCGCCGGAACGCCTACCGACGTCTATCCCGCTTTCAGCGCCTTTACGGCCACGGTGGATACGGTTGTCGAAAAGATTATTGTCCGGGCGAAAAACTACCTGAATTCCGTTCCGACCCAGTTCGATCTCCAGGTCTACCCCTCGGCGCTGGCGACCAACCTGGAAGACGGCAACGCTGCTAACGATCCCCAGGTCGTAAGCGTCCGTAGCGCTGTTGATTTTGCCCGCGGACATGTTCCCGGCGCGATCAACATCGCCTACCAGAAGGTGGCGGTTTTGAGCAATTCCGCGCTCATCGACCCGACCAAGCCGGTCGTCGCCTACTGTTACACCGGCCACACCGGTTCGCTAAGCACCATGGCGTTGGGGATTCTCGGATATCAGGCCAAAAACCTCCTCTACGGGATCAACGGCTGGAGCACCAATCCCGTCATTGCCTCGGGTCAGCTGTTGAATTTCGATCTGTTTAAGGCCTGGGACTTTCCCCTCAACGATGGCGGTGCCGCCGATTTGAGCAGTCTCGCCGATTACGTGCCGCCGACCGGTTGCGTCGAGTGTCACTCCAGCCTCACGGCAGTTTTCTATGATCGCGAGGTCGCAAATCCGCCGATAGCGGCGGTGGCGCCACCCTCAGAAGGTGAAGGCTGAGGCGGTTCTGTGGCGCCCGTGCCGGCGTCAAAAAAATTCTGGATCTTTAACGGTTCCGTCGAGCAGTATCCTTCCATCCTCACCAACAACAGCGTCCATGCCGGACGCGACTGCACCAGCTGCCATGGCGGCGTAGTTTCCGCCAATTCCCGTGCAGCAGCCCATGCGAGCGGTTTTGTCGCGACCGCTACGGCAGAAACCTGCAGCAGCTGCCATTCCGCCATTGTCACCAATTCGGCCGCCGGCCTGCATACCACCCTGGGCGGCTACAACACGATCCTCATGGAGCGCGGCTTCGACATGAGCGATCCCACTTCTGCCACGCGTTTCGAGCAGCAGTGCACCAAATGCCACACCGCTATAAGAACCGGCGCATCCGCGGCCACTGCCTGCGGCCAGTGCCATATCTCCGTTCCGGCCACCGCCGGCGGCGGCCTGATCAGCGGCCACGGCTTCAACAAGACGCCCTCCATGGACAACAACTGCACCGCCTGCCACGGATCCCGGGTCAAGGATGAATATTACGGCCTGAACAATGCCCTGCTTGCCCGCAATAAGGTCGCCTTTGCGACGGACAGCCCCTGGGGCGGCACTTTCCAACTGGTTCCCGACGTGCACAAAACGGCGGGGCTGACCTGCATGAACTGTCATAACGGCGATGAAATGCACGGGGTCGGTCATCCGCTGCCCGACCAAGGCGATCGCTTCGATGTAACGAGCGCACCCCAGTGCATCGACTGCCATGGCGGCGCAACGGATACGGCCTTTGCCGGCATATCCTTGCATACCACGGCGCACCTGGGGTCCATGGACTGCCAGGTCTGCCATGCGCTGCCTTACAAGAACTGCTTCAGCTGTCACACTGATGTGACCGCCGAGGGACTCGGCTTCTTCCGGATCAACGGTGAAGATCCGACCCTCGCCGCCCGCAAGGTAGTCGATCCCGCCGCGGTGCCAGACGGCCTGATTTCATTCCGGGTCGGCAACAATCCGCGCTTCGGGGAACCCGGCAGGAAACAGTATTCCGTGCTCCGCCACGTGCCGGTAGACAAGGATGTGTTTCAGTACACAGGAGTTAATGTCGTCAATGGAATCATTCCACCGACCGACAGTGATCCCATAACCGACGACATGGGTTCCCTGCCAACCTGGAAGTATGCAACACCGCACACCATCGCCCGGTCGACACCGATCACTGCCGCCTGCAGTAACTGCCACGGCGCCGATTACAGCAAATTCTGGCTGACCGATCCTCAAGCTGATGCGCAGGGGTGGGTTCCTGCCGACAGTCCTTATCTACAGGGAGAAGTGGACGCCAATGCCGATGTCACGGTAGACGCCCCTATTCCCTTTTCCCTTTGACACCTGAAACTATCATGTCTTGATTCAGCCCGGGCTTCGGCCCGGGTTTTTTGCTTTGATGGGCCTCCTGGGGTGCGTCTCATGACGCTCCTTTCTGGCCTATCGATTCTAGGGATCCTGTGCAGGACGGATATCTTTAATGCGCAGTTGCAGCGAAACCCGATCTTTCCACTCATTACTCTGAAGCGTGACCAAAAGATCGATCTCGCCGGGGAGAAATTCGGCCCAGTGCGGCGGGAAAGCAAAGGCGATACAGGGGAGAGAGAAGCCCCCTTGGCGGATGGAGAACTTGAGGTGACCGGTACCGCAGGGAGTGACTTGCTGGGCCCGGGCGTTGCGTAAAAGAAAGAGCGGTTCAGGATTGCCGGCACCAAAGGGGCTGAGGCGCTGGAGGTCGGCGAAAATCGACAGGGAGAGATCTTCGATCAAAACTTCACCATCATAAAGAAGGACGGGGAGGAGATCGTCGGCACTCAGGACACTCGCAGATGCCTGCTCAAAAGCGGCAACAAAGGCGTCGATGCGCTCGACAGCGATCGAAAGACCGGCGGCAAAGGCATGGCCGCCGTAACCGTCAAGATCGGCGGCGCAACTTTGCAAGGTTTGGTAAAGATGGAGACCGCGAATCGACCGCGCCGACCCTTTCCCCTTTTCACCATCGACCGCAATCAGCACCGTCGGCCGATGGTAGCGCTCGACCAGACGACTGGCGACGATGCCGATAACGCCGGGATGCCACCCCTCACCAGCAAGGACAATGGAAAATTCGCCCCCCTTCCCTGCCTCCACCTGGGCAATCGCTTCAGCGAGAACCTGCTGTTCCACCCCTTGCCGCTCGCGATTAAAACCGTCGAGCAATGCGGCCAACTCGGCCGCCCGTCCTTCCTTACTACAAAGCAACAGCTCGACACCGAGATTGGCATCTTCGAGCCGGCCGGCGGCATTGAGGCGGGGCGCCAGACTGAAAGCGACATTGCCGCAGGTAACCTGACGAATGCCGGCCGCAGCGGCAAGGGCCTTCAAGCCGGGACGGCGACCTTGATTGATGATGCCGAGGCCGATGCGGGTCAAGATCCGGTTGACGCCCCGCAGCGGCACAACATCGGCGATCGTCCCGAGGGCGACGAGATCGAGACTGTAACGGAGATCGGGCTCCGGCTTGACTGCAAAGGCACCAACGCTCCGCAATCGACTGCGCAGCGCGATGAGGAGCATAAACGCCACGCCGACACCGGCGAGCTCTTTATCCGGATAAATGGAATCCGCAAGATGGGGGTTGACGATGGCGCAGGCGGCCGGGAGGATGGCGGGGGGTTGATGGTGATCAGTAATAATCAGATCGAGACCGAGTTGCAGGGCAACCTCGGCCTCGTCAACGGCCGAGATGCCGCAATCGACGGAGACTGCAACCCGGGCACCGGCCGCAAAGGCCTGGCGGAGATGATCTGCGGAAAGGCCGTAGCCATCGCGCAGCCGCAGCGGGATAAAGTAATCGACTTCGGCCCCGAAAGAGCGCAAGCCTTCGACGAGGAGGGCAGTGCCACTAATGCCATCGACATCGTAATCGCCATGAATGGCGATCTTCTCGCCCCCCTGGATAGCCGCGACGAGACGATTGACTGCCGTTTCCATCTCCCCGATCAGGAAGGGATCCGGGAGCTGCTGTAATCGGGGATCAAGAAAATCGCGGGCAGCAGTCAGATCTGCGCCACCCCGTTGGGCAAGGAGATGGGCGGTCAAACGATCGACCTGAAGTGTACGGGTCAACTCCTGAAGAAAAGAAGGATCAGGAGAGCTGCTACGCTCTTGCCAACGCCGCTCGGTTACGGTTTGCACGAGGTCTCTGGCGCCGGCGGCGGGGTGGAGAGGAAGGGTTCGAAACGGACGATGCCGAGATAATCCGTTCCCTGGCCGTCAAAGAAGTGACTGCGGATCTCCTTTGGGTCAGTGCTTCCCCAGTAATTCCCTGACAGCTGGAGATCCTCCGGCACTTCTTCACCAAGGACAACCTGAAACTCGCGACTGGCCATGATCACATTTCCGGAAATCCGGTAGTCACGGGGGAAGGAGGTGACAAAGAGCCCCTTGTCATTTTCCGTCAAAAGGTTGCCTTCGATCACCGGCGCGCCGAAATGAAAACGGATGGCTGTGCCGTTATTGTGAAAGATGTTGTTCGTCACCTTGATCCGGCTGCTGTGAAAACGGACGCCGACCAGATTACGGCTAAAGGTCGAACAGGCAACCTCAACGTCCGCTTCCTGGCTGTGGAGAGCACTGTCTGCCTGAGTAAAGCGGCAATGCGTAAAGCGACTCCCGGCCGACTGCACGAGATTGATCGCCCCCCAGCTCCCGGCCGGGGCCGCCGGATCAAGAGCACGGAAGGTAATCGGCGCAGCTGCTGTCCCTTCGGCGAGGAGGCGGCCGCGTACGATCAGTTCACTGCCGACAAAGTGGGGGTGATCGGTCAGGCGATCTTTTCCCGCTGAGGGGGGGAGAAAAATGATTTGCGTCCCGGGTGCGATGCGGACGCTGGCATTTTCGGCAATGACGACATCACCATCGATCTCGATGCGGCCGCGCCAAAGTTCGTTAGCGGAGATCTCCGTCGAGATGAGACGTGCTGGAGCCAAAGGGTGGCAGGAAACGAGACAAAAAAAGAGGAGGAGGAAAAAAAGGAGGCGCCACATCACTGTACCTGCGAAGAGGCGGGCCGGGAAGAACCCGGCCCGCCTTTGAGGGGGAACATTATTTGACTTGCGGCGGCACGCGCATCTGACCGGCGGGGATCACCGGTTGCGACTCCATCTGCCGAATCTCTTCGCGAATCCGGTCGGCTGTCTCGCCGGTCGGATTGACCTCGAGATATCTTTTCCAGACTTCGGTCGCCTTGACATAATCCTGCAGGTCGTGACGATAAACGATGCCGGCATTAAAGAGACTCTGCACATGCCGGGGATCGACGTTATTTGCTTTAGTAAAATTTTCGATCGCTTTGTCAAACCAGCCGAGTTGACGATACATGACCCCCTGATCGGTCAACACATTGGGGTCGTTAGGATCGAGTTCTAGCGCCTTGGCGTAAGCATCGATCGATTTAGCCGGCATCTGGGAATCGAAGTACATATTACCCAGTTCTACCCAGGCCTTGCGATTTTGCGGATCGTTGGCAACCAGATTTTCCAGCATCTTGATCGTTTGCTGGGCGTTCACCGGCGCTCCGCCCTGCGGCGCGGCGATCGACGGCGCTGACGAGCTTTTATTCTTGCCTTTACTAACGATAACACCGACAAGCAGACCGACGATGAGGGCAACAACGACAAAGAGAACCGTATCCTTATTCTTCATGTATGTAGGCTCCTTGAATTAGGTATTAACAGCCGCGGGGACGACGGCGTCTTTATCTTTATCCTTGTCAAAATAGAGGATGACCGGTGCAGCGACAAAGATCGATGAATGGGTGCCAACGACGATGCCGATAATCATGGCCAGGGCAAAGTTGCTGAGAACGTCCCCACCGAAAAGATAGAGAGCCAGGACGCTGAGGAGGGTAATCCCTGAGGTCATGACCGTGCGGGACAAGGTATCGTTAAGGCTGCGATTGATGATCCAGTCGAGCTTGTGACCAACATGCCGGGTCATATTTTCACGGATACGGTCACAGATGATGACCGAATCGTTCACCGAATAGCCGACAATCGTCAAAAAAGCGGCAACGACCGTCAAGTCAATCTCTTTATTGAAGACCGAAAAGAACGCCAGGGTAATCAGCACATCATGAAAAAGAGCGATGACCACCCCAACCCCGAAACGGAACTCGAAGCGAAAAGTGATGTAAATGAGCATGCCGATAATCGAATAGACGATCGCCATCATCCCTTTATAGCGCAAATCTTTACCGACCTGCGGCCCGACCATCTCGGCGCGACGGATGT
>JAXMLA010000143.1:0-3821 GCA_034370465.1 Desulfuromonadales bacterium
ACCGCAACTGGATAGACGCCAACTACACCAAGCGCTGACCAGTCATTGACCAAGCACCCCAGGCCGGACCCAAGTGATTGAGTCCGGCTTTTTTAACAGGGGTTAGTGGTAAAAGAGTACCTGATAGCGGTTATAGGGGGCTTCCTCTTACCATGACCTTGACTTGGCACAATCGAATTTCTCGCCATTTGATTATGTTTTATTTTTGTGTAGTATTGTAGCATGATCAAGAAGCGAACCGAATTTAATCCAAAGCGCCGCATTTTAGTAAACCCGGAAGATCTGTTTGACTTGACTAAATTGGCAAAAAATTAATGAATAACACCTTTGCTATGTCATGCCGCTGGATGTCTTCTTTACATGAACAAGAAGAGGTCAAGCTTACCTCCGCAATGGTCCAGATCAACCTTGCTGACGGAGTAGTAACGCGAAATCAGGACGATTGGGCTCATACGGTACAGGATGATGTTCGCTTGTCTGCTGTTCCCTGCCACCTTCGATTTCCACCTCATGACACTCGTACTTTCCCAAACTTGACTGCTGTAGTTTCCGCATGTTGACATACGGAAACGGTATCGGTTTCCACCGGAAATACCTTTGACAACCACCGGAAACGGATGAAGGCAACCGGGAGAACTTCTCCCGGTTGCCGATGGAAGTGTAGCGTGTTGACCGATCAGGATTCCGGCAGATCGTTGGAATCGATGATCTCACGATGTTGAATGGCACCTTCAACGATGGATCGGTAACACAGCGAATTGACCTGCCGGGCAATTCCGCCTGACCTCTTGAATAGTTCCATCTTTGCCGAATCCGAGAAAAGCGGTGTAGGCCGACCGGCTATCTTCAGACCATGATCGATGTACGCGCAGGTCTCGGCGAGGTCCATGCCCGACAGGTGCATGTCCAGCTTGATCCGTTGCCTGAGCGCCAGGAAGTGGGAATAGCTCAATAGCGTCCGCAGTTCCGGCTGGCCCGTGAGGATCATGGTGATGAGCGATTTTGAGTCCTGGGAGAAGTTGACCATGGCCTTCAGCGCGAGCAACGCTTCCTGACCGACATCCTGGGCGTCGTCAAGGAATACGACGGGTTTGCGGGAAAGACTTGAAATAGCATTGGTGAACGCGAGGCGGGCGCGGGTGAGCGAACGGGGAGCCTCGATCTTGAGTTCTACGAGGATCAGCTTGTACAGGTCCGCTTCCCTCATGGGGCATCCGCGCAGGTAGATCGGTAGGTACCGGTTCTGGTCGACGGCCGCCATCGCCGCTCGGATGATGACGGATTTACCGCAGCCGATGGAACCGGTGAGGAGCAGCAGGTCCTCTCCCTCCATGCCGAGCAGCAGCATCGCGATCGCGTCGTCCAGGATCCGGGTCCTGAAAAGTTCTGTAGAAGCAATCTCCTTGCCGAAGGGCAGCAGCTTCAGGCCGTAGAAATTCAGGATCGTGTCTTTCATGGCGCACTCTTCCTCAGGAGCGAATAGGCGGGCGAGCTTTTCGAAGCCGCGGCTTCGGCGTGGCGATCGCGCAGGCGGGAAAAGTAGCGGGCGGCATCCGCAGAGACCTCGGAGACTGGAGCATCCGATTCCTGCGGCAGGGCGGGAGCCCGTTCGTTCACAAGGTCTTTGACCTCAAGCGTCTGGACGCAGGAACCGTTTTCGAAACGGTACACTTTTTTCAGGTCGAAAGGATCGTAGCGGATCTCGACGACGCTGCGGGGACGCAGCCCCGGTATCGAATAGGCGTTGGCGCACAGCTTGACGGTCCCGTACTTGGTGACGGTACGTGATTCCCGCAGCAGGAAGAGCGCGTTGAACCAAGCCAGATCGGTGACCCGTCGATGATTGCCAGCGGCTGCGCGGGATTCCAGTGAGGCCGAAAAGCGCTCCGCGGGTGCCTGTCCAGTGGTGGAATGGATGCGGCGGTTGTATTCGACATCGATCCAGGCCCACAGGGCCGTGTTCAGTTCTTCGAGCGTCAGGAATCCTGCCCGTTCGGCTTCGGCCTGGAAATCCAGCTTCACCGTCTTCATGACGGCTTCAACTTTGCCCTTACACCAGGCGTGGTAGGGCGGGTGATGGATCTTCCTGATGCCCAGTTGCGAAAGGACCCATGCGAATTGGCGGGCGATGTATACATTTCCGTTGTCCAGGTAAATTTTTTCAGGAATCCCCCAGCGCAGGATCATGTCGCGGAAGGAATCCTCCATGCGTGGCAGCTTCTCGTCCCAGTAGTAGCGGGCGTGCAGGATACGGCGCGAATAGTCGTCCACCCAGGCAAACAGGTAGGTCTTGCGTGCCTTGCCGTCCGCGCCGGGGAGCCAGATTCCGTCCCTCGCGTCTCCTTGGACCAGCACCATGGAGGCGGGCGCCTGGAACTGGTGGAAGGATTCCCTGCCCGGGGCGCAGGAGAGGGCTGACCGCTGTTTCACCGAAAGGCCGTTCTCGGTGAGGAAGCGATAGATTGTCCGGTCCGAGACGAGCGCGACGGCCGCCGCGTTATCGCTTCCCGCCTGCAGCAGCCGTCGGAGTTGGGGTACCGTCCGTAGGGGCCGCTCCTCAATCAGCTTGAGTATCGCTGCGGCAAGGGCAGGGTCGGCGATGCGGGGCGCCTGCTTCAAGTACCGCTGGAATGTGAGCCGCTCCGCGCCTTCTTTCCGGTACCAGCGGAGCCAGTTGCGGAGGGTCCGTTCCCCGATTCCGGTCCGCAGCCGATAATCATCGCGCATACGTGCCCTGTCCGATTCCGGGATGTCTTCATCCAGAAGGGATTCAACCAGGGAAATCCGTTGTTGGAACGCCTCGAATCGTGTTTCGGTCATCATCGACCAGTCAGAACGCTCAATCATGGGCTTTGCCCTCCATGTCCAACGTTTTTAACAGAAAGACTCCGGTTCAAGGAGACACAAGACGATGGTTTCTGCGGTCCTTCCCGACGCCAGAATTCATGCACGAGGCCGAGTTCCGTCGGTGTCCGGCCCCGATGTCCTTTCCTTGCCAGTCCGAGCACAATGGCCGCGAGGAGCAGTCGCAAGGCTTCATCGGTACCCATGTCCGGCGTAATGTCGGGTTTTGCCGCGGTTTCAGGATTCTCTGCGATGATCTCGCTCATGCGGAGGCTGGCCAGACGGATGGCGGCAGACGCGAGATCCACATGTCGTTTCACCGTACGGTTATCCTTGCACCCCATGATGGCGCAAGCCGCCTCGACCAGTGCAGGCGTACCGGTCCCCGCCTCGATGGCTGCAAGGGTCGCGTCCAACCTGATGACGCAGCCGCAAACCAGGAAATCAGGAAGGCAACGCTTGGTGTATTGCCGTCCCTGGGCGAATGCGACGGCGCAACTCACGCAGACTACCAACATACGTCTATTCAGACCGGTCACCGGATCGCGGAAATTCCGATCGGGATAGGAGTTGATGGTCAACAGGTGGATTGTATTGCAGAGGAGGCAGGGCTCAACCGCTGAATTGAGCTTTAATTGGACAACGAAGTCTGACAAGCTATAGTAAAAGGTGATACCATACCGTGATCGGTTTTTGAGGGAAGGCACCCCGATGTCGGCTAAACAAGGGGGGTGCCTTCCCGTTTTGGCGAAGAAGGGAAAACTTCCCGGTGCCTACTGTATCCCATTCTGGCACATTCCCATCAATACCGGCAACCCAGCTTGGCAGGGTACAGAATACTTATATGATGAAACAATATCTTTATCTAAAACTGAAAAGGATAGTATTAAAGAAATTGTTGAAATATTCAGAAGAAATACTTATAGAAAGCTAGAAAATGGAACATATTATATGATGACTTATGATATTTTAACAAT
>JAXMLA010000144.1:0-29509 GCA_034370465.1 Desulfuromonadales bacterium
GCAAGAAGAGTCTCTGGCAGAAATCAATGGAATTCTGGTCACGACTGACGGTCTCAAGCTCATCGATGTCTACGGCAAAAGCCGTAAAGTTGCCGGGACGATCAGCGAGATCGACCTGCTCAATCGCCGGATCGTCCTCGGCTGATCTTCACAATTTGACTCACCGCTAGGGGAGTGCAGCGCACTGAGAGTTCCATTCAACGATGGAACGACCCTTTGAACCTGATCCGGATGATACCGGCGTAGGGAAGCGGCAGGACGGACCGATAGTGGACCGCCGTGCCTCCCCGGTACGGCGGTCTTTTTATGCGCGTGCAGCGCCAAAAAGAAGAATGATGCTCTCTGGCCTTTATCTGATTACCGATGATAATCACGACGGCGCCCTGCCGGATCGGGTCGCGGCGGCACTGCGCGGCGGTGTCCGTATTGTCCAGTACCGGGACAAGCAGGCGACGGCGACGGAGCGGCTGACCATGGCGTTGCGCCTGGTCGCCCTGTGTCATCAGTCCGGGGCGATCCTGATCATCAACGATGATGCGCAGCTGGCGCACGCCTGCAACGCCGATGGCGTCCATCTCGGCCAGAAGGATGGCGAAGTTGCCGCTGCCCGCGCGCTCCTCGGACCGGAAAAATTGATCGGTGTCTCGACCCGCACTGTGGCACAGGCGCAGCAGGCGGCCGCGGCCGGCGCCGATTATATCGGTCTCGGCAGTCTTTATCCGACCACGACCAAGGGGGACGCGGTGGTCGTCGGCGTCGAAGGATTACGGGCGGTGCGGGCCGCTGTGGCCCTGCCGATCGTCGCCATCGGCGGCATTGCCCGCGACAATGCCGGCGCGGTGATTAATGCCGGCGCTGACTGCATCGCCGTGGTTTCGGCGGTGATGAGCGCGCCCCGACCCGAGTTGGCCGCCAAAGAGTTGACCCTCCTCTTTAACCGGCGTCTCCCCCGGCCGCAGGGACGGGTACTGACGATCGCCGGCTCCGATTCCGGCGGCGGTGCCGGCATTCAGGCCGATCTCAAGACGATCACCCTCCTCGGCAGCTACGGGATGAGTGCGATCACCGCTTTGACCGCCCAGAATACCTGTGGCGTCAGCGCCATTCACGCTGTGCCGCCGGACTTTGTCGACGCGCAGCTCGAAGCCGTCCTCAGCGATATCGGCACCGACACAATCAAGACCGGCATGCTCCTCAACGCCGGAATTATCGCCGTCGTTGCCGCGGCGATTCAGCGCCACGCCCTCCTCGCGGTGGTCGATCCGGTGATGATCGCCAAAGGGGGAGCTCCCCTGCTGCAGGACGAAGCGATTGCGACGCTGCGTCACACATTGATCCCGCAGGCCTATCTCCTCACCCCCAATCTCCCCGAAGCGGAAGCCCTCACCGGTCTGTCGATTGGCAACGAGACGGAGATGGAGCGCGCCGCCCGCGCATTGCAAGAACTCGGCGCTGCGAATGTGCTGCTCAAGGGCGGGCACCTGGAGGGTGGAGACGCCATCGATCTCCTCCTTTGCGGCGACCAGCTGCACCGCTTTGTCGCCCCGCGCATCACTACCACCAATACTCACGGCACCGGCTGCACCTTTGCCGCCGCGATTGCGACCTTTTTGGCGCAGGGCTGGCCGCTGCCGGCCGCGGTCGGCCGCGCCAAGAGCTTTTTAACGGCTGCCATCGCCAGTACTTTGCCGCTCGGGAGCGGCCATGGCCCGGTCAACCACTGGCAGGGAGCCAAGGCAGTAACGCGTGACTTGTAACGCGTGACGGGCCGCAATTAAATTTTTTACCAGCATTTGTCACCGGTCACGCGTCACGCGTCACCGATTCACCACCCAAGAGGTTCCCATGACTACACTCGAAGCCGCCCGTTCGGGCCTGATTACTGATCTGATGCAACAAGCTGCGGCGGTCGAAGGGATCGATTCCGAACTCCTGCGCCAGCGCATCGCTGACGGCACCGCCATCATCTGCCACAACAACCGCCGATCCAACGGCACCCCTCTCGCCGTCGGCCTCGGTCTGCGCACCAAGGTCAACGCCAATATCGGCACCAGTCGCGACGACACCAGCATCGACAAAGAGCTGGAGAAGGCGCGGGTGGCGGTCGCTGCCGGCGCTGACGCGATCATGGATCTCTCCACCGGCGGGCCGGTCGATGAAATCCGCCGCGCCATCATCGCCGAGACCGATGCCTGCATCGGCACCGTGCCGCTGTATCAGGCCGCCCTCGATGCCATCAACCGCCAGAAGAAGGCGATCGTCGACATGACCGTCGAGGATATCTTTGCCGGGATCGTCAAGCATCTCGACGACGGCGTCGATTTCATCACCGTCCACTGCGGCGTTACCCGCGCCACCGTTGAACGGATGGATCGGGAAGGGCGGATCATGGATGTCGTTTCCCGTGGCGGTTCCTTCACTGTCGAGTGGATGGCGCACAACAACGCCGAGAACCCCCTCTTCGAGCATTACGACCGCCTCCTCGAAATCGTCAAACCTTACGACGCTGTCCTTTCTCTCGGTGACGGCTTCCGCCCCGGCTGTCTCGCCGATGCCACTGACCGCGCCCAGATTCACGAACTCATCCTCCTCGGCGAATTGACTCAGCGCGCCTGGGATGCCGGCATTCAGGTGATGATCGAAGGACCGGGGCACGTCCCCCTGCATCAGATTACCGCCAATATCCAGCTGCAAAAGCGTCTTTGCCACGGCGCCCCTTTTTATGTCCTCGGACCGCTGGTCACTGACATCGCGCCGGGCTACGATCACATTACCTGCGCCATCGGCGGGACGGTGGCGGCGGCGGCCGGTGCTGACTTCCTTTGTTACGTCACTGCCAGCGAACATCTCCGTTTGCCGACGGTGGAAGATGTCCACGAAGGAGTCATCGCCTGCCGCATCGCTGCTCATGCCGGCGACATCGTCAAGGGGGTCAAGGGGGCGATGGAAAAGGATATCGCCATGGCGCGCTGCCGCAAGGCTCTCGATTGGGAGGGGCAGTTTGCCCTCGCCCTCGATCCGGCCAAGGCGCGGCGTCTGCGGGCGGAATCGGGGGTCGACGAAGAGCACGGTGCCTGCACCATGTGCGGCGAATTCTGCGCTTACAAGGTGATGAACGAGCGCCGGGAAAAACAGAACGTCAGCCACTGAGGATAAATTTATGAGCAAAGACCTATACGTTAAAAACCTGTCGCAGCAAACGACGGAAGAGGATATTCGCACCCTCTTCGCCGTCGCCGGCAAGGTGACCTACATCCACATGGTCGTCGATCCCAAGACCGAGCAGTTCCTCGGTTGCGCTTATGTGAAGATGTCGAGTGAGGCGGAAGCCAAGGATGCGATCAACGCCCTCAATGAAGCGCGTTACATGAATTCGTATATTTCGGTCGACGTGGCTTTGCCGCGCACCCCGGCCGGGACTGTGCGGCCGTCGTCGCCCAAGAACAAGAAAGCTCCCCGGCCGGCGGCCGCAGGTGCGACCGAGAAAAAGCGCGACAAGGCGATCGCCAAGGGCGACTGGACCGGTCCGGCGCCAACTAAGAAGGCGACACCCCGCCGCAAGGACGGGGAGGGGGGAAGAAGCACTCCGGACTGGACCTCCACCCCGAGCGAAAGCGCGCCGTCGTCCCGTCGCAAGAGCAGCGGGGCCCCTCGGAGTGGTTCGCCGCGAAAAGGGCCGGGTCCGAAACGGGACAAGTAAAGCCGGCAACGAGGAGGAAGGGATGACACGTTCGGCATTCGGTTGGTTGCTCTTTCTCTTCGTTCTCCTCGGCGTCCCGTCGCCGGGCGAATCCCGTCTCGATCCCCGCTTGAACTGGTCGACCCTGGAGACTCCGCACTTCCTCGTCCTCTATCACGAGGGCGGTGAGGAGGTTGCCGGACGCGCGGCGATCATTGCCGAAGAGGCGCACCAGCATCTGGCGGCGGAATTGCGCTGGGAGCCGGGCGAAAAGACCCGACTGGTCCTTGCCGATGTCAGCGATGCTGCCAACGGCCTGGCCACCCCCTTCCCCTTTAACCGTATCATCGTCTACCTCACTCCTCCCCTCGAAGAGCCCTTTTCGATCACCGACACTGAAGAGTGGCTGCGCATTGTCATTACCCACGAATATGCCCATATCCTCCATCTTGATCATGTCCAGCAGGGACCGGCGTTTTTGCGCCGGATCTTCGGCCGCCTTTACTTCCCGAATGTTTTTCAGCCGAATTGGTTGATCGAAGGGCTGGCGACTTACGAGGAGACGGCGCTGAGTCAGGGGGGGCGCGGGCGCTCCAGTTATACGGAGATGCTGCTGCGTACCGCCGTGCTGACCGGTACTTTTCCCGATCTTTCCCAGGGAGCAGCCGCTCCTGATAGCTGGCCGGGAGGTGAGCTCCCCTACCTCTACGGAGTGAAATTCTATCAATATCTCGTCGACAAGTATGGTCCGACCCTCCCCGGTGAACTCAGTCAGCGCTATGCCGGTCGTTCCCTCCCCTTTATGGTCGATTCGACGGCCCGTGCCGCCTTCGGTTCCACCTTCAAGACCGAGTGGCTCCTGTGGCAGCAGCAGTTGCAGCGCGAATACGCAGAGAAAGCGCGGGAGCTCACGGCCCTAGGTCTGACCGAAATTACCCCCTTGAGCAGTGACGGTGGCTATACCTTCTTTCCCGCCCCTTCTCCGGCTGGTGACCGCATCGCTTATAGCAGCCGCACGGCCGATCGCTCCTTCTCGCTGATGCTGGCCACCGCGGATGGTCAAGAGCCCCGGCCGCTGTTGCGTCGGTCAGTCACGCCCGCGAATGCCGCCATCGCCTGGATGCCGGACGGTTCGGGACTGATCTATGCCAAGCTCGAACGGGATCGCTACGACAATCTCTATAGCGACCTGTACCTCTTCGATTTTGTCTTGGGGGAGGAGCTCCGCCTGACGCACGGTTTGCGGACCGGCAGTCCGGATGTTTCTCCCCTCAACGGAGATATCCTTTGTACCGTTGGCCATACCAATGGCAATCGTTTGGCCGTGGTCAACATCGACGGCAGCATCGTGCGCTATCTCTCTCCCGAAGGCGACCCGCGTCTCTTCGCCACCCCGCGCTGGGCGCCGGACGGGCAAAGGCTCGCCGTTGCTGTCAAGGATGCGGACGGGCGTTTTCTGATTCAGATTCTTGATCCGGATGGCACCCTCCGCGCCACTCTCCCTGATAACGGGGGGATCAATGCCAGCCCGGCCTGGAGTCACGACGGCACCACTCTCTTCTTTACGTCCGACCGCAATGGCATTTACAACCTGTATGCTTATCGCCTCGCCACTACAGAGCTACTCCAGGTGACCAACCTCCTTGGCGGCGCCTTTTCCCCGCAACCGAGTCCGGATGGAGAGAGCCTCCTCTTTGTCAGCTACAGCGCCGCCGGTTTTGATCTCGCCCGCATGCCGCTGCATCCGGATGCGTGGACGGTCCTTCCGGTCGTGCCGTCGCTCCCGACCGTCGCACCAGAGCCGCAACCTCCAAGCACGCTCGAAAACACAGCCCGACCTTACTCCCCCTGGAGCGATCTCCTCCCCCGCTACTGGCTCCCCTGGTTCGGCGTCGATGAACTCGGCGCGCAACTCGGACTCTCCACGTCCGGGAACGACGCCGTCGATCGACACAGCTGGGCGGCCACCGCCACCTATGGGCTGAAGACGCATCGCCCGGCTTACAGCCTCCTGTACCGTTATGATGGTTTTACTCCGACCGTCCAGTTCCTCGCTACCGATCAGGCGATCCCTTACGCGGACTTCTTCGTTTACCCCTCGGGGGCGGAAGAGAGCTATTGGGAGCGCCGCCGCTCCTTCGGCCTCGATCTGATCTTCCCCGGCGCCGGCCTCTGGGCGCGGCAGGAGCTGAGCGCGGGACTGCGCTATCAGGATTTTGCCGCCGCTGATGATCCCCCACCCGGCTTCCTCCCTCCCGAGGAGGGGCAGCTGGCGAGTCTTCGCTTCGCTTACTCCTTTGCCAACAGCGTTCGCCCGCCCAAGGCGATCAGTCCCGAGGAGGGGCGGTCGCTGACCGTGGCTGCCCAGCTCAGCTCTGCGGCCTTGGGGGGGGACTTTGACCAGCGTAAATACACCCTCGACTGGCACGAGTACACCGTCCTCCCCTGGGGGACGCATCAGGTCCTCGCCACCCGAATCTTTGGCGGCCTGGCGCAAGGAGATCTTTTGGCGCAGCGGGCCTTTCAGGTCGGCGGCGACAGTTCCGGAGATCTTCTCCAGGGTCTGGATGAAGAAAAGCTGGCGCTGCGCGGTTATGCGATCAATGCATTTCGCGGGCAGCGCGCCATTCTGGCGAGCACGGAATATCGCTTCCCTCTCCTCAATCTGGAGCAGGGGATCGGTAACGGCCCCCTCTATTTCCGGCGTTTACACGGCGCAGTCTTTGCCGAAGGGGCTGACGCTTTTGATCGCGGGGGCGTGATGATCAAGGACTTTCGCACGGCGGCCGGCGCAGAGTTGCGCTGCGATCTTGATCTCGGCTATCGACTACCGCTGACACTGCGTTTGGTTGTTGCCAAAGGATTCGATCAGGGCGGGGAGGATCAGGGTTATCTGACGCTGTGGCTGCGCTTTTGAGGGGGGGATGATCAGAAAGGAACTTGAACTCCGAGCTTGAAGTATTTACCGTCACTCCCGGGTTCAAGATCGAGCCCGAAAGGGCGGACAAGCTCGTCGACTTGATCGGAAGGGAGGGTGTAGCCGAGGTTGAACTTTATCGTGCCGAGATCGACATCGACCCCGGCCGTGACCGCCGCTCTCTCCAGAGAAGCGACATCACTGGCGGCAATAGCGGGCCGCTCCAGTGCTGGCAGAACGCTTGGCGCCTGACTGGTGTCAATAAAAGGGGTAATCGCCCCTTCCGATTTTTTCTTTGTCACTACCCCCTCGCGAATCGGCAGCGGGGCAAGGAAGGCGGGGGGGTCGGCCAAGACAATCACAAGTTTTGGCTGGAAGTCCTCATGGACAGGCGGTGTCAGCACGGGGTCGTAAGCAAGGACCGGAGAGGTTAAGATGCCAAGACAAAGGAAGAAGCTCGCGCCGATTCTGCACAAAAGCTTCTTTTTTACTGACAATTGTTGCATAACCACCACACCCTTTTGCGACTCTTGCGCAAGATCACCGGCCATTTCCCGTGATCTTCAGCTTGCCCAATTTCATATTATAACTCTTATCCCCTTTTAAAGCACGAAACGTTCCATTTTTCCGGTTTTCCCTTGACTTTGCAGGGGATTTTGCTAAGTTGTGAGGCTTGTTTTTGCCCGTTGACTGAAGAACTGGAGATGACCATGGACTATAAAGAGACCCTCAATCTGCCGAATACCGACTTCCCCATGCGCGCCAATCTCCCGCAGCGTGAACCTGAACTCCTCAAGAAGTGGGAAGGGATGGGGCTGTACCGCCAGATCGAAGAAGCCGGGCAGAATCGCCCGTCCTTTATCCTCCACGATGGCCCTCCTTATGCCAATGGTCATACCCATATCGGCCATGCCCTCAACAAGATCCTCAAGGATGTCGTTATCAAGAGCCGGCGCATGAGCGGCTTTTACGCTCCCTACGTTCCGGGTTGGGATTGCCACGGTCTGCCGATCGAACTGATGGTCGACAAACAGCTTGGCAACAAGAAGCGGGAGATGACCAAGGGGGAGATCCGCAAGGCCTGCCGCGCCTATGCCGCCGACTGGGTCGAGATCCAGCGGCAAGAATTCGAACGCCTCGGTGTCTTTGGCGAGTGGGAGAATCCCTACCTGACCATGAGCGAAGGGTACGAAGCCGCCACCGCCCGTGAACTGGCGCGCTTTGCCGAGCGCGGCGGCCTCTTCAAGGGGAAGAAGCCGGTGCACTGGTGCTCTTCCTGTGTGACTGCCCTCGCTGAAGCCGAAGTCGAATACGCCGATCACACCTCCTATTCGATCTACGTCAAGTTCCCCTTTAACGGAACGTTGCCGGCTGAACTCGCCGCCTTTAGCGACAAGGCGATCTCCTTTGTCATCTGGACGACGACCCCCTGGACCATCCCCGCCAACCTCGGCATCTGCCTTAATCCCGACCTCCCCTACGCCCTGGTTGAAGTGGGTGGGGAGTATCTGGTGATGGCCGAAGGTCTGGTCGAAGAGGTCGCCAGAATCCTTGGCTGGGAAGACTATCGGATCGCCACCACCTTTGCGGCAACCCTCTTTGAGAAGCAGGCCTGCCGTCACCCTCTTTATGATCGCCCCTCCCTGATCGTCCTTGGGCAGCATGTCACCCTCGAAGCCGGCACCGGCTGTGTCCACACCGCCCCCGGCCACGGCCATGACGACTACCTCACCGGCCTGCGCTACGGCCTGGAGATCTACAACCCGGTTGATGATTACGGGCGTTATCGTCCGGATGTTGAATTCTTTGCCGGGATCAAGGTCAATGAAGCTCATACGCTTGTCTCCGAGAAGCTCGAAGCGGTCGGCGCTCTCCTCAAGTTCGGCAAGATCACTCACAGCTACCCGCATTGCTGGCGCTGTAAAAAGCCGGTGATCTTCCGCGCCACCGAGCAGTGGTTCATCTCCATGGAGGCGAATAACCTGCGGGATCAGGCCTTGAAGGCGATCAACGATGTCGAATGGATTCCGCGCTGGGGCAAGGAGCGGATCTTCGGCATGATCGAAAACCGTCCGGACTGGTGTGTCAGTCGCCAGCGTAGCTGGGGGGTGCCGATTACCGTCTTTTACTGCGCGGCTTGCGACGAAGCCCTCGCCGATGGCCAGACCATGCACCATGTCGCCGATCTCTTTGAAAAAGGCGGCAGTGACCTGTGGTACGAAAAGGAGGTCGAAGAACTTCTACCGGTCGGCACACTCTGCGCCAAATGCGGCCACGCCAGCTTTACCCGCGAAAGCGACATCCTTGATGTCTGGTTCGATTCCGGCGTTTCGCACGCCGCCGTCCTCGAACGGCGCGGCAACCTCGGCGCCCCGGCCGACCTTTACCTCGAAGGCTCGGACCAGCATCGCGGTTGGTTCCACTCCAGCCTTTTGGCCGCGGTCGGCACTCGCGGCATCGCTCCCTACAAAGCGGTCCTCACCCACGGCTTCGTCGTCGACGGCGCCGGCAAGAAGATGTCGAAATCGCAGGGGAATGTCGTCGCCCCGGAGGAAGTGATCAAGAAGTACGGCGCCGAGATTCTCCGCCTTTGGGTCGCGGCGCAGGATTACCGGGACGATATCCGCATCAGCAACGAAATCCTTGAGCGTCTCGCCGATGCTTATCGCCGCATCCGCAATACCGCCCGCTATATCCTCGGCAATCTTGACGGCTACAACCCCGAGAGCGATTGGGTCAGCGATGGTGATCTTTATGAGATCGACCGCTGGGCCCTCTCCAAGCTCGAAGGGTTGATCCAGCGGGTAGAGCGTTGTTATCAGGAGTATGAGTTCCACGTCCTGTACCACGCCGTCCACAACTTCTGCAGCGTCGAGCTCTCTGCGTTCTATCTCGATGTGCTCAAGGATCGCCTTTACACCGCCAAGGCCGGGAGCCTGGCGCGGCGCAGTGCCCAGACCGCCATGTACCGGATTCTCGACAGCCTGACCCGCCTGATCGCGCCGGTCCTCTCCTTTACCGCTGACGAAATCTGGTGGTGCCTTCCCGGCGAACGGGAAGGAAGCGTCCATCTCGCCACCTTCCCGAAGATTGAAACCAGTCTTCTCGACGCTGCTCTCGAAGGACGCTACGAGCAGATCCTCATGGTCCGTTCCGATGTCTCCAAGGTTCTCGAAGTCGCCCGCATCGCCAAGACGATCGGCCATTCTCTCGATGCCCGCGTTACCATCTATGCCCCGGCCGGCCCCTGGCGCGAGCTCCTGGCTGCATACGGCGACGAGCTTGCTACACTCTTTATCGTCTCTCAGGTATCACTGGCGGAGATCGCCCCGAGCGGCGGCGTGGCCGGCGAAGAGCTCAAAGAGCTGGTTATCCACGTCGAAAAGGCGGCAGGGGACAAATGCGAACGTTGCTGGAACTATTCGACCAGCGTCGGCGCCAGCACTGCCCACCCCCCCCTCTGTCCGCGCTGCGAAGCCGTGATTAGTTGATTTGAACCGTCGGGGCAATTCATGGATTGCCCCGACACATCAAAAGGATTTCCCGTGCCCTTTCGCACCCGTCTCCTCCTCATCGTCGCGCCGCTGCTCCTGGTTCTCGACCAGCTCAGCAAGATTTATATCGACCGGAACTTTTTCCTCGGCGAATCGGTCACCGTCTTTGAAAACTTTTTCCACATCACCTATATCCGTAACAAAGGGGCGGCCTTCGGCATCCTTGCCGGCAGCCCCTGGCGCGTCCCCTTCTTTGTCACCATCGGCGTGATTGCCTGTGTCGGCCTCCTTTGGTACCTTTATGCCACCCGTGCCGACCAGAAGCTGCTGCAGATTGCGCTGGTACTGGTCTTTAGCGGCGCCATCGGCAACATCATCGACCGGGTGCGCCTTGCCGAAGTCATCGACTTTCTCGACGTCCACTGGTATCAGTACCACTGGCCCGCCTTCAATGTCGCCGACTCGGCAATCACCATCGGCGTCGGAATGATGATCCTCGATCTCTGGTTTGAAGAGCGGCGGAATAAGAAGGCTAAACGAGCGGAGTAATTCTCCACCATGGATATCTTCTCCCTCCCTGCTCACCTCTCCCGCCGTCGCTGGTCCCTCTTTGCCGTCCTTGCTCTCATCTACATGCTCGTCTATTTTTATCGGGTCTCGCTGGCGGTCATCGCCGGCGATGTCAGCCAGGATCTTCAGCTCACCCCCGAAGAGCTCGGTACCCTGGCCGGTATCCTCTTCTATGTTTACGCCTTTGCCCAGCTCCCCCTCGGCCCCCTCATCGATCGTTTCGGCGGCCGCCTGGTGATCAGCGGTTGCGGCCTCCTCACCACCGCTGGCGGCCTGCTCTTCAGTCAGGCGCAGAGTTATGGCAGCGCCATGGCGGCGCGCATGCTCATCGGCATCGGCACCGCGTCGGTTCTGATGGCGACCTTTGCCATCTTCAGCCGCTGGTACAGCCGCCAGGAGTTCGGGCGGGCGTCGAGCCTGATGATCGCCTTCGGCAATCTCGGCAACCTTTGCGGCACCGCCCCGTTGGCCCTCGGGGTTGCGGCGATCGGCTGGCGGCACTCCTTCCTCTTCATCGCCGCATTGCAGGGGATTGCCACCCTCCTCATCTTCATCCTGGTACGTGATCGTCCTCCTCTTCCTGCTGCCGCCAGTGAGGGAGACGGCGGGGGGAAGGTCGGCATCTTTTCCGCCTGGCGCATGATCTTCAGCAGCGGCAGCTTCTGGCTCCTGGCGCTGCTCTGTTTCTTCTGGTATGGAAACTATCTGGCCATTCAAGGGCTGTGGGGCGGGCCGTATCTGCGCGAGCTCATGGGTCTGAGCCGGGAAAAGACCGGAGAGATGCTGATGTATATCTCCATCGGCTTTGTTGTCGGCAGTTACTTCAGTGATGCCTGTGTCCGCCGTTTCTTTGCCGGTTCGCAGAAATGGATGCTGGTTGTCGGCTCCTCCTTTCTGGCTCTGCTGATGACCGCCTTTCTCGGCTGGGGGGAGCTCCTTCCACCCTGGCTATTGTCCCTCATCCTCTTTCTTCTCGGACTTGCCGTCTCCAGCGGCGTCCTTATCTATCCGATCATTCGCGCCAGCTTCCCGGTGAGCATCGTCGGTACCGCCCTGACATCGCTGAACTTCTTCGTCCTCCTCGGTGCTGCCGTCACCCAGCAGGTCATGGGGATGATCATCGGCGCCCAGACCCCGCTCGGCGTCACGCCCCCTGCCAGCGCGTACCACAGCGCTTTCCTTCTGCCGATCGTTGGGCTGGTGGTGGCGATTGGGCTTTATACTTTTGCCCACGATAAGTCGAAAGCGCACGGATAATCGGGAGTGGCGTTGTCAAACCGTCGGGTCCCGGCCCGACAGCCGGCTTCATTTTCTTTGAATCGCAAAGAAAACGAAGCAAAAGAAACTCTGCCACTGCGTGGAGCATGTCGGATGCCGGCTTCGGTGTGGTTAATGGCGGAGAGGATAAAGACGGGTGAGCTGCTTTCGGCAACGAAAGGCTGGTGGCCTATGGATTCGGCCACCTGGGGTTTGAGTGGTCTGCCAGTTGACGCTGGAATTGTAGAATAGATCGTGACAACCACGTCCGTTCAATCAACAACAGGTCGGGGGGCCGCATAAGAATCGGGCCCCGCTTTCGGTGCAGAGGATAGTCGCCCTCGTCAGCAGCCATCGGGAGTTGATCAGAACAATAGTGTAGCCACTTCAAAGTGATTTCAAGGTGAAGGAGGGATTGGGCTTAGTCGATAACCCTTTGCAACCATGCAGGGGGATTCAAGCTCTCTCGCTGAAAAAACTTTTTGTCCACCCTGATTGGCTTCATGTCTGCAATCGCTTAAGTCTGCGGCGGTCTTTTTTAAAGACACGCCGTCTTGAAGCCAGTACTCAGTAGTTACGCAACCCGTTGCACACAATCCCAAAAAAAAGATGACAAATATTCTTGCGCTAATGGTGTGAGGCATGAGTTCTCCTAGAAATTGGTGAAGCTAAAGTTTGTCGAATTTTTTGTGCGAAACATTATGTGAATTCCCTGCTTTCGTAATCCAGTGCCTTTGTAATCTTGGCGATTGCCTGAGTTAAAAGCAGAAGACTTTCCTGAAACCATTCGTCAGTCATGTCCACCGCAAGTACGACTGCAACCTTTCCATCATTTGCTTTTTGACTGAACTTAAGTAGGCGCAAGTACTTCATCGAACCAGTACCAAATATTCTCCCATGCGCAAGAGCATCACGTAGCATAACTATGGGCTTTCTATCGACTCGGCAATCCAGTGAAGCCCATTTGTTGTATTTTTCGAGAGTTTGATTAAGATCATCCTTGTTCGTAAACGCATTTAACTCAACTAGTTCGTCAATCTTTACCTGTGGTAACTGTGCTTGCACTCGGTCACCAGAAGCTTTGTCTAGTTTTACAATAGCCAACCTTGCTGCCATTTCAATCGTCTGCAGATTCCCTATTAGCTTGCCGAGATTCAGCGCATGCCGCTCAAAACGACCTTTAGCATTCACGGGTTCTCCTGCTTCTGGTTTACTCATTGGTTTCCATTCCATCGCACTAACGATAGCGAGGTGCAGCAGCGGCGAGGTCTAAACGCACCGACCGTCTGCCGCCGATGGATAGAAGTTGCCCTTTTCATTCCCATTTATTTTGCACTGCTGTTGCAATGTCAGAGAAAATAGTTCCACTCATCGGCGGACAATCTTCAGAATACCCAGATCCGTTGATATTGAGCATTGTCTCGTTCTTCATGCTGTCAACCAAGTCAACGCTAATATTAGAAAAGTTATAACCTCCACCAAAACAACGATTGGCCCAATCGTATGGTGCGTATCCATCTATAACAAGGATATATCTTGCCTCTGCTTCGTTGAATTGCTCAAGACGTGTTGGACTCGTTTTTTCGGTAACACGTGATCTAGAACTCCACCTTAAGACTTTAAATCCCTTTTCTTTAAGTCTGTTTTGAATTTCTACAACCCATGGAGCGCTGGGAGCATCAAGCGCAATTACTTTCGGACCACCTGCTTTCGTTTCCGTCAGGTTCACAACGCGACCAGTGGACGCGCATCCGGTAAGAAAGATAGACAAAACCATCAAGATTGCACTTTTGAACATCTCTTCTCCTTTATCTAACGAGGTCGGATTTGACCGGCTTGACCGGTCGAAATACTTGGTTATTCCATGTCCTCCGACTCCCTGGACTGCCTTCAGGGAGAGAACTTAACTTTTGGAAATGATGGCTGCATAACGCGCCAAGTCGCCACGAGTTGCTATGGCTCCCCTGAGCCAGACTTTGAGGGCAGCGGGATCAACATTCGTCTTAATGGGAGTGATACCTTGTGCCTTCAATTCCTCGCAGTATTCCTCTGTCTTTTTCAGGAAGGTAGCGTAATCGTCGACAACGATGCTCGGGATAGAGAGTGGCGCGAACTCGGCGTAGTCAGATTCCTTGACGATAGCAACGTGAATAACGATAGCCATAAAGTATCCTTAAAAGTCAGACGGAGGTGAAAAATGCTAAAGCGATTACATTTACGACAGCAATTCTTCAAGAGTTCGGTTTGGGCGTTTCTTTATTTCTATTTCAAGTGCTCTGCCCCTGTTGGTAAGCGTTACATTTTCCGCCTCAAGCTTCGCAATTCTCTTTTGAAGTTTCGCGTTTTCTTGTTGGAGACAGACAACATAATTGTGAACCTCAGGATCACACGCCTTGAGTTTCTTCTTAAGTTCAGGAGCTGGCGACATAATTCCTCCGGTATTTGTATCGGAAGTTTGGGGATTACCTTCGATGCCGGAAGTGGTATCTTAAGCCTTCCCCCGCAAACAAAAACCGCCCGAACGGATGTTGCCGTCGGACGGTTCGCTTTTTATCCCCTATCATTGCGGCGCGTTGCGAACATAGCCATTTTCCCTGAAATCATTAGCAAAAATAATGGACGCAGGCTAACACGGTGCAATAGCTACAGCAAGGAGTTTCTTGTTCAGTCTCCCCCTCACCCGGCTTTGTCTGGCAGAGATCGAAGGTCAACGCACCTGCGGCGGCTGCGGTTGCCGTGGGCGATGAGCCGAGACGACTCGTCCCCCCCGAGCGCGAAGCCGGGGAGGACGAGGAGGGTGAACAGCAGGAGGATGCAGCGGAACACGTGCGGTTTAGCCGCGTAGGAGCTGCTGCGCCTTTTCGACGATGTTGGCGCTGGTGAAGCCGAAACGGCGCAGGACTTCGTCGCCGGGGGCGGATTCGCCGAAGTGGTCGACGCCGATGCTGATGCCGCTGTCGCCGACATAGCGGCTCCAGCCGAAGGTGCAGCCGGCTTCGACCGAGATGCGCTTCTTCACCGCCGGCGGCAGGACGGTGTTACGGTATTCCGCGCTCTGCGCTTCAAAGCGTTCCCAGGAGGGCATACTGACGAGACGAACGGCAACGCCGGCAGCTGTCAGTTCCTTCCAGGCATCATGGGCCTGATGGAGTTCGGCGCCGGTAGCGATGAGGATAATCTCGGGCTGACCGTTGGCGGCATCGGCGAGGATGTAGGCGCCCTGCTGCACGCCGCTGGCCGGGGCGAGGACGGTGCGGTCGAGGATCGGCAGATTCTGTCGGCTCATGAGGAGGAGGACCGGACCGTCATTGCGGGTCATGGCGATCTTCCAGGCTTCGACTGCTTCGGTGGCATCGGCGGGGCGGAGGACGACGAGGTTCGGCATGGCGCGCAGGGAGGCGAGCTGTTCGATCGGCTGATGGGTCGGGCCGTCTTCGCCGACCGCGACCGAATCGTGGGTGAAGATGTAGGTGCCGCGCAGCTTGCTCAGAGCAGCGACACGGATCGAGGGGCGCAGGTAGTCGGAGAAGACGAAGAAGGTCGAGCAGAAGGGGAGGAGGCCGCCGTGGGCCGCGAGGCCGTTGACGATGGCGCCCATGGCATGCTCGCGCACGCCGAAAGCGATGTTGGCGCCGTGGTAGCCCCAGCCGCCTTTTTCCGTCCCCTGCAGGCCGGCGACTTCCATGAGCGGCGACTGGAAGTTCCCTTTCCCTTTGAGATTGGTCTTGGTCGAAGGGTCGAGATCAGCGGAGCCGCCGATGAGATTGTGGACGCTGGCGGCGATGGCGTTCTCGATCTCGCCGCTGGCGGCGCGGGTGGCGATGGTCTTGCCGGGGAGATAGACGGGGAGGGACGCATCCCAGCCAGCCGGGAGCTGTCCGGAGAGGAAGAGATCCCATTCTGCTTTCTCTGCCGGATAAGCGCGGCCGTAGTCGGCCAGAAGTTTCTCCCAGGCGGACTGTTGTGTCGCGCCGGTGTCAACGCTGGCGCGGTAAATCGCCAACGCTTCGGCGGGGATAGTGAAGGGCTCGGTGGCACTCCAGCCGAGGTTGAGTTTGGTCTTGGCAACTTCGTCGGCGCCCAAGGGGGATCCGTGCGCGTCGCAGCTGTCCTGGCGGTTGGGGCTGCCAAAGCCGATATGGGTGGTGACGACGATCAGGGTCGGACGATCGCTCTCCGCCTTGGCGGCAACGATGGCGGCGTCGATGGCAGTGGCATCGTGGCCATCAGCGACGGTCAGGACCTGCCAGCCGCAAGCGACGAACTTGGCCGCAACATCTTCGGTGAAGGAGAGACGGGTGTCGGCGGCGAGGGAAATCCGGTTGCTATCGTAAAGGCAGATCAGTTTGCCGAGACGGAGATGGCCGGCGAGGGAGATCGCCTCGGTGGAGATCCCTTCCATCAGGTCGCCGTCGCCGACCAGGGTGTAGGTAGTGTGATCGACGATCGGGAAACCATCGCGGTTGAAGCGGGCAGCCAGGTAGCGCTCGCCAATCGCCATGCCGACGGCATTGGCAATCCCCTGCCCGAGGGGGCCGGTGGTGACTTCGACACCGGCGGTCACATGACACTCGGGGTGACCAGGGGTGCGACTCCCCCACGAGCGGAAAGCCTTGAGATCATCGAGGCTGAGATTGTAGCCGGTGAGATGGAGGAGCGAATAAAGGAGGGAGGAGCCGTGTCCGGCCGAGAGGACAAAACGGTCGCGATCCGGCCAGGTCGGATTGCTCGGGTTGTGGCGGAGATGGCGGGTCCACAGGGCGTAGGCCATGTCGGCAGCCCCCATCGGCAGGCCGGGGTGGCCGGAGTTGGCCTTTTCGACCATGTCGACAGCGAGCAGGCGCAGCGTGTTGGCACACAATTTATCGAGTTGTTTCGAAGGGATAGCAGTCACAGAAAGGGCTCCTTGGGAAAGATTAAGCCTTAAGCGGCGCGCCATTGTAGCGCGAAAGGCCGGCAAGACAAAGAGATATTTCTTTGCAGAATCAAGGTTTTTGGCCACGATCAGCGCGACGATTAAAGCTTTTGACGGTCCGGGGTTGTTTTCCGTAAGCCCGCGTTTTTTCGAGTGTTGACTTGACTTTTCTGGATTTGACTGGTATCTTCTTTAGGTTGCATGGAGGTACAAATGTATAAAATTGGCGAAATGGCCGTTTATCCGGCCCAAGGGGTAGGAATCGTTGAATCGATCGAGCCCAGAGACTTTGGCGGCGAGACTCACGATTTTTACATTCTGCGCATTGTCGACACCGACACGACGATCATGGTTCCGACCAAGAATGCTCACAATGTCGGTCTGCGCCGGCTGGTGGGCGATGACGAGATTCGTGATGTCTTCTCGCTCCTTGGTAAACCGCTGGAAATCCGCCCGGTCCTGACTTCTTGGAGTCGGCGGCAGCGCGAGTATCAGGACAAGATCAAGACCGGCGACATCTTTGGCGTGGCCGAAGTACTGCGGGAACTCTGCCTGATTCGCGGCGCCAAGGAACTCTCCTACGGCGAGAAGAAGGTCCTGGAGCACGCGCGCCGGCTGCTGGTCAAGGAGATTGCCCTGTCGCAGGGGTCGGCGGAAGATCTCGTCGCCGCCCGTGTCGACGGCACCTACATGTAAAGGTCAACCGGGCCGCTGTTAATCGTTGTATGAAAAAAGACCGCTGTGTAGCGGTCTTTTCATTAAATATCCGTCCACCCCCTCGCGAGAACCTATGGCCAACATTGCCATTATCCCCGCCGCCGGCACCGGCAGTCGCATGCAGGCCGGCGTCAACAAGCAGTATCTCCTCCTCGCCGGTCGTCCCATCCTCTTTCACACTCTCGCCCTCTTCGCTGCTCACCCCCGTATCGACCGGATCTGTATCGTTGTCCCCGCCGGGGAGATCGATTATTGCCGCAGCGAAATCGTCGAGCGTTACGGTCTAGCCAAAGTCAGTGCCATCATCGCCGGCGGTCTCACCCGCCAGGATTCCGTCGCTAACGGCTTGCTGGGCTGCAACGCCGCGGACGATGATCTGGTGATTGTTCACGACGGCGCCCGCCCCTTGTTAGGTGTCGCCGACCTCGACGCTCTCCTTGATGCTGCCGCCCAAAGTGGCGCGGCGACTTTGGGCGTACCGGTCAAGGATACGATCAAAGAGGTGCAGGATGGTGTCATCGTCGCCACTCCGGAGCGCAGCTCTCTCTGGCAGGTGCAGACGCCGCAGATCTTTCGTTACCAGCTCCTCCTTGCCGCTCACCGCCAGGCGCGCATCGACGCCTTTGCCGGCACCGACGACGCCATGCTCGTCGAGCGCCTGCACCACCCGGTGACGATGGTGGCGGGGAGTTATTGCAATATCAAGATCACCACCCCCGAAGATCTCGCCATTGCCAGCGCCTTTCTCGCTGCCCAGGGAGCCCGAGCATGATCCGCATCGGTCACGGTTACGATGTTCATACCTTGGTCTGCGACCGTGCTTTGATCCTCGGCGGTGTGACCATCCCCTATCATCTTGGCCTCCTTGGCCACTCCGATGCCGACGTCCTTCTTCACGCCCTCTGCGATGCCCTGCTCGGCGCCATCGGCGCCGGCGATATCGGCAAACACTTTCCCGACCACGATGCCAGCTTCCAGGGGATCGACAGCTTCAAGCTCCTCGCCGTTGTGTTGGAGAAGGTGGCACTGCGCGGCTATCGCCTCGGCAATCTCGATGCGACGATCATCGCCCAGCGGCCCAAGCTTGCCCCCTTTATTCCCCTCATGCGCGAGAAGCTCGCGGTGGCCTGCGGTTGCAGCGTCGAGCAGGTCAATGTCAAAGCAACCACGACCGAGGGGCTCGGTTTCGAGGGGCGCGGCGAGGGAATCTCCGCCCATGCGGTTGTCCTCTTGATCGCTGCCGGCGTCCCGATCTGAGCTAATTCCCTTTTCCCTGCTTCTTTCTGGAATTTCCTCCGCAAATAAGCTAAGGTCGATGCCCTACAGAGCTGAGACTTTCTTGGCTTTTCTCAGGAGGTCCCCATGTCCAGCACTTTCGGCACCCTCTTTCGTTGTACAACCTTTGGCGAATCGCATGGCGACGGCGTCGGCGTCATCGTCGATGGCTGTCCCTCCCTCCTGCCGCTCCGGGCTGCCGAGATCCAGAGTCAGCTCGACCGGCGTCGTCCCGGCCAGAGTGCGGTGGCGACGCCGCGCGCTGAAACCGATCAGGTGCGCATCCTTTCCGGCGTCGAAGGGGGCTTGACCCTCGGTTCCCCCATCGCCCTGCTGGTGGAGAACAGCAGCCAGCGCCCGGGTGACTACGGTGACATGAGTCAGATCCCGCGGCCGTCCCATGCCGATTATACCTACCAGATGAAGTACGGGCTGCGCTCCGCCAGCGGCGGCGGACGCGCCAGCGCCCGCGAAACGATTGGCCGCGTCGCTGCCGGCGCCATTGCCGAACTCTTTTTGCAGCGCAGCCACGGCATCGAGATCGTCGCCTGGGTCAGCAGTGTCGGCCAAATCGATGCCCCGGTGGTCGATCCCCTCACCATCCAACGCGAACTCGTCGACCGCACCATCGTCCGCTCCCCGCATGGGCCGACAGCGCAGGCGATGGAGGAAGAGATCCTTTCCGCCCGCGCCGAGCACGATTCAATCGGCGGCGTCATCTCCTGCGTCTGTCGCAACGTTCCGGCCGGCCTCGGCGAGCCGGTCTTCGGCAAGCTCGGCGCCCTGCTGGCGCAGGCGATGCTCTCCCTCCCGGCTGCCAAGGGCTTCGAGATCGGCTCCGGTTTTGCCGGCAGCCGCATGCGCGGTTCGGCCCACAACGATCCCTTTGTCAGGAAAGGGGATCGGCTCGGCACCAGCAGCAACCATAGCGGCGGGGTGCAGGGCGGGATCAGCAACGGTGAGCCGATCTGCTTTCGCGTGGCTTTCAAGCCGGTCCCGACCATCGGCCAGGAGCAGGTCACGGTCGACTTTAGCGGCGAACCGACCCTCCTCGCTGCCAAGGGGCGGCATGACCCCTGCGTCGTCCCCCGCGCCGTGCCGATCGTCGAGGCGATGGCGGCGCTCGTCCTCGCCGACCTGACGCTGCTGCAGCGGCGGATGGGCTGAGATGAAGAATAGCGAGCACCCCTTTACCACCCTTACCCCCGAGCGGGTCATGGATGCAGTGGAGAGCTGCGGCTACCGCTGCGATTGCCGGACCTTTGCCCTCAACAGTTACGAAAATCGCGTCTACCAGGTCGGCATCGATGGCGGCGCACCGCTGATTGCCAAATTCTATCGACCTGAGCGCTGGAGTGTTGCCCAGATTCAGGAAGAGCACCGCTTCACCCTCGAACTCGCCAGTCATGAACTCCCGGTCGTAGCCCCCCTCTGCGGGGAAGATGACGTCACTCTCCACCACTTTGCCGGTTTCCACTTTGCCCTTTATCGCCGTGAAGGCGGCCACGCGCCGGAGTTCGACAACCCCGAGCAGCTCCTCAGCCTTGGCCGTTGTCTCGGCCGCATCCACCGCATCGGCGCGGTCCGCCCCTTTTGCCATCGTCCCACCCTCGACCGCGCCACCTTCGGCGTGCAGAGCGTTGCTACCCTGCGCGAGCGTTTTGTTCCGCCGGAATATCTCGCCAATTACACGGCGGTCAGCAGCGATCTCCTTGCCGCCATCGATGCCCACTTTGCCGATGCCGGCGCGGTGCAGCTGATCCGAACGCACGGCGATTGCCACAGCGGCAATATCCTTTGGCGTGGCCACGGCCCGCACTTTGTCGACTTTGACGATGCGCGCATGGCGCCGGCGGTGCAGGATCTGTGGATGATGCTTTCCGGCGACGATGATGCCAAACGCGGGCAGCTCGAAATCCTCCTGGCCGGTTACGACGAATTTCACGATTTCGACCGGCGCGAACTGCGCCTGATCGAAGCGCTGCGCGCCCTGCGTATGCTTCACTACTGCGCCTGGTTGGCGAACCGCTGGAGCGATCCGATCTTTCCGGCGACCTTTAGCTGGTTCAATAGCTCGCGCTACTGGGAGTCGCATATCCATGAACTGCGCGAACAGCTGGTGCAGATGCAGGAACCGCCGTTATCGCTGTAAGTCTTCATTGGAATCGGTTGCATGCATAACTTTCTCCTCCTCATCGTCTGTTTCCTTATCGGTATCGGCCTGCGCCGGACCGGACGTTTTCCCGAGTCAGCTGCGGCCACCCTCAACGCCTTTATCATTCATGTGTCGCTGCCGGCGATCACCCTCCTGCACATTCACAAGCTCAAACTCGATCCGACCCTGATCTATTCGGCGCTGATGCCGTGGCTCCTCTTTGTTGCCGCCATCCCCTTCTTTTGGGGGGTGGGGAAAGCTTTGCGTCTCGACAAGCAAAGCATCGGCGTCCTCATCCTTGTCGGCGGCCTTGGTAATACCTCCTTTGTCGGCCTGCCGATGATTGAAGCCTACTACGGTAAAGAGTTCCTCCCGGTCGGCCTGATCGTCGATCAGTTCGGCTCCTTCCTCGTCCTCTCCACCCTTGGGATCGCCGTCGCCACCTACTGCTCATCCGGTGCAATCTCGCTGGGGAAGATGCTGCGCAAGATCTTCTTCTTCCCCCCCTTTCAAGCTTTGGTCATCGCCTTTCTCCTTCGTCCCGTCCCCTACCCGGAAGGGCTGATCATTGTGCTGCAGCGTCTCGGCGATACCCTGACGCCGTTGGCCCTGGCTTCGGTCGGTTTCCAACTCCATTTTGCCGGGATCGGCGGCGAGCTCAAGGCGCTGAGCAGCGGCCTTTTGTATAAACTCCTCCTCGGGCCGGCGTTGATGTTCCTCATCTTTGTCCTCCTCCTCGGCGGCAGCGGGGTGACGATGCAGGTGACGATCTTCGAAGCGGCGATGGCGCCGATGATCTCCGCCGGGATCATCGCCAATGACCATCAACTCAATCCGCGCCTGACCAACCTGATGATCGGTATCGGCATCCCCCTCTCCTTTCTCACCCTCGCCCTGTGGCATTGGCTGCTGCGCGGCGTTTAAATGTAAAAATACTGGCAACTCCAGGTCTGTCATAACAAGAATTTGTGGTAGAGTTTACACAACCCTCACAAAAGGAGATTGAGCATGCTGCGACTCCTCATCGCTCTACTGATTATCGCCCTGTTGGCCGGTTGTTTCGGGAAGAGGGTGCCGCAATTCGCTCCCCGGCAAACACCGAGTCCGGAGCATCTTGCTGCCGCCAAGAATGACGATTGTCGTTCTTGTCACGACCTCAAACCGTTGCGTCACCATTCGCCTCAGGATGATTGTTTGCGTTGCCACCACCTTTGCAAGGAGTGCCCCCAATGAAAAAATCTCTGCTCGTTTTCGTCCTGTCAGTCTTCATCTTGAGTGGTTGCGGGCCGATCCTCGGTCAGTTCATGGGAAGAGGAGAGGGGATCAAGTCCTTTGAAGTCGTCAGCGGTCAAGCCCCCCAGTTCAAGGCCGGGGCGTCGATTCTGGTCTTCGGACCCTTTGCCAAGACGGCGGACGCCTTCTATATCTGTCGTGGCGAAGACGCGGCCAAGTTTTCCGACGAATTTATCCGGCACGGTCTGCACAGTGAACTTTACCTCGCCCATGGTTCGGCGGGACGGGTGACCCTGGCAGAGGCGAAGAAGATGAGCGGCGCGGAGTTGCGTACGGCGCTGGGATTGACGTCTCCGCCGGATTATCTCCTCAGCGGCACCCTGACTCTGCGCAAGATGACGGTGGCGCCCGCCCGCGGCGTGGTGATGGAGGAGGCCTACGACCTGGAACTCCTTGATCTCCGCACCCAGGCAACGAGCCGTTATCGCGCTGCCGTCAAGGATCTGGCACAGGAAACCATCCCCGATGTGGCTGCCGCTTTGGTGGAAAAGTTCGGGATCGCGGTCAAAAAGTAAATAATTGCGAAATTCGACCAACGGCAAAAGGCACCCCATTTCGGGATGCCTTTTGCCGTTTCAGTGTCAGGTCGTAGTGCTCAGAAACGCGGACAAGCTCGATGTGCCGGCATGATCACTCCCGTGGGGCTGACGTAGCGCACTTCGCAATCGAGCTCAAAGCCGATGGCGTTGCGCACCTCGGCACGGATGGCGGTGATCAGGGTCAGGACATCGCCGGCAGTAGCGTTACCACGGTTGACGATAAAGTTGGCATGTTGCAGGGAGACTTCCGCCCCGCCGACGCGCCGCCCTTTGAGGCCGCGCTCTTCGATGATGCGGCCGGGCGGCCCGACGCTGGCATGCATCGCGGTGCTGCTGAGAAAGACCGAACCGCAGTTGGGGGTGCGTAGCGGGAACTTTCCCCGCCGCTCGCGCAGGTCGGCAAGCATGGTCTGGCGAATAACGCGACGATCGCCGTGCGGGCAGACGAGGTCTACCATGACGACGACCCCGCCACTTCCCTGTAAGGCGCTGTGCCGGTAGGAAAAGTCACATTCCGCGGCGCTCAATTTCTGGATCTCCCCTGCCGGAGTGACGAGGGTGACGCACTCGACCAGATCGCCGATAGACTGGCGGTGACTGCCGCCGTTCATCAGCACCAGACCGCCGACGGTGCCGGGGATGCCGATCATATGTTCCAGTCCCGACAGTCCGGCCTGCTGGGCCCGGCGGGCGAGGCTGGGGACCCAGACCCCCGCCTCGGCTTTTATCCGCTCTCCCTCGATCTGCAGGCGGGCAAAGTGCTGGCCAAGGCGCAGGACGATGCCGCGCACACCGACGTCGCTGAAGAGGAGATTGCTCCCTTGGCCGATGACAACGCAGGGGAGATCGTGCTGATACGCAAAGCGCCGAAGGCGCTGGATCTGGGCGATGTTTTGCGGTTCGACAAGGAGATCAGCAGGCCCGCCGATGCGCCAGGTGCAGTAATCCCGCAGCGGGGCGGCAAAGATGCAGTGACCAACATCGAGTCGGGAGAGTTCAGCCAGGAGAGATCGATGGGCGGCGTTGGTCATGGGCAGGCGGCCATTATTAACAGAAAAAAGGGGCGCCGTTTGTGGGCGCCCCTTTTCCTGTTACAGACGTGGCGGTTAAGCCGGAAGGATTTCGATGAGCTCGATGTCGAAGGTCAAATCTTCGCCCGCCAGCGGGTGGTTGGCGTCAAAGGTGATGGTCTTTTCGTCGGCATCGATGACGACAACTTCCATGCTTTCGTCATTTTCGTCGGTGAGGACGAGTTCCGAGCCGATCTCCGGAATAAGGTCACTCGGCAGTTCGCTGCGCTCGATGACCATGACCCGCTCTTCGTCGTATTCACCAAAAGCTTCCACAGCAGGAATGACAATCGACTTGGTCTCGCCCGGTGTCATACCGATCAGACCTTCTTCAATCAGTTCAAAGAAGTCGCCTTCGCCGATGGTCAGCTCCATCGGGCCGACTTCCGAGTTGCAACCGCAGTCATCGCCTTCATCCGAGCAGTCACAGCTGCTATCGTTACAGCTCGAATCATCGCAGCCGCAGCCTTCGTCGTCACATTCACCGGGACGGGTCGAATCGATGACGGTGCCGTCTTCCAGTTTGCCGGTGAAATCGATTCTGACGCGATCCCCTTTTTTTGCCTGTGCCATATGAATCCCTTTCTTATTAGCGTCTGTGGTTGAGTTTAACCTTTAAGATACGGCATGAACAGGCAGGCGTCTACAGAAAATCCGGCGGAACAAAGAAAAATAATTTTGCAAACGAAGCTTCCGGCGCCGAAAGTTGACATGAGCAGGAGAGTCGACTAATTTGCCGCTGTATGGATCTTGCCAACCTCGACCCCGCGACCGGCTATCTGGCCCTCTTTGCCCTGAGTTTTACCGCCGCGACCCTCCTCCCCCTCGGTTCGGAGTGGCTGCTGGCGGCGTTGCTCCTTCAAGGGGGAGAGCCGGTTTTGCTGGTCTTGGTCGCGACCCTCGGCAACCTGCTCGGGGCGGTGACGACCTGGCTGGTCGGGCGTTATGGCGGCGATTTTCTCATCCGACGCTGCCTGCGCATCGATGCCGCAGCGCAAACCAGAGCGGAGGAGCGTTATAATCGCTACGGCATCTGGTCGCTGTTGTTCTCCTGGGTGCCGATCATCGGCGATCCGCTCTGTCTCATCGCCGGGATTTTCCGTGTCCGTCTGACCCTCTTTATCCCTCTGGTCGGCGCCGGTAAACTCGGCCGCTATGGCCTGCTCGCTTGGGCGGTCGTGGCGGGTATGAGCTGAAATTTCTGGTGAGTGAGGCCCAATGTCTTTGATCTACGACCCCATCGTTCTTCTCCTGTTGATCATCGTCCTGGGCGAACTTCTCGGCAAGGTGCGCATTGCCGGTTTTGTCATCGGTCCGGCGGCGACGATCTTCGTCGCCCTTGCTTTCGGCCACTTCGGTCTTCTCCTCCCCGAGGGGATCCGCAATATCGGCCTCGCCATGTTTATCTATGCCGTCGCCCTGCAGTCGGCGCCGGGTTTCATCAACTCATTTCGGCATCACGGACTGGCAATGGCTCTCTGCGTCCTCGCCGTCGCCGCCACCGGCGCGCTCACGGCTTACGGCGCTTCGCTCATCTTCGAGTTTGACCACGGCACGGTCGCCGGCTTGATGGCCGGGAGCATGACCAGCACTCCGGCCCTGGCGGCCGCTGTCGATCTCCTCGGCCCCGGCGCGGCGACGGCCGCCTACGGTGTCACCTACGGCTTCGGCGTGCTCGGCGTTGCTCTCTTTGTCCAGCTTCTCCCCCGTCTGAGCCAACGGACGATCAAAGAGGAGGAAGCCAGCCTCAAGGCTGAGCTCGATCGGGACAATCCTCCGATCAGCTCGATCCACCTCGAAATCACCAACCCCGGCATTACCGGCCGCCGCGTCGACTCCCTCAAACTGCAGGAGATTGCACCGGTGACGATCACTCGTCTCCTCACCCAGGGAGCGAGCGAGCCGGTGCTGGTACGGGGGGGAACGACCTTTGCCCTTGGCGACCGCATCCGCATCGCCGGCCGGCCCGATGACCTGGCGCGCATCTCCCCCTTCCTCGGCCACCCGATCGAAAAGGAGATCGCCTTCGACCGGGTCCTGACCAAGAAGAGTATCGTCGTTTCGCGGCGTAAAATTGTCGGTAAAACTCTGGGTTTCTTTAATGTGCGCGATGTCTTCAATGTGCAGATCTCTCGTGTCACCCGTAACGGCATCGATCTTCCGCCGGCGACCGATCTGCGCCTCCATCTCGGCGACGTTTTGCATGCGGTCGGCGACGAGCGGGCGCTGGAGAATGTCACCCGGATCATCGGCAACGATGTCAAGGCGACCTACGAAATCGGCATGCTGCCGATTCTGATGGGTCTTCTCGTCGGCTTTGCTCTCAGTCGCTTTACCCTTCCGCTCCCGTTCTTCGGCGACTTTACCCTCGGCACCACCGGCGGTGTCCTGATCGCCGGTCTTCTCCTCGGCAGCCTTTACAGCACCGGGCCGCTGATCTGGGATGTGCCGGCGGCCGGTAACCGCCTCATCCGCGACCTTGGTCTTGCCCTCTTCATGGCCGCGGTCGGCACCGCTGCCGGCGGCACTCTCCTGGCCACCCTGCAACAGCAGGGACTCAGTCTCTTTGTTGCCGGGGTGGCCGTGACGCTTCTCCCCCTGGGGGTGGGCGCTGCGCTCGGTCTCCTGTACTTTCGCATCAACTTCCTCCGTCTTCTCGGCGTTCTCGTCGGCGCCATGACCAGCGCTTCTGGTCTCGCCGCCGCCAACAACCTCTCGGCCACCCCTTACGCCGCCTCCGCCTACGCCACCGTCTATCCGTTGGCGATGATCGCCAAGATTATTGCGGTGAAGATTCTGGTGATGTTGCTGTAGCGAAGAAGGTGGGGAGTCTAGACAAATCCTCCATAATCTCTTAATCTCTGCCTCTCTTTAATCCTGTCACCGGAGCGTCTGCCATGCCCGAAAATCTCATTGTCCGCACCCCCTCGGCTTACGATTACCCTCTGCTGATCAAAAATCTCCTATACGCGCCGATCGTCAACAACCCGGCGCAGGAGATCGTCTACCGCGACCAGCTTCGCTACACTTACCGCGATCTGCGGCGGCGGATTCAGTCACTCGCCAGTGCTTTGACCGCTCTCGGCGTCAAGCGCGGTGATACGGTAGCGGTGATGGATTGGGACAGCCATCGCTATCTTGAACTCTTCTTTGCCGTGCCGATGCTCGGCGCGGTCCTGCATACCGTCAATGTCCGCCTCTCGCCGGAGCAGATCCTTTACACCATCGATCATGCCGAGGACGACCTGATCCTCGTCCACAGCGATTTTTTGCCGATTCTGGAGCAGATTCGCGGCCGCATCGAGCTCAGTCACGGTTATGTCCTGCTCAGCGATGACGGCGTGCAACCGGAGTCATCGCTCCTCTTTTCCGGGGAGTATGAAGCCCTCCTCGAAGCCGCGGCCGAGCACTTTAGCTTCCCTGATTTTGACGAAAATACCCGCGCCACGACCTTTTATACGACCGGCACCACCGGCCTGCCGAAGGGGGTCTACTTCAGCCATCGCCAGCTCGTCCTCCATACCCTCGGCGTCCTGGCGACCCTTGGCGCCAACACCCAGGGGAGTTTTCATCGCGACGATGTCTATATGCCGCTGACGCCGATGTTCCATGTGCATGCCTGGGGGATGCCGTATGTGGCGACGATGCTCGGAGTCAAACAGGTCTATCCGGGACGCTATCTGCCTGATCATCTCCTGACGCTGATCGACCGGGAGAAGGTGACCTTTTCGCACTGCGTGCCGACGATCCTGCACATGCTCCTCAAGCACCCGCACGCTGCAACGATCGATCTCTCGGCCTGGAAGGTGATCATCGGCGGCGCCGCTTTCCCGCGCGCCCTTTGTCTGGAGGCGCTCAGGCGCGGCATCGATGTCTTTACCGGCTACGGCATGTCCGAGACCTGCCCGATCCTGACCTTTTCCCAGCTGACCCGCGAGATGCTGAAACTCCCCCTCGAAGAGCAGGCGGCGATCCGCTGCAAGACCGGACTGGCGCTGCCACTCGTTGATCTGCGGATTGTCGATGCCCAGATGAACGAATGCCCCTGGGATGGTGTCAGCCCCGGCGAACTTGTTGTACGGGCGCCGGGGCTGACGCAGGGGTATCTCAAAGAGCAGAAGGCGTCGGAGCGGCTCTGGGAAGGGGGCTATCTGCACACCAACGATGTGGCGGTACGTGATGAGCTCGGTTTTATCCGGATTACCGACCGCAGCAAGGATGTCATCAAGGTCGCCGGCGAGTGGGTCTCCTCTCTGGAGCTGGAGGATATTCTCGCTCATCATCCTGCGGTCGCCGAGGTGGCGGTGATCGCCCTCCCTGATAACAAATGGGGGGAGCGGCCCCTGGCCCTGGTCGTCGCCAAAGCCGGGCATGCTCTGAGTGAAAAGGATTTGAACCACCATGTGCGGGAGTATGCCGAGACCGGCGTGGTGAACAAACAGGTGGTGTTGATGAAGGTGCGGCTGGTTGAGGTGATCGACAGAACGAGTGTCGGCAAGATTAACAAGGTTGCTCTGCGCGAAAAATACATCGGATAAAGACCACCCCCCGGAACCTTGCGGCAACTCCGGGGGGCGGTTTTCTTCGCAGGGGTGGGACTTGCCCTTTAGTAATGTTCCTCGACGAGTTCAAAGTAACCTTGCGGATGTTTACAGACCGGACAGAGGTTGGGGGCGGCGAGCCCTTCATGAATATGGCCGCATTTACGGCAGCGCCAGCGCGCCGACTCTTCCTGCTTGAAGAGGATTCCGGTTTCAAGTTCTTCAAGGAGTTTTTGATAGCGTTCCTGGTGGGACTTTTCAATCTTGCCGATCGCCTGGAAGAGAAAGGCGATTTCGGGAAAGCCTTCTTCCCTGGCCTGCTGCGCCATGCGCGGATACATCTCGCTGAATTCGTCCATTTCGCCGGCCGCAGCTGCCCGCAAATTGTCGGCGGTGGAGCCGATCCCGCTCAGGAGCTTGAAGTGGAGCTTGGCATGCTCCATCTCATTTTCGGCGGTTTCGAGAAAGTAGGCGGCGATCTTTTCATAGCCTTCTTTTTGTGCCACCCTGGCAAAATAGGTGTACTTGTTGCGCGCCTGCGATTCTCCGGCAAAGGCGTCACGCAGATTCTGTTCGGTTTTACTCCCTTTGAGTTCGGGCATGGGGCACTCCTGTGAGGGGTTGAAGAACTTATTTCATCGCACCGATCATCAGCTCGAAATCTTCGAGAAGGGATTGCAGATCCTCTTCGTGTTCGACTTCCTGCTGGATAATCTGCAGGACCATGTTGTAGGTAATCGGATCGGCTTCTCTGGTCAGATCGAGAAGACGCTTGTAGGTCGTAATCGCACACTGCTCGCCCTTGATGTTCTGCACCAGCAGCGTCTTGACGAAAGGATCATCAGGCGCATCATAACCGCAGTTGGTCAGTTTGTACCAATCTTCCGGTTTGGTCGGCGGGGTGCCGCCGAGTTGAATGATGCGCATAGCGACCATATCTGCATGCAGCAGCTCCTCGGTTGCATGCTGCAAAAGTTCGGCACCGACCGCATCCTTCATCGGCCCCTTGACCAGTTTGGCTCCCAGCCAGTATTGGTGATAGGCGAGCCATTCGTCGCAATAGGCGCGCCGCAGCAGATCGAGCAGT
>JAXMLA010000145.1:0-27982 GCA_034370465.1 Desulfuromonadales bacterium
AGATGCCGGCGTTGATATTGATGCCGGTAACCGCTTTGTACAGATGATCAAACCGCTGGTCAAGGCGACCAATCGTCCGGAGGTCATGGGCGACCTTGGCGGATTTGGTGGGCTCTTCTCCTTGAACACCGCCAAGTACAAGCAGCCGGCCCTGGTCTCTTCAACCGACGGTGTCGGCACCAAGCTCAAAATTGCCTTCATGATGGATAAACACGACACCGTCGGCATCGATCTGGTGGCGATGTGCGTCAACGATGTTATCGTCCAGGGGGCCGAACCCCTCTTCTTTCTCGACTACCTGGCGACCGGCAAACTCTCGCCTGAAAAAGCGGTAGAGATCGTTCGCGGCATCTCCGAGGGCTGCATCCAGGCCGGCTGTGCTTTGGTCGGCGGGGAGACCGCTGAGATGCCGGGGATGTACAGCGAAGGGGAGTACGATCTCGCCGGCTTTACCGTCGGCGTTGTCGATCGGGAGAATATCATTGATGGTTCGACCGCTACGGTCGGCGACAAAATTATCGGTCTCGCCTCCACCGGCCTGCACTCTAACGGTTATTCGCTGGCGCGCAAGATCCTCTTCGAACGCATGGGGCTGAAGATAAACAGCGCTGTCAGCGGTCTGGAACAAAGCATCGGTGAAGAGCTTCTCACCCCGACCCGCATCTATGTCAAGAGCCTCCTCAATCTCCTCAAGAACTTCCAGATTAAAGGGATGGCGCACATCACCGGCGGTGGTCTGGTCGAGAATGTCCCGCGTGTCCTGCCGCATAACTGCCGGGCCATTTTTCACAAGGCCAGCTGGCCGAAACTGCCGATCTTTGAAATTTTGCGGGAAGGGGGGAATATCCCCGAACTGGAGATGTACCGCACCTTTAACTACGGCATCGGGATGATCCTGGTTGTTCCCGCCTTGGAAGTAGACGATATCATGTCGCGTTTAACCGGTTTGGGTGAGCGGCCTTATCTGATTGGCGAGATCGTCAAGTGTCCCGAAGGGGGCGAGCAGGTCGAGCTCGTTTAAGGAGTCGCTCATGTCGGTAGCACGCAAGCTGCGCCTCGGTGTCATTGCCTCGGGGAGCGGTTCGAATCTTCAAGCCATTATCGATCGTTGCGCCGATGGCAGCATTGATGCCGAGATTGTCCTTGTCCTCTCTAACGTCCCCGGTGCCGGTGCTCTAAACCGGGCTGAGAAGGCGGGGATAGCAACCGCACTCATCGATCATCGTACCTTTGCCGAGCGCGCCGATTTCGACCGGGCTGTCGTCGCGGCCCTGCAGGCTGCCGGAGTGGAGCTCGTTGTTCTGGCCGGCTTCATGCGTCTCATTACCGCCCCCTTTATCGCCGCCTTTCCCGAACGGATTATCAATATCCACCCGGCGCTGTTACCGGCCTTTCCGGGGCTGCATGTGCAGAGAAAGGCCCTTGAGGCCGGGGCTCGTTTTTCCGGCTGTACGGTCCACTTTGTCGATGGCGGCGTCGATACCGGTCCGATTATCATTCAGGCGGTAGTGCCGATCCTTGATGACGATGATGAAGCCAGCTTGTCGGCGCGCATCCTGGTGCAGGAACATCGGATTTATCCTCGCGCCATCCAGTTGATCGCTGAGGGCCGGTTACGCATGGAAGGTCGGCGGGTCCGGATTGTAAATCCCCCTGTGATTGAAGGATGGATGGTGAATCCCCCGCTATTATAAATTTTATTTTTGTAGTCCCCGAAAAGACGAAGGGCGAACCCAATGGTTCGCCCTTCGTCTTTTTTGGTTAAGTGCGAGAAGATTATTGCAGGACGTAGAACTTGCCGTCATCCGCGCCAAAGAGAACCTTCTTGCCGGCGATGATCGGTGAAGAGCGAACCCATCCGTCGGCTTTAAAGTCCCATAATTTGTTGCCGGTCTTGAGATCAAGGGCATAAAGGAAGCTGTCACGGCTGCCGAAATAGACCGTCTCTCCCCCCACTGCCGGTGAGCCATTAACCATCCCCCGGGTGGTGAATTGCCACTTTAAAGCACCGGTGACAGCATCAAGGGCGTAGACTTTCCCATCGTCGCAACCAAAGATCACCATGCCGCCGGCGAGGGCGGCAGCCGAAGCGACTTCGTTTCCGGTCCGGAACTGCCATTTGAGCGTCGCCGCCTGCATGTCGACAGCATAAAATTTACGGTCACGACTACCGATGTAGACAACGCCGTCGCCGACCGTCGGGGTGGCGACGATCTCGCCGCCGGTGGAAAGATTCCAGCGCGGTTTGCCGCTGGCAATATCGATGGCATGGAGCACTCCGCGCACCGTCGTGATAAAGAGCGATTTGTTGCCGGCCGTTGCGGCGGCAGCGATAGGGCCACCGAGTTCGGTTGTCCAGATCCCCTCTCCCTTTTTAGCATCGATTGCGTAGAGTTTGCCGTCCATTGAGCCGATATAAGCAATATTATCGACAATCAAGGGGGTGGCACGCAATTCGGCCCCGGCGGAGAACTTCCACTCTTCCTTGCCGGTGGTGCTGTCGATCGAACGCAGCATCCCACCATTGTCAGCAATCAGCAGCGACTTTTTATAGGGAGCCGGGGTGCCGAGGATGCTGGCGCCGGCGTTGAATTCCCATTTTTTTTGCCCACCGGCAAAGTCATAGGCGTAAAGTTTGTGATCCATACTCCCGAAATAGACGGTGCTGTTCAGCGTAATCCCTGAGCCGACAATCGCATAGCCGCTCGGTGCTACCCAGGCAGGGCCCTTCAGGGTGCGGGGACCTTCGCTTTTAAATTGACCGCTATGGGCCGAGTCACCGCGAAACAGAGTGTTTTCAGGCTTGTTGCGGTCGCAGCCGGAGAGGATAATGAGCAGAGCGCTGAGGAGAAGAGGGAGTGCGAAAAGAGATTTTTTCATCGGTAGGGATGGCTCCTTATGACAACATTGGCGGCCGTGGAAAATAATCCCCGATATTAATGATTTGTTTGCAGACAGTCCAGTCCTACTTCACGTATTGATTAAAATAATTGTCTTTCACGAAAAAGATATTGACAGGAAATAGCCCCTTTGGTATAAACCGCCACACCAATTAGCGGGGCTGTAGCTCAGTTGGGAGAGCGCTTGAATGGCATTCAAGAGGTCAGCGGTTCGATCCCGCTCAGCTCCACCAGAAAAAAGAAAAGGGTCAGGCATTTTTGCCTGGCCCTTTTCTTTTTCGATTTGAATCAGGGAGGATGTATGGGCGAACAGATCTTTCTCGAACGCTTTTTGTGGTTCGATCAGCAGTTGCGGCAGAGTTGTTATCCCAATGCCGGCCTTCTCGGTGCGCGCTTTGAAATTTCCGCCAAGACGGCGCAGCGATCGATTGAATATTTTCGCGACCGGCTGCAGGCGCCCCTCGAATACGATCCCCTGCACCGCGGATATTTCTATCGCGCTGATTTCGAGCTGCCGGCCGCGCGGATTTCGGCAGGGGAACTCGCGGCGTTGCTGATCTCGCGCCGTCTCCTTTGTGATGCTTCTGCCGGCCACCTTGAAGGGGAGCTTTCCAGTGTCGTCAACAAGCTTGGCGGCATCCTTTCCAGTCATCTCCCCGGTACCCTGGCGCCGGACGAGGCCTTCTCTTTTCGCTGGAACCAGTTTGTCCCGACCAAAAATGACGACTTCCAGAGGGTCTGTCAGGCACTCCTCGGCGCTCGTATCCTCTCCTTCGATTATCAGTCTCCCGTCCGGACCGGCGTTGTTCGTCGGAGTGTAGAGCCGCATCATCTCGTCAATTATCTCGGCACCTGGCATCTCATCGCTTATTGCCGGCTGCGCCGCGACTGGCGGGACTTTGTCCTGCCGCGTATGGCGGAGTTGGTGGTTGAGAGCGAGGTCTTCAGTTATCGCCCCCGCGCCGAGTGGGAACCCCTTTTGACAGACACCTTCGGGATCTTTCAGAATCGCCACAGCTTTACGGTGACGCTGCGCTTTACCCCGGAGCGGAGTCGATTGGTTCATGGGCAGATCTGGCATCCCGATCAGCGGGTCGCGCAGGACGAAACCGGCGCACTCCTTCTCACTCTCCCGGCCAGCCATCCGGCCGAGATTCTCATGAGTATTCTCAGTCACGGCGCCGAGGTCGAAGTTCTGACTCCGGATTGGCTGCGGCAACAGGTGGCAGGCGAGATCAAAGGGATGGGGCAACGCTATGCAGGGCAGGGGGAGTGAATCAGCCGACGCGGTCGTAGGCGCGTTCGCGCAGGGGGACGCCGAGTTCGGCGGCGACCTGACGGCAGGCGGCGAGATCGAGATCGGGGAAGGCGACGACGCTGGCGACAACGTTCGGAATGATCCCGCGGGCAGCGCGAATAAAGGCCTTGATCCCTTCGTAGCCAACTTCGCCGAAGCTGGAGTGGCAAAGATTTTGGTAGGTGGCGGCATCGGCGGCATTGAGGGAGATGGAGAGGGTATCGACCAGTCCCACTAACTCCGGGACGATATTGCGGCCGTGGACGAGATTTGCCTGACCGTCGCTGTTGACCCGTACTGGCACGTTGCGTTTTTTCAGCCAGGCGGCAATCTCCTTGACCAGATCGAGACGGAGGAGCGGTTCGCCATAGCCGCAAAAGACGACTTCGTCGTAGCGGCTCGGATCGCCGATGGCGCGGCGCACTTCGGCAGCATCCGGTTCGTGAGTGAGGAGGAGGTGATGCCCCTTGACCATGCCGCCGGAGAATTTCGGGCAGAAGGTGCAGGTATTGGTGCAGCGGTTGGTGATATTGAGATAAAGGCTGTTGCGGATGGTGTAGGCGATCTGCGCCCCGGCCGGGGTGCCGATTTGAAAGAGATCGTAGCTGTTGCGGCGCACCAGACGGGCGATATCCTCGGGGCTGATGCCGCGCAGTTCGGCAATTGCCTCGGCAGTGTAGCGGACAAAGGCCGGTTCGTTGCGTTTCCCCCGCTGCGGAACTGGACTTAAATAAGGGCAGTCGGTTTCGACCAGGAGACGGTCATCGGGGGTCATCTTGACGATTTCGCGGGCGGCAACATTGACGGGATAGGTGATGGTGCCGGGGAAAGAGAGATAAAAGCCGAGATCGAGGCAACGCTTGGCCATGGCGAGATCGCCGCTGAAGCAGTGGAGGACGCCGCCCACCTCGCGGGCATTTTCCTCCCGGAGGATAATCTCGACGTCCTCATGAGCGTCGCGATCATGGATGATCAGGGGGAGGCTGACTTCGCGGGCAAGGCGGATCTGGCGGCGAAAGGTTTCGCGCTGCACATCGCGGGGGGCGCGATCGCGGTAGAAATCGAGGCCGATCTCGCCGATCGCCACCACCTTGGGGTTCGATTTCACCAGGGTGCGCAACGCAGCGATCCCGTCGTCGTTCCCCTCCAGGGCATCGTGGGGATGAATGCCGACGCTGGCGTAGATCTCCGGGTATTCGTTCGCCAGGGCAATCGACGCCTGCGAGGATGCCAGGTCGCAGCCGACCGTAAGGATCTGATTGATCCCGCCCTGGCGGGCGCGTTCAATCACTGCGGCCCGATCGCTATCGTACTGGCTGTTGTCGAGGTGGGCGTGGGTGTCGACCAGGGCCGGAAGGACTGACATTGGGTCTTACTCGAGCTCAAGGCGGGGGAAGAGCGGGGCCGCCTTTTCGATCAGGGTTCCCGGCTTCAGCCCGCCCCACTGATCGTTGGCTTCCAGGGTGCTGGCCGGATCACAGCCGACGATGGTCAGGATCTTCGTTCCGGTCTTCGGCATAAAGGGGCTGACCATCAGGGCGATAAGGCGGATCGCTTCGATGAGGTTGTAGATGACAGTGGCGAGGCGCTGCTGTTGGGCCGGATCCTTGGCGAGGGCCCAGGGGGCGCAATCATCGATGTATTTGTTTGAAGCGCTGACCAGTTCCCAGATCGTTTGCAGGGCTTTGCTGAAAGCGAGGTCGTCCATCTGCTCGTCGAGATTGGTGACGGCAGCGGGAAAACGGGCGACGTAGTCGTGATCGAATTCAGCGAGAGCCGCAGGCGCGGGGAGGGCGGCGCCAAAATATTTGTGAAGCATGGCAGTGGAGCGGCTGACCAGGTTGCCGAGATCGTTGGCGAGGTCGGAGTTGATGCGGGATGTCAGCGCCGATTGCGAAAAGTCGCCATCAAGGCCAAAGGGGACTTCGCGGAGGAGGAAGTAGCGGATGGCATCGACGCCGAACTTATCGACGAGCATATTCGGCTCGACGACGTTGAGCAGGCTCTTGCTCATCTTCTGTCCTTCGACCGTCCACCAGCCGTGGGCAAAGACCTTCTTCGGCAGCGGCAAGCCGGCGGCGAGGAGGAAGGTCGGCCAGTAAACGCTGTGAAAGCGGAGAATGTCCTTGCCGATGACATGGACATCCACCGGCCAGAATTTGCCGTAATTTCCCCCTTGATCGGGGTAACCGAGGGCGGTGATGTAGTTGCTGAGAGCGTCGAACCAGACGTAGATGACGTGGGCGTCATCCTTGGGGACAGGAATTCCCCACGAAAAGGTGGTGCGGGAGATGGAGAGATCGCGGAGCCCTTCCTTGACGAAGTTGACGATTTCGTTGCGCCGCGAGCGGGGCTGGATAAAGTCGGGGTTGGCTTCGATATGGTCGAGGAGCGCCTGCTGGTATTTGCTCATGCGGAAGAAGTAGGACGGCTCCGAGAGTTTTTGCGTCGGCCGGCCGCAATCCGGGCAGTTGCCGTCCAAAAGCTGGGTTTCGGTCCAGAACGATTCGCAGGGGGTGCAATACCAGTCGACATATTCTCCGAGGTAGATATCGTTCTTGGCCTGAATCGTTTCAAAGAGGGCGCACACCCCCTTTTTGTGGCGTTCCTGCGAGGTGCGGATAAAGTCGGTGTGGCTGATGTCGAGTTTATCCCATAGCGCGGCAAAACGCATCATCACTCGATCCGCCAGTTCTAGCGGGGTCTCGCCTTTGGCTTCGGCGGCTTTCTCCACTTTCTGTCCGTGTTCATCGGTGCCGGTCAAAAAGAAAACCTCATAGCCGCGCGAACGCTTGTAGCGGGCCAGGGCGTCGCAAGCGAGGGTGGTATAGGCATGGCCGATGTGGGGAACGTCGTTGACATAGTAGATCGGGGTCGTGACGTAAAATCGTTTCGCCATGGCTATTCTCCTGATTCGCTGGTAGTGGGGGTGCCGGGTTTACGATTCGAACGCCGGCGATTCCGCTGCCGCCGCCGCCGTGCTTCCTGTTCGCCCGGTGCCGTCGTCCCCTCGGCGGGCTCGGTGACCCGCTTGATCTGTTGTTGCGGCGGTTTGGCCGGCACCAACGCTTCCGGTACTACGGGCGGGGCGGGTCGGTTTTGCCGGGGGTTGGGTTGCTGCCGACCCGGTCCTTGCGGCCGGGCTGTGGGTTGGGGCGGCGTCTTCGCCTCGGGCGGATGGGCGGGCGGGGTGCCCGGGCGCGGGCGTTGCTGCCGGCTGTCACGATTCTGCCGTTCCGGTCGTTCCGGCCGCCCGGTCACGGTCTGGCCAGACGAACGTTCCGGTCGTTCCGGGGGGGGGCTGCCGGCTGCCGCCAGCTTTTGCGGCATGATCCCTTTTTCGACTTCTTCAGTCGTCATTTCGATCCGCTGTTGCGGGCCGAAGTTGACGGTGACGGTTTGCCGGAGAATATGCTGGCTGATAACCTCCCCTTCGCGCCCCTCGACCGTCACCTTGCGGCCGCATTTCGGCAGCCCTTTTTTCATGTCGCAATAGGTTTCATATTCATAGGCCAGACAGCAAAGGAGACGACCGCACTGTCCGGAGATCTTGTTCGGATTGAGGGCGAGTTCCTGTTCCTTGGCCATCTTCACCGAGACCGGGGCGAACTCGGTCAGGTAGGAGGAGCAGCAGAGTTCGCGACCGCAGATGCCGATGCCGCCGATCAGCTTGGCTTCATCCCGGACGCCGATCTGGCGCATTTCGATGCGGGTGTGAAAATAATGGGCAAGATCCTTGACCAGTTCGCGAAAGTCGATCCGCCCGTCGGCAGTGAAGTAGAAGATAATCTTCGAGCCGTCAAAGAGGTATTCCGCCCGGACCAGTTTCATCGCCAACTTCCGTTCGGCAATGCGCTCCCGGCAAAAACGGAGAGAGAACTCCTCCTTGGCGTTAAAGTTAGCGGCCATCGCCAGATCGTCAGCGCCGGCCAGGCGCATCACCCCTTTTAATCCTTCGGGAAGATCTTTGTCGGCCACATTGCGCGGGAAGGTCACGACCGTGCCGAGGGCGCGACCGCGATCAGTCTCGACGACGACGCGGTCCCCTTTGGTCAGGGGGATCTTTCCGGCGGCAAAGTCGTAGTGCCGGCCGGCAGGGCGGAATTTGATTTTGACCAGGCGGGTCGTGGCCACCGTCGGTTCATTCTCCTCCTCCGGGAAGGGGGCGGTAGCGGGAACCGCGCTAATTACTTCGTTTTCTATATTCTCTTCAAGATCAGGCATGTTGAGTATTATTCCGGGAATCGAGTCATCCGCAGGAAAGAGAGATCTTTTCAATGATGACTCTGGGTTGCAGTCAAGCGCATCAACAGGACTTCAAGGATGAGCTGTCCGTTGACGTTACGCTCCAGGTAAAAATAGGCGGCGTTGATCGCCTCGATCTTGCGCAGGAGAGATTGCGGGCTCTCCTGGGCGGCGATGCGTCGTACTTTTTCGATAAGATCGCGATTGACCAGATCGTCTTCCGGCCAACCGTGCTGGCAAAGGAGGAGATCCCGATAAAAAGCACGAAGAATATCGAGAATTTCATTCAGCCGTTCCTTCTCTTCGGCCAGTTCGGCGGCGAGTTCGAAGAGGGGCAGATAACTGCCGTGGCTGAGGGCAGTGACGGCTTTGAGGATCGTTTTGCGCCGCTCCAGATAAAGGTCGCGATCCCGTCCCAGGGCTTTATGGAAAGAGCCGTCGGAGAGGGTGGCGAGGATGTGGGCGTGCGCTTCGTTCCCGGCGTCGGCCTCAGCCAGCGCCCGCCGGATGATGGCCGTCGGCAGGCGGGAAAAGGGGAGGCGCTGACAGCGGGAGCGGATGGTCGGCAGCACCGCATCCGGCCGCGAGGTCAAAAGGATCAGGAGGGCGTGGCCGGACGGTTCCTCCAACGTCTTTAAGAGGGCATTCCCCGAGGAAGCGTTCATCTTCTCGGCAGCTTCGATCACGCAAATCTTGCGCTCACCTTCCAAGGGACGGAAAGAAAGTTCCTTTTGCAGCGCCCGGATCTGCTCGATCTTGATGGTGTTGCCGTCAGCTTCAACGATATGCAAATCGGGGTGGTTCTGGTGGTCGACTTTGCGACAGGCCGGACACTCGCCGCAACCGTTTTTTGTGACACAAAAGAGCGAGCGCGCCAGGGCCAGGGCCATCAGGCGCTTGCCGACCCCTTCCGGTCCTTCAAAGAGATAAGCGTGCGCCAGCCGTCCCGAACTTTGCGCCCGCTTCAGGATCGCCTTTTGCCGTTCATGGCCAAGGATGCCAGCGTAGGTCATGACGCGCCGAGAAAGGCGTCAACGCAGCGTGTCGCCCGTTCGCTGACCTGTTCCGGGGTTCCCGTCGCATCGATGATGCTAAACCGTTTTTCCTGACTTGCCCCCTGCAGATAACCGTCACGCACGCGCTGATGAAAAGCCAGGGATTCCGCTTCAAAACGCCCCTCGTTCTCCACGGCAACGGCATTGCGGGCCAGGGCACGCCCTAAGCCGGTGGCGACCGGGAGATCGAAGAGCAGGGTCAGATCGGGAAGAAGTCCCGAACTTGCCACTTGATTGAGTTGATCGATCAAGGAGAGATCAAGGCCGCGGCCGAACCCTTGATAAGCAACAGTGGCGTCGATATAACGGTCACAGAGGACAAGCGCGCCCTGGGCCAGGGCCGGGCGGATGACCTCTTCGACATGCTGGGCGCGGGCTGCGGCGTAAAGCAGAAGCTCGGCCGTCGGGCAAAGTTGCTGGTTGGAGGGATCAAGGAGGATGCGGCGGATATCATCGGCAATCGGACAGCCGCCCGGTTCGCGGGTGACGACGACCTCGTGTCCCTGGCGGCGCAGGTGGGCGGCCAGATGAAGAATCTGAGTCGATTTGCCGCTCCCTTCGATCCCTTCGCATGTGATCAGTTTTGCCATGATTCGCCCGTATCCCGTAAATCGTCGCATTATAGGGAGCAAGGGCGCTTGAATCAAGGAAAAGATCAAGAAACAAGAGAGGATGGGGCTTTCCACCTTAGGGGGTGGAAACTTTTTTATCTCCTGACTGGTGTTTTATGTTAGAAAGTGGGTAAATATAAGTCTGCCAAACGCCGTCCGGCGTCGGGACTTCGTGGTAAATCAGTCCAAGAGGAGCTTGAAATGATGAAAAAATTTTCGCTAGTGATTTGTTGTCTGGTGCTGTTGACGGCTTGCGCCGAACCGTTGAGCAGGACACAGAAAGGCGCCTTGATCGGTACCGCCGGGGGGGCTGCTGCCGGGGCATTGATTGGCCAGGCCGCCGGCAGGGACACCAAGGGGACACTCCTCGGCGCCGGGATCGGAGCGGCAGCCGGCGGTGCTTCCGGGGCGGGGATCGGCTATTACATGGACAAGCAGGAAGCCAAAATGCGTGAGGCCTTAAAGTCGGTCGAAGGGGTGAATGTTCAGCGCGACGGGAATAATCTGCACGTGTCGTTCCGCTCTGACAACCAGTTCAAGGTCGGTTCGTCCGTGTTGCAAGGGGCGGCGCAAAGCGATTTGAATCGTTTTGCTGATGTGCTCAAAGAGTTTGATAAAACCAATGTTACGGTCATCGGCCATACCGATAGCGTCGGTTCGGAGAGTTCGAATCAGACCCTCTCCGAGCAGCGGGCCGGTGCGGTGCGCAGTCTGATGGTGGTGCGCGGAGTTGCGGGCGATCGGGTGACAACTCTGGGCCTCGGGGAAGGGCAACCGGTGGCTGATAACAACACCGAGTATGGTCGTCAGCTGAACCGGCGCATTGAGATTCTGGTCGTCCCCAAAGGCTGAGAATTGTTTAGCCGGCTCCATAAAACAAAAAGGTTACGAGCTAACGCCCGTAACCTTTTTGTTTTATGGAGCCGTTGGTCGGAATTGAACCGACGACCTGCTCATTACGAGTGAGCTGCTCTACCCCTGAGCCACAACGGCGAACTTGTTTAAGCTTTTTGTGGAAGCCCTCCTTTGAAGGAAAAGGCGACAACGGGTCAATATGTTTACAGCAAAGCTAAAAACATGTCAATCATCCTCTTGCTGGGATCGGCAATTTCCCCCAATTAGATGTTTACTCTCCCCCTCCTTTCTGTTAAATGCATAAAGGTTTAAAAGGGTGAACTCGTATGATAACTGAAAATCGTAACCAATTACAGACACTGATCGGATATCATTTTTCCGATGTTGTCTTGCTTGATGAAGCTCTGACGCACCGCTCCTATGCGAACGAACAGCGGACCAAATGTGCCGATAATGAGCGTCTGGAATTCCTCGGGGATGCAATCCTCGGACTGATCATTGCCGAAACCCTCTTTGCCTGGGATCTCCATCGCCCGGAAGGTGAGTTAAGCCGGCTGCGTTCTGAACTGGTCAATGCCGGCACCCTGGCGCAACTCGCGCGGCAGATCGATCTTGGCGCGACCCTGAAGTTGGGGCGAGGAGAAGTTAAAGCCGGAGGTAGTGATAAAGAGAATATACTGGCCGACGCTTTTGAAGCTCTGCTCGGCGCGATCTATCTGGAAGGGGGAATCGCGGCGGTCCGACCGGTGATTCATACTCTCTTTGCCCAGGTGATGCTTGAGAAGACCGGACAGCAGGGGAACAGTGATTATAAATCGCAGTTGCAGGAGTATTTGCAAGGATTGCAACAAACCCCGCCGGAATATGTTTTAATTGCGACTGAGGGGCCGGAACATGACCGGACCTTTATTGCTGAAGCCCGGACTTCCGGTCGGGTGCTCGGCGTTGGTCGCGGGCGGAGCAAAAAGGAGGCGGAGCAGGTGGCAGCTGGCGTCGCGCTTAAAACCTTGCAAGGATGAGCCGGAGAGCGATCTACCCGATCTTCCTCCCCCATGGCGGTTGCCCGCATCGTTGTATTTTTTGTGCCCAGGTTCTCACCAGTGCCTGTGCGACTCAGCCTGATCCCGCGTCGACCTTTACGGCCCTTGCGGCCTCTTTGCCGTCCGCTGGTAATGGGGAACTGGCATTCTACGGCGGGAGTTTTACCCTGCTGTCGGAGATTGAGCAGGAACGCTGGCTGGAGGTCGGTGCCCGCTTGCTCGCCACGGGACGGATCGCGGCCCTGCGGATTTCGACCCGGCCGGATGCGGTGACGCCAGCGATTGCTCGTCGACTCGCCGCGGCCAGGGTGGCGACTGTCGAGTTGGGCTGCCAATCATTTGACCCCGAGGTACTGCGCCGGGCGGGGCGCGGCCATAGCGCCGATGCTGCCGCGCAGGCTCTCCCCCTCCTGCGGGCGGAAGGAATCGCCGTCGGCCTCCATCTGATGCCCGGACTCCCCGCTGCCGACGCCGGCGAGGCGCTGGATTCTTTGGCGGTGGCTTTGGGGTTGCAACCCGATTTTTTGCGAATCCATCCGACGGTTGTCCTGCGCGGGACCGCTCTTGAAAAACTTTATGAATCCGGGGAGTACACGCCTTTGTCCTTACCTGCGGCGGTACAGCTTGGGGCGACGATGCTCCGACGGGCACGGGCCGCCAATATTCCGGTCATCCGTTTTGGTCTGATGGCGAATGAGCACTTGGACAGCGGTGAAGCGGTCGTTGCCGGCCCCTATCATCCTGCCTTTGGCCAGTTGATTCGTTCGCGCCTCTGGTTCGAGCGGATTTCAATTTTGGCTGAACGGGGAGATCGCTCTTTTCGCCTCCATCCGGCCGATCTCGCGGATGTTTTTGGCCAGCACCGCAGCAATTTTATCAAGCTCAACGGTCGTTACGGCCTGTTAACCTATGAATGCAGCAAGACTCTCCCGCGCGAAACGATCGAGAGTGGCGGCGTATTCTATTCACTCTTTTCAGAAAAAGATTAAGGACAGCTTTTTATGCAGGCAGAAACAAAAGAAAAATTTCATTCCGGCGTCGTGGCGATCATCGGCCGGCCGAACGTCGGCAAATCAACCTTGCTCAATCGTATCCTCGGACAAAAGATTGCGATTACTTCGCCCAAACCGCAGACGACGCGGAATCGCATCCTCGGGGTGGCTCACCTCGAGGATGGGCAGATCCTCTTTCTCGATACCCCGGGGATTCATCAAGCCAAGGATCGCTTGAATCAGTTCATGGTCGAACAGGCGATGAGTTCCTGCGGTGAAGTCGATATGGTCCTGTACCTGATCGATGCCACCGATCATGCACCACACAACGCCACCGAAGAAAAGATCTTCACGCACCTGCGCAATTGCGGTCGTCCCGTTTATCTGGTCATCAATAAGATCGATGCCCTCAGTCGTGAGCGCCTTTTGCCGATCATGCAGACCTATGCGACCAAGTATCCCTTTGCCTCCCTTGTGCCGGTCTCGGCGGCGACCGGGGACGGGGTCGATCTTTTGGTGAAAATGCTGCGCGATGCTTTGCCGGAAGGGCCGCAATACTACTCCGAGGATACCGTCACCGACCTGCCGGAGCGCTTCATTGTCGCCGAGATGGTGCGGGAACAGTTGCTGCGGCAGATGCGTGACGAGATCCCCTTTATGGTGGCGGTGGTGGTGGAGGAGTTTAGTGAAGAGCCCGAGCGCAATCTCGTGGTGATCAAGGCGGCGATTAACGTCGCCCGTGACAGCCACAAGGGGATCGTCATCGGCAAGCAGGGGGCGATGATCCGCGCTCTTGGCCAGTCAGCGCGCCGCGACATTGAAAAATTTCTCGGTTGTCGCGTCTATCTTGAACTCTTCGTCAAGGTGCAGAAGGATTGGACGGCGTCAGAGCGGATGTTGCGCGAATTCGGCTACCATAGTTAGTCCCTATAAGCAAAAGACAGGTTTGAACATGCTCCCCATAGTTGCTATCGTCGGCCGCCCGAATGTCGGGAAATCAACCCTTTTCAATAAAATTCTTGGGCAACGCAAAGCGATTGTCGATGATTTTCCCGGTGTGACCCGTGACCGTAATTATGCGGTGGTCACCCGTTACGGGGCTCCCTTTACCATGATCGATACCGGCGGTTTTGAGCCGGTGAGTGAAGAGCGTCTCCTCGTGCAGATGCGTGAGCAATCGCAGTTGGCGGTCGAGGAAGCCGATCTGATCATCTTCCTCCTTGATGGTCGCCAGGGCTTGACCCCGGCGGACCGTGAAGTGGCCGGAATTCTGCGGCGCTCAAACAAAAAGATCCTCTTTGCCGTCAACAAGATTGATGGCACCCGCCAGGAAGAACAGATGGTCGATTTCTTTGCTCTGGCGGCAGAGGAACTTTATCCGGTCTCGGCGGAGCATGGCCATGGGGTGGGGGAGCTCATCGATGCGGTCTTAAGCAAACTGCCCCACTCCACGACAACAGAAGACATTGAAGATATGACCTGCCTGGCGGTGATCGGTCGCCCGAATGTCGGCAAATCCTCACTGATTAACAAGTTGCTGGGGGAGGAGCGGATGGTGGCGAATCCGCTGGCCGGAACAACCCGCGACAGCATCGATACCCCCTTTACCTATAACAAAAAGCGCTATCTCCTCGTCGACACTGCAGGAATTCGTCGCAAGGGCAAAGTTTCGGCGCATCTGGAAAAATTCAGTATTGTTCAGGCCCTTAAGGCGATGGATCGGGCCAGTCTTGTCCTTTTAGTGATCGATGCGCAGGAAGGGGTGACGGATCAGGATGTCACTGTCGCCGGTTATGCCTACGAGCGCGGCAAAGCGATCCTTCTTGTCGTCAACAAGTGGGATCTCGTCGAAAAAGATAATGCAAGCATGGGCAAGTTTGTCGAAAAACTCCGTCTCGCCTTCAAGTTCCTGCCGCAAGTGCCGATCGTCTTCGTTTCGGCGGTGACCGGGCAGCGGGTGACGAAGATTATGAAGGAAGTGGAGATCGTCGCCGAGCAGTACAGTCGCCGCGCCTCCACCCCGGATCTCAACCGCATGCTCGAAGATGCGGTGCGGCTTCATCAGCCACCCATCGTTCGCGGTCGGCGAATGAAACTCTTTTATATGACCCAGACCGGCACCTGTCCACCGCACTTTGTTATCTTCGCCAATTCAGCCGAAGAAGTGCACTTTTCCTATGAGCGCTACCTGTTGAATCATATCCGTGAGACCTTCAATTTTGGCGGTGTGCCGCTACGTTTGAGCTTCCGCGCCCGGCAATAGATCGGGGAAAATGCTTTACTTAGCTTCTGCCCTGGGCTATATTTTATTTTCTTTTTAATAATAGGTCGTTACGTAACATCAAACGGGCAATCCCTTTCCTGCTGCCGCAATCGAGTCCGGTCCTTTATGAGCCTTGTTGGAAATCTTGAAGATCTCGGCCTTGGCGATATTCTGCAAATAGTCAGCCTCAGCAGAAAGTCGGGAGAACTTATTCTGCGCGGTCCGAACCGCGAGGGACGGGTTGTCTTTAAGAATGGCCAGGTCAATCGAGCGGTCTCCACGGATTTCCGGGAAAACATCGGTGATCTTTTGGTGCGTCGCGGGATTGTCGGAATTGATGTCATCAAGCAGGCGGCCGAGTTGCAGCGCACCATCTCTCCGAGCCAGCGTCTCGGCACGATCCTGACTGAAAGACATGGGGTTGACAAGGAGGTTATCGATACTCTCGTCAGGGAACAGATTGAAAAGATTGTGTACAGTTTTTTCACCTGGAATGAGGGGACCTTCGTCTTTGATCTTGGCGACACCGACGAAGTGGCGGCAACCAGCTTCGATCCATTACAGTTTATGCTCGATCAGGGACTCAATCCCCAGTGGTTGGCGATGGAAGGGAGCCGGATCCTCGACGAACGGCGGCATCGCGGCGAGTCTCTCGATATGGTCGGCGATGAGCCGATCCTGGATGTCGCCAGTCTCTTTGCCCCCGTCGCCCCTCCCCCCAACACCGCACCCGACCGCGGGACTTCACGGCGCGCGGCTGAGCCGGGAACGTTCAATCTTGGCACCGAACTCCGCCTGGAGCTTGGTGAAGATGATTCGGTGCAGAGCGGTGATAAAGCTCCGGCAACACCGGGATTGCATCTTCTGCGTGGCATGTTGCAGGAGCTGAATAACCCGGCTTTAGGGGGCGGGATTATCCTTCTGGTGTTGCGTTTTGCCAGTGAGTTGATGAATCGGGCGGTGATCTTTCTGGTGAAGGAAGATGAAATCGTCGGCCTGGGGCAGTTTGGCATCGAAGCGGCCGCCGATCTTTCCGCCGATGAACGGGTGCGCCGGATGCGCGTCCCTCGCAACGCTGGCGCCGTCTTCGAACGGGTCCTGCAATCCTGGTCAGCGCTCAAAACCGTCACCGGTTCTGGTCAATGGGATCGCTATCTGGTCGAAGAACTCGGTAGTGGCGTGGCGACGGAAATCTTTCTCGGGCCGATTATCAGTGAAGGGAAGGTCGTGGCGATCCTTTACGGCGATAATGCTCCGGAGAAGAGAGCGATCGGCGATACGGAATCTTTGGAGATTTTTTTGTCGCAGGCCGGGTTGGCGATGGAAAAAGCCTTGCTGGAACGCAGACTGCGCAGCAAGGAAATGTTGGTCTAAGCAAGGAGGAGAGCTGGCGTGCAGAAGAAAATTCTGGTAGCGGAGGATTCTCCGACAATGCGCTACCTGATCGCTTCGACGATCGCGGCGCTCGGAGATTATACAGTGATTGAAGCCGGCAACGGCTTTGAAGCCTTACGGATATTGCCTCATGAACAGGTCGATCTGGTGATTACGGACATCAATATGCCCGATATCAACGGGCTTGAACTGGTCAGTTTTATCCGCCAGAGCCCGAATTACCGGACAACGCCGCTCTTTATTATCAGCACCGAAGGGAGCGCCCGGGATCGGGAGAAAGGGATGAGTCTGGGCGCCAATGCCTATCTGGTCAAACCCTTCGCCCCGGAAGAACTTCAGTCCCTGATCCGTCAATATCTTGGAGAAGAGCGACCTTGAGCGATTCTAATTCCTCCCGTGCGATTAAGGACTTTCTCGCTGAATCGGAAGAGATCCTTGAACAGCTCAATCTCGATCTGGTGACGCTTGGTGACGTCATGGAGAAAGGCGGCGATGTTGATCCGGGGTTGCTCAATACCATCTTCCGCGGCGCCCATTCCTTCAAGGGGATCTCCGGGATGTTCGGCTTTGATGATCTGTGTGAGCTTTGTCATCACATGGAAAATCTCCTCGACAGTTTGCGCCTCGGCAAGGTGCAGCTCTCCGAAAAGCTGATTGAAACCCTCTTCTCCCTGTTGGAAGTCCTGACCCGCCTGGTGCACGGCAAGGCTGAATCCGAAGATTTTACCCTCGATATCACTCCCTGTATCCAGCGGATCGATGCCCTTTTGCACGGTGACGAGTCGTCTGCGTCGCCGATGGCTCCACAGGGGATCGATCCGGCCATTCTCCGGGTATTGACAGAGTACGAAGAGCATCGTCTCAACGAAAGTATTAAGAACGGCAAGAGTATCCTGCGGGTTGCGGTCAACTTCAGCCTGATGAGTTTCGATGTTGAGCTCGCGGCCCTGACCGATCAGTTAAAGCAATATGGCGAAGTACTCAGCACGCTCCCTTCGGCCGGGGACGTTCCAGGTCATATCGGTTTTCAGCTGCTGTTCGGAAGTCGCTACAGTGGTGAAGAGCTTGAAGGTCTTTTGCAGTCCGAGGACTTATCGGTCGTCTGCCTTTATTCGCCTGAGCTGATTGTGGCCCCTTTGGGACTTCCGGTCACCGCGCAGCATCCGGCGCGCACGGTTGCCGTCGAAGCCGAGGTGGTGACCAAGGAAGGGGAGGGGAACGAAGAAGAGCGTGCCGCTTCCTTACGTTCCTTAAGCCGGACGGTGCGGGTTGACATCGACAAGCTTGATAACCTGATGAATATCGTCGGCGAACTCGTCCTCTCCAAGAGCGCTATTGCCGCCCTGGCCGGGCAATTAAAACAGCAGATTTCAAACGATTTGACCGCGGAACTGCAAAAAGCGACGCGGGGATTGGAGCGCCGTCTCGAAGAGTTGCAGCAGGGGGTCATGGATGTGCGGATGGTGCCGATCTCGCAGATTTTCGACAAGATGGTGCGGATCATTCGGCGGGTTTCCAATGAACAAGGCAAAAGGATTACCCTGGATATCCGTGGCGCCGAGACCGAGTTGGATAAGTTGATCGTCGAAGATCTTTCCGATCCGCTCATGCACCTGATTCGTAATGCTGTTGATCACGGTATCGAACCGGCGGAAGAGCGTCTCGCTGCGGGAAAGTCTGAAAAAGGGACGATTACCCTCTGGGCGGCGCAAAAAGGGAATCATGTTGTCCTCGAAATCGGTGATGACGGCCGCGGGATCGATGCGGGCCGGGTGCGGAAGAAGGCGATTGAGCGGGGATTGATCGCTGCCGAGACCGAGTTGAGCCGGGAGGATATTTACAATCTGATCTTTCTCCCCGGGTTCTCAACGCGGGATGAGGTGACAGATCTCTCGGGACGGGGCGTCGGCATGGATGTCGTCAAGAACAATATTGCCGCCCTTTCCGGTGCGATTGAAATCGACAGCGAGTTCGGTCGCGGCACTTTGATGACGATCACCCTGCCGATTACTCTCGCTATTATCAAAGCCTTGATCGTGCGGGTCAGCGGGCGGAGTTATGCGATCCCCATCAATTCGGTTCTGGAAACACTGATGATTGATGCATCCGAGATCCGGACGATTGAACGCCGTGAAGTCATGGAGTTGCGGCAGAAGACTTTGCCTTTGCTGCGTTTGACGGATGCCTTTGCCCTCGCGGCCGAGGCCCGGGAAGGGACAACCCGCTCCTTTGTTGTCGTCACCGGCATGGCAGAAAAGCGCATCGGCATCATGGTCGACGAATTGATCGGGCAACAGGATGTCGTCATCAAATCTCTGGGGAAGACCCTTGCCTTTGTCCGGGGGATTGCCGGCGCCGCTGATCTGGGCAACCAGAAGACGATTCTGGTCCTGGATGTCGGCGGCTTGATGAACGAAGCGTTGCGGGGAGAGACCACGCTGCATGTATGAAGCTTATTACGGCTTGCGCGACCGGCCATTCAGCAAAACTCCGGATCCGCGCTTCCTCTTTTTAAGCGGGACGCATCGGGAAGCGCTGGCGCGTCTGGTCCATGCCGTAGAAGAGCGGGATTTGATCCTTTTAACCGGCGGCATCGGCTGCGGCAAGACCACCCTTTCCCGGGCGTTGATGGATGAACTTGGTGACGAGTACAAAGTCCTTCTTCTCATCAATCCGCGTTTGACGCCGATCGAGTTTTTAAGGACTTTGGCCCTGCGCCTTGACATTGCCGAACCTTCGCGCTTCAAGACTGATCTTCTTGAAGAGATCGGTTTGGCGCTTTATGCTGCTTATGAGAAGGGGATCTGTCCGGTCCTGGTGATCGATGAAGCGCAGCTCGTCCCTTACAAGGAGACTTTTGATGAAATCCGTCTCCTGACCAACTTTCAGCTCGATGACCGTAATCTCCTCAGCGTTGTTCTGATGGGGCAACCGGAGTTGCGACGCCGTTTGGCGCATCATGCCTATGAGCCCTTGCGTCAGCGCATTGGCATGCAATACGCACTCAAGCCGTTGTCGCTGGCCGAGACCGGGGATTATCTCGACTTTCGTTTAACCGTCGCAGGCGGTGAGTCGGGACTCTTTACACCGGAAGCGGTGGAACTTTTGTACCGCTTCTCCGCCGGTGTGCCCCGGCGGATTAATCACATTGCCTCCCTGGCGCTACTGGAAGGATTCGGCCGGGAATCCCGGCGCATCGGCCCGGAGATCCTCGATGCCATCCTCAGTGAACTTAACCTTGTCGCGAAGAGCGGATGATCGATGAATATTGCCGAGATCAGAAAAAAAGCCCGGCTGGGTAAGGCTGCGCAACAAATTTCTGAGGAAGAAGCTTTAAACGGATCCGTTTTTCCCCGAGCAGGAACATTCGTCGCCGAGATGTTGCCCGAAACGGTCGCCGAGCCCCTCCCGTTCGCTGCTGCTCCGGTCCCTGCGCTTGCCGACGCGGCGGCAGTTAATCCGGTCGGGATGAGGGAAATTCTTGCTGCCGGTGACGATCGTCTCGATCAACTCTTCTCCTGGCTTCCGCAAGCAGAAGATTTACTGCTGGAAGGTTCCGCCCATGCGGCTGATGTTGCGAAAAAGGTTGAAGCCATTTCCCGCCGCTGGCTGGCATTTTCTCTCGGGAGCGAGGATTACGCCCTTGACATCAGTATGATTCGCGAGATTCTTAAACCTCGGGAGATTACCGAAATTCCCCGGGTGCCCGATTTTCTCCTCGGCATTATTTCTCTGCGTGGCAACATTATCCCGATCTTTGATCTTAAGAGAAGAATGGGCCTCGGGGAGGCAACGATTGATCAGGATTCACGGATTATCGTTTGCCAGGAAGGCGACCGTCTCGCTGGTCTGCTCATCGATCGGATCACACAGGTCACATCTATTCAGGAAGAGGGGATCGAGCCGCCACCGGCGACATTTTCCGGGCGCGACCGGGCATTACTCGACGGCGTCGGACGCGTTCAGGGCAACGTACTGATTTTGCTGAATATATCGAATGTCTTAACGATCGAGTCTAATGGTTTGTGAGGAGAAAGGGGAGCATAACATGGCAAAACAGAAGATCATGGTGGTCGAAGACGAGGAGAGTTTGCTTAAGCTCGAAAGCATATTGCTGACCTCCCGCGGTTATCAGGTTTGCAGTATGCGTAACGGGAAGGAAGCTTTGGAATGCGTTGAAAAAGAGAAGCCTGACCTGGTCCTTCTTGATGTCATGTTGCCGGAAGTCGACGGTTTTGAAGTCTGTCGCCAGATCAAGACGAATCCTTTGACCAGTCATATTCCTGTCGTTCTATTGACGGCAAAAAAGGGACGGGAAGACATGGCCAAGGGGGAAGAGGTGAAAGCCGATTGGTATATTACCAAACCTTTTAAATCGGCGATGGTGATTGAGACCATCCAGAGGTTCTTGAATCGATGAGCAGTCCCTTGCGCGAAAGTGATCAGCCGCATTCCGATGAAAAGATGCTGCGCACCGAGGTCAAGCTGGCGACCTTCCGCGTTGGCACTGATCTTTATGCCATCGATATCCTGCGCATCAAGGAGATCATCCGTCCGATCAAGGTGACCACAGTTCCGAATTCTCCACCAGCGATTGAGGGGGTCATTAACTTGCGGGGGGCGGTGATTCCCGTCATCGATCTGCGCAAGCGCTTTGCCGTTGCAACAATCGTTGATAGTCGCGCGACCCGAATGGTTATCTGTCTGGTTTTTCGTCGCCTCTTTGCTCTGGTTGTCGACGAAGTTGTCGAAGTTCGCAGCTATGGGCGGGAGGAATTGCAGTCTGCCCCTAAATTTTTTCAGGGGCAGGAGACCGATATCTTTCTTGGTGTCGCCCATCGCGGCGACGATCTCTTGATGATCCTTGATCTAGAACGTTTTTTGTCCTTGTCGCGGATGGCCGACTTTATTCCCCCTGCCAGCGCAGTCGCGGACCGTCCTGCACTCCCCCTGTCATAGGTTATTGAGGGCTTCATGATCACCAGTTGTCAACATTGCGGTAAACGTATTCGTATCGATGCCGGCAAGTATTCGGGAAAGCGGGTCAAGATGCGCTGTAGTCATTGCAGCGAAGTTTTTGTCGTAGAAGTCCCTGTCGCCCCTGCCGCGGCGGCGCTGCCCCACCTGCAGGTCCTCATTGCCCACAGTGATCCGGTTCTTTGTGATACCGTCGGGACAATTCTCAACAATCATGACCTCTCCTGGAAAATGTGTCACGATGGCGAAGCCGCTCTGGATTTAATGGATCGTGAACCCCCGCAAGTTGTCATTGTTGACGTTGCCCTGCCCGGTCTATTTGCTTTTGAGGTGGTCGATAAGATCCGCAACCGCCCCGGTCTTGCCAGCGTCAAGATCATGCTGTTGAGCTCGGTTTATAATAAAATGGCTTATAAAAGACGGCCGATAACACTTTATGGCGCTGACGATTACATCGAAAAGCATCATATCCCGCTCGACCTGATCACGAAAATTCATCAGCTGATGGCGAGCGGTCAGCCGGCTCTGAACCGGGCGACGACAGTTTCCGAAGGAATACCGACTCTTCGTGAGATCGATGAAGTTCAAGCGCGCTTGCAACGAGCCGAAGAATCGGAGGGTGGCATCGCCCCCTGTGAGGATGCCGAGGCAGAGAAGGCACGGCGTTTGGCAAGGATTATCGCCTCGGATATCGCTTTGTACGATGAAGCTAGGGTGACGGAAGGGATTCGTTCCGGAACCTTCTTTGAACTCTTTGCCGCAGAGATCGCCGAAGGACGTCAGCACTTTCTGGCGCGAATTTCCGAAAGTCTTCCCCATCGCAGTGCGATTCTTGATGACGCCTTTCAGGAACTCTTCGAGCACTTCCACCGCGAAAATCATTTGTAATCTGTCGTGTTACGGAGTCATTGGTTGTGAATCGTTCCCAATTGATACAAGCAGCCCTTCTGTCGACAGACGAAGAGGTTCGTTTGAACGGGCTGCAAAGTCTGTATCGCTACGACGGCGCGGAGCGCATTGATCTTGTCTGTGCCGCGCTCGCTGACAGCAGTTGGCGCATTCGCAAGGAAGCGATCAATCTCTTCCTTGCTCTGCCGGGAGAGATTCTTTCTGCTGAGCGCATCGTTGCCCTTCTGTATGATGAAGAGAATGCCGGATTGCGGAACGCGGCGGCGGAAATCCTGATCAAACTCGGACCCGCTGTTCTTCCGGTCTTGACCCCTGCCGCCGAGACTCCCGACCCTGACGTGCGTAAATTCATTCTCGATATTATGGGCGAGATCGGTGACCGGCAGGCGACACCGTTATTGTTGCGCTTGCTGCAGAATGATGTCGAAACCAACGTCCGGGCCGCGGCCGCGGAAAACCTCGGCAAAATTCGCGATGCCAGTGCCGTGCCGGTGATGGTCAGCGCCCTTGCAGACCCTGACCTCCTCGTGCAGTTTAGTCTCCTTGATGCCCTGGGTCGCATCGGCAGCGCGATCCCTGTCACCGGTCTTGTCGGTCTCGGTGATAACGTTTTATTGCGAAAACCCCTTTTTGATGCTTTGGGACGGATTGGTGACGAAACGGCAGTGGTTCCGCTGGTGGCCGGATTACATGATCCGATGCGCAATGTCCGGGAAGCAGCGATTCTGGCGCTGCAGGGATTGTTCTCCCGCTGTGGCGAAGAGATTTTAGTCGGAGAGTTGGATGCAGCCGCTCTGGAAGGGGTGGTCTCCTTGCTGGCAAGTTCGTCCTTGCCGGTCAAAAGAGCGGCATTGGCCCTTCTCGGCAGGCATTGTGATCCGGCCCGTGCCGTCCTTTTGTCGGCCTATCTGGACGACGATCAGCTTGCCGACGATGTTGCGGCGATTCTGGCAGCAAGGGGGCATGATCTTGTTTCCGGCCTCACCGTCTGCTGGGCCGGCGCATCCGACCGGAAAAAAGCTTATCTTGCCTATCTCTTTGGCAAGGTTGGGGCGAAGGATGCTGTTGATCTCCTGATTGAAGAGTTAAAAGACGCGGATGATTTTCTCCGGACTATTTTGCTGCGCGCCCTCGGCCAACTGGGAAGAAGCGAGGAGATCGCTCTTTTGGCCGGTTATCTCGAAGTGCCGGAAGATGACGTCCGGCAGGCGGCGGTCGATGGTCTGGTGAATATTGCCGAACGCTTTCATCCCCCGGTCATTGCTCTGGTGCACAACGCCTTTGCCCATGCTGAACCCGCGGTGCGCCAGGCCGCCCTGCAGGTGCTGGGGCGCCTGGGCGGTGCCGCATCCGAGGCAGTGTTGTTGCTGGCGATGAAAGATGAATCTGCGCTGGTCAGGCGTTCCGCCATTTATTACCTTAACGGCCGCAACCCCGATCATTTTCCGGCGCTGACCCTGGCCTTAACCGATGAGGAGAGCGACGTCCGGCGACAAGCGGTTGAAGCTCTTGCCATGAGTAACGAGCGCTCGCTGCTGGAGCCGCTCACCTTGATGCTGCAGGATGAAGACCCCTGGGTGCGCGCCACCGCCATCCGTGCCCTCGGTCGGAATGGCGGGGTAGAGGCTCTGTCCGCCATCCGCTCTGGTCTGCTTGACCCGGTCGGATTGGTGACGATTGCAGCGCTGGAAACTTTGACTGAGGAGAACCTTCCCTTTGATCCCTGGGAGATGGTTGCCCACCTCGGCCATGTGGACGAAGATGTCATTCTGGCCCTGTTGAAATTGCTGGCAACTGCACCTGAGCCGCTCTGGCTCGAACAGTGCGGGGAGGAGTTGCTGGCACACCCCTCTTGTCTGATCCGGCAGCGGGTGGTGGAACTCCTTGGTCAGGCGGGGACAGCCCGGGGACAGATTCTGCTACAGCAGCGCTTGCTGCTAGAGGATGAGGAGTTGGTTGTCGACGCTTTGCGCCACGGGCTGGCTTCTTTCTCTGTTGCCGGGGAGCGCAACTAGATGCTCTTCTTTGCGCCGGATATTCCCATGCCGGATGAGGAGTTCCGTTTGTTGCGGGACTTTGTTTACCAGCATTGCGGGCTGTACTTCCATGAAGAGAACCGCTATCTTCTTGAGAAACGGCTCTCCAAGCGCTTGCAGCAACTTCAGCTCAAAAACTTCAAGGATTATTATTATCTTCTTCGCTACAGCCCTCAGCGCGAAAATGAACTGACGGAAGTCGTCAACACTCTGACCACGAACGAAACCTATTTTTTTCGTGAAGATTTCCAGCTCAAAACTTTTGTCCGCGAGATCCTGCCGGAGATTCGGGCGCAAAAAGAGCGGGAAGGGGAGCGGCGTTTGCGGATCTGGAGTGCGGGGTGTTCTTCCGGTGAAGAGCCTTATACCTTAGCCATGCTCCTCCTCGACATGCCGGCCTTTCAGGGATGGCAGATCGAAATCATCGGCACGGATATCAGTCAGAGAGTTTTGAGTCTGGCCCGTAAGGGGGTGTATGGGACATCGTCTTTCCGGTCAACCGACGACGATTACCTCCGCCGTTTCTTTGTTGAATATGAAGGCAAATACAAGATCATTGATCGCGTCAAAAACCTGGTCACGATCAGCCATCTCAACCTCTTTGATACAACGAAAGTTTCACTTCTCGGTAAAATGGATATTGTCTTTTGTCGAAATGTCATCATCTATTTTGATGCGACCGGCAAAAAACGGGTGATCGATACATTTTATCAACGTCTGCGCCCGGACGGTTTTTTACTCCTCGGCCACTCTGAGTCATTGATGAATATCTCGAATCAATTTGCTTTACGCCACTTTACCCATGACATGGTTTACCAGCGCCCCGCTTCCGGCCCGCCATTGGCACTGGGGAGCCTATGAATTCAGTCATCCGGGTCCTGGTCGTCGATGATTCCGCCTTTAACCGGCGGACCATTATAAAAATGCTCGAAGCGGTCCCCGGTATCGAGGTCGTCGGTTATGCCTGTGACGGCGAAGAGGGGCTGCGTAAGGTCTTTGATTTAAAACCCGACCTGATCACCCTCGATCTTGAAATGCCGCGGATGGATGGTTTCACCTTTCTGCGCATCGTCATGGCCGGACGCCCCACCCCGATCATTGTCATCTCGGCCCGCTCTGAGGACGAAAACGTCTTTCGCGCTCTTGATTTCGGAGCGGTCGATTTTGTCGCCAAACCATCGGCGCGGATCTCGCCCGAGCTCTTTAATATCCGGGAAGATCTGGTGCGCAAGGTCCTTTCCGGCGGGCGCACCGATATGACCAAGGTTTTGCAGCGGAATCGTCAGATTGAGAGCGCCGCGCTGTTGCCTCTGGCGACCCGAAAAGTTGAGGAGCCACCCCTGAGCAGCAAACAGGTAAAGGCTCTGGTCGTCATTGGTGCGTCAACCGGAGGGCCCCCAGCGTTGCAAACGATCTTTTCGGCGATCCGTGAGCCTCTGCCGCTGGCGTTTGCGATCGCTCAACATATGCCGCCCGGTTTCACCCGGGCATTTGCTGACCGGATGAATAAACTTTCCGCTTTAACGATCACCGAAGCGGCTGACGGTGATCTGGTTTTGCCGGGCAGGGTCTTTATCGCGCCGGGAGGGAAAAACCTGATTTTTGAGCGGACCAAGCAGGAGGTGCGGGTACGGGTGATCAATCCGCTGCCGGGACAGCGCTATGTCCCCTCTGTCGATGTCCTGTTTAATTCAGCGGCAGAAACTTTCGCCGCTAATACCGTTGCTGTCGTCCTCACCGGGATGGGGAATGATGGTCATCAAGGGGTTGTGGCCATCAAAAAAGCCGGGGGAACGGTGATAGCTGAATCAGAAGAGAGCAGTGTAGTCTTTGGCATGCCCAAGGAAGCGATTGCGACCGGTTGTGTCGATACGGTCGTTCCTTTGCCCCTGGTCTGTGGAGAAATCATCCGTAAAAGCGGTTTGTAAGTAAATACGCCAACAGCTTGTTAAAGAATAGGGAAGGAGATCAGGCTATGAGTGAACAGGACGACGACAAGAGTGCCAGCCGCCGGGCTGAGGAGTTCCTGCAGGTCTTTAAACGGGGAGCGGATTTCACCCAGGATCTGCTCAAGGAGAATGAGCGGCTGCGTTTCTCTCTCCTTCAGCTGGAAGGTCAGCTCAAGTCGAGTAGCAGCGTCGATAATGATGAAACTATTCGCATGCGCAAACGCATTGAAGAGCTTGAAAAGCAAAAGGAAGAAATTCTCGGACGCGCCCGGAAGGTCGAAGAGGAGAATGCCGACTTCGCCAATCGCTATGTTGAGATCGAAAATGAAAACAACATGTTGGCGAATTTGTACATCGCCTCCTATCAGCTGCATTCCACTCTCGATTTTCGTGAGGTCTTACAGGTTATTACCGAAATTGTCATCAACCTGATTGGCGCTGAAGAGTTTGCCATCATGCTCCTTGATGAAAAGACCAATAAGCTGCAAGCGGTGATGACCGAAGGTCTGGAGATTTCAGAAGTTCCTGCCATCGCCATTGGCGACGGTCTGGTCGGGCAGATGGCCAAGACCGGTGAAAATTACTTTATCGATCAGATGGATAACTACGAGCGAGATTTCCATCACCCCCTGGTCGTTATTCCCCTGAAGATCAAGGAACGGGTGATCGGTGTTATCGTTATTTATAAACTTCTGGTGCAAAAGCCCAAGTTTGCCGAGGTCGATTATGAGCTCTTCACGCTGCTGGCCGGACATGCGGCAACAGCCATCTTCTCGTCCAAGCTTTACTCGGAATCGGAGCGCAAGCTTTCGACAATTCAGGGTTTTATTGATCTTCTGACCAAGTAACCAGGAGCCAGGACTATGTCTAACTATAATGTGTTGATTGTAGAAGATTCTCCGACCATGCGGCAATTGATCGTCTTTGCTTTGAAGCGGATCCGGGGACTCAATATTGTCGAGGCGGGGGATGGGGTTGACGGTTTGAAAAAGCTCTCCGCGACGAAATTTGACATGATTCTCACTGACATCAATATGCCGATTATGGACGGCCTCAAGTTGGTCAGTCTGGTGCGTAGCGATCCCAACTATGCGGCGGTGCCGATTGTGATTATTACCACCGAGGGTGCAAACGAAGACAAAGAGCGAGCGATTGCTCTCGGGGCCAACGCCTATATTACCAAGCCGATCCAGACGACACAGATTCTTGATGTCGCCCGGCGCTTGTTGAATCTGCCCGCTTGAGCGGATCGATAAAGCAAACAAGTTGAATCTACAGAAAAATCATGCTATACACTCAACCTTGTCTGGATCTACACCCTGTGTTTGACGGAGGAACGTTTGTCTAAAGAAGAAGCAATTGAAGTAGAAGGTTCGGTCATTGAACCATTGCCTAATGCCATGTTCCGCGTCAAGCTCGACAACGGTCATGTTGTTCTGGCGCATATTTCCGGAAAGA
>JAXMLA010000146.1:0-4122 GCA_034370465.1 Desulfuromonadales bacterium
CATCACAGGCTGCTCGGACCCATCGGATACATACCGCCTGCAGAGGCTGAGGCAAACTACTACCGGCAACTCGCCAGTCAGTCCTCCATGGTGGCGGCCTGACTTAAACCAACCAGCCTCCACGAAAGCCGGGGCGGTTCACTCATCTCCCAAAGCAGCCGCGTAAGGTTTGCCACAATTATCGGATTCAAGCCGTGCTAATTCTTCAGCGTGGATGTCAATGATGTCAGCGAGTTTGAGGAGCAGCAGCGAGCGGTCCTTTGGGGTAGTTTGGGACCAGCTTTCGAAGGCAGCATCGGCGGCTTGTACAGCGGAATCAACCTGCGCAGGGGTTGCCTCGCCAATTTCCACCAGGATGGTACCGAGAGCTGGATTCATTACGGCGAGCCGCTCGCCTTCGCCTGCAACCAACTGACCGTTGATAAGCAAATTAATTTGCATAGGAATCTCCATCGAATACAGGGTTTTGAGTCCTGAACTCAAAAAATAGCAAGGACACCACAGTACCGCCCGAGATGAACGACACATTCATTGAGGTGTAACGGAAACAAGCGGAAGGAGCTACGTCGCCCCTCCCTAAGCACGCCGTCATCTGCAGCCTCAGAGGCTTACCCCGACAGCACCCGGCTCCCTTTGCTGATTGAGCGTTGGGCGGCTGAAGGTTGGCGTAGCCAGTGCGTAACCGCCTTTTCTCATCGGAGCGACTACCAGCCGTATGGCAAGGTAATAGGTTAGAGCGGACAGAGCGACGATGGGTATCGACGCACCGAAGTAACGGAACGGTTCCGCCATTGCAGCCGTGACTGGGTCATACAGCCACAGATAGCCCACAGGGGCCCCGATGGTGATCACGACTGCCGCCCAGTTCACCCCGCCCCAGAACGCATACTTGCTGTCCGTGGTTGCAAAGAGACTGGCTGGATCCAACTGCTCACGACGGAGCACAAAATAGTCGATGAGGGTGATACCGGTGATGCCCACGAACATGACACCGTTGTAGGACAACCAGCTCATCACCACCGACAACAGCCACTCGGTTTTAAAGGCGAAGTAAACGCCAGGCAGCAGCAACAACGCCACCAGAAACTCCCATTTCAGACGAGCGAAGAACCTAATCTGTTGGATGGAGACGCCGGCCAAGTAGATCATCACAACCATGGTTGCAATATTGGAGAACAGAACCACAGCCATAACGATGGACCCAAATACAGGGCCACCGATCGAGATCATCCAGATACTCGGATCGTAGGTGCCCGCACTGATGGCAGCCAGGGCTGCAACAGTCGAGATGAAGGCAGCACCCAAGATACCAACGCCGATCACGGACGGGCCGATGACGTGTTTACGGTGTTTCACCAGTCGAGTCAGCCCCCCCATAATAGGCCACCAGGTCAGCGCATTTGAGACGCCGAACTCGACAGCGAGCGCGAACCCCTGAATGGGATCGTGGCTCAGCATTTGATCTGCCGGCGCCTGAGTCGTCCACAGATGAATCAGCCCGTACTTGTAAATCAAAATACCAAACATCGCCAGGGTGATCAGCACTTGAATCGGGCCGATGTAGGCGTTCAGCCGCTCGAACAACTTGGGACCCTTACTTGCAAATAGCCATACTAAAACCAAGGTAGCGATGGCCACTGTAATCACGAGGCTTTCGTGAGATGTGCCCGTAACCTCCGTCCCCCCAATAGTGGCGACTATATTGGCAGCACCTCGAGCCGTGAGTGCCTCCACAACATACGACCAGCCAACCAGCGTTGCCAGCAGGCCAAAGAGCGGGATCACAATTCCCCGGTAGCCAAAGGACGACTTTGCGATATCGATGACATCAGTACCGTACTTGTAGCTCGGTGCGCCCGAGGCCAAGGTTACTATGGCCATGCCAATCATCAGACCGACGAGATAGCCCATTACCCCCAGCCGCCAATCCCCCACATAGGGCAGATAGCCACCAATCAGAAAGGCCCACGTAGCCGCACTAAAGACTAAGCAAGTCCAGAGGTACGAGCCGTAGGTCTTATAGATACGCTCGGAATCCAGCACAGGAAGTCGCCCGGCCAGTGCTTCTTGTTCTACGTGATTGCTGAAACCCAGATTTGAAGAGCTCATAGCACTTCTCCTATGATACAAACGACAGAGTGACGACCCAAAGAACGGCACCAAGCGCGACCCAAACGATGGCCTCGACCACCATCGGTTTTGCCGGACGCCAGCAGTCGGAGCCGGTGTGATCCTCGCTCAAGAGCGCATCCAGCTGCCGTACCAGATCTTTGTTCAAACTCAAGCTTGTGCTCATCATTCCTGAGCTCTCATCAAATTTTGTCTCGTTCATTTTTTTCCTTTTTGGCATTTATGACTAAAAGAACCTATCAACATCAAGTCAACCGCCAGATGGGTCTTTGGCATTCGACAGGTCTACTTTAAGAGCCCACATTCCGGTCGACTATCGAACCTGCGAACAGTGTTTTTCGTATGAGTGCACACGCCCTTCCGCTCGGGCAACAAATCACTGCTGCCCCCTAGGTCCCGGTTCGCCTTCAGCTCTCCGGCCCTAAGTACGCGGTCGTGCGCGACGCTTTTGCCTCTAAATGGGAAGTCAATTACAGTCGCTAACCACGTCCAACGGCGCGGGATGCAGGAATCGTTTGAGCACGTTACCGGTGAGTCGGGCGATATTGTTGTTGTAATAGTTGTGGGAAAGTGAGCCTGTGTAGGCAATGGATCCCACGGAGAAGACCCCCCCACCCCCCGGCAACGAACACAAAACAATATCCGCGCGCACGCGAGACTGCTCAGTACCGCCAATGCCGGGAATTGATTCATAAATGTCTTCGGCTGCGAGAAGGTAGGCGTCCGACAGCGGCCCGGACGTCGCCAGAACCAGCGCTCCCGGCGGGGATCCCAGCGACGGGTCGTACCGGTCAATCTCCGCACCAGCAGCGCCACCACCCATGATTCCGAAGTCGCCAATGCGTTCATCACTGCCGATTCCTTCAAACACGAAGGCTGCGAGTGGATCGTGGCTGTCGGTGAGGCGCTCGTAATACGTGCAGCGGTCGAAACCTTGCGCGGCGAACCCCACGCCTAGCAGTCGCTGCGGCGCCTTACCCTTGTTGCGCCATAAACCGGCCATTTCACCGGAGGTCTGGTGGCGGCGATCTCCAAACGGCGACTCGTGGGGGCGAGTCCCTGCATCTGACCTGCGCAACTCCATGACATGCCGCTCTTCTGGATCAAATGAAACAGTCGCGAAGAAACCGTTTCCGCCCAGGTACATCAAGCGTCCGCCGTGCCCGGTGAAAGCCTCAATAGCGTTGAGCTCGTTGCGTGTCACATATTCAGGATGACTTCCCGTGATTAGAACCTTGTAGTCCTTGAGCAAGGCGACGCCTTCACGATCCAGGTCTTCATCCGTCAGCGCGTCGAATTCGCAGCCGATTGTTTCGAGCCAATGAACGATGCAGAGATCAGCAGGAAGCCCCCATACGCCCTCTGCCTGGAACCAGGCGCGGTGTTTGGGGTTGAGTGTCAGGATAGGGCGTCGAGTGCTGCCGAAGACGACGCCAGAGCCATCGTTGTGGATTTCATAGCAGGAACGACCGAATTCAGGATGGTTCTGAAGCGTCAGATCCTGCCGATCAATGATCGGTGTCCGGCTGACGATGATTTCCGCACCATTGGCTTCAAAGGCTATTCGGTCGTTGGCGTACGCCAGATAAGTCGCCGTCGAGAAAAGCACCGCCACTTCGCGCTTCTGACGTCCCGGCCTGACGAAGAAAGGGATGTATTGTTCAACGCCTTCACCGCACAGTTTCGCGGCGTATACACCACTCGAGAGATCATCCGGGACCTGAATCTCGAACGCCGTTGGCCATTGGGCGTCGGTGATGTCATCGTCGTGAAAATGGATTGCATCAAACTCGTCAGGTGCCCTCCGGAAGTCGTCGCTCAAGCCCTTAAACCTATGGCCCGCCACGCCCCGTGTCGGCGAGTTGAAGCAGCGGCCATGCAAACCGCTTCCGGACACGTCTATAACATCGCTGAGCAAAAGGCCATCGTCACGAAGGCTCTTGCCAAAGTGCCAAGCAGCCAGCTCGGCATCAACCGCATCGCCGAGTGTGG
>JAXMLA010000147.1:0-1290 GCA_034370465.1 Desulfuromonadales bacterium
TAATGTGTTCTCTTTACTAGAGCAACGGTCGGAAATCAAGGTGTCAGGATGGGCCTGAGGTTGATTTTCCGATGATGAACCAGTTCGAAGACCTGGTTGATCTCCGCCAGAGGGAAAATCTTTACAAAGGGGCTGATCGCCACCTTGCCATCGAGGACGAGCTTTAGCACCTCGGGATAGTATTTGGGAAGACAGCCCCAGTTCCCCCGGGCAATGGCATGGAAGGCCATGAGATTCGAAAGCCGGATATCCACCGTATCCATGGTAAATCCAACCACCGACAGGGAAGCGCCATAGGTCAGGAGACCAAAGGCAGTCTTCTGACCTGCCGCCGTCCCTGATGTTTCGTAGATCTTCCATTCGGTCAGCCTTTTCTGCCGGGATTTGACAAAATCGGTCACCGCCTTTCTCAGTTCCTTCGCGGGAAGCTCCCGGGCGTTAAAGGTGGCATCCACGTAGGGGGCGAGCATCGCCAGTTTCTCCGGATCGATGTCGATCGCCAGCACGGTCGCCCCGAAGGCCTTGGCGATCTGGGCGCCGTAACCGCCCACGCCGCCGACGCCGACAAAGATAGCCGTATCATCCGCGGTGAGTCCCGATTCCACAATCGCCTGGTAGGGGGTGGTGATGGCATCGGCCAGAACGGATAATTCCGCCAGGGTTACCCCCGATGCCCCCCAGGGTTGTCCTTTTTCATTCAAAGGAACCTCGCAGAGGTTATCCAGAGGAACGAGGATATGGCTGGCAAACCCACCGGGGATATCGTTGCCAGGCATCTTCTGGGCAGCACAGATATTCCCCTTGCCCCGCCGGCAGACATCGCAAGCCCCGCAGGGAAGAACCGCCGGCACGATGACCGCCTTCCCGGCCCACGACTCGGCCCCTGGGCCGATGGCCTCTACCATGCCGCTGATTTCATGTCCTAATGTGAGGGGGAAGGGCGATTTGGTACGGACGCCGTCATAGTAAAACCCCAGATCGGTGTGACAGACGCCGCAGCCGGCCACCTTGAGGAGCACCTCGCCCGGACCGGGGACAGGCAGGGGGGAGACCAGCCTTTCAATGGCCTTGTTCGGCGCAACCACTTGCCAGGATATCATCTTCATCGGTCTCTCCTTCTCCTTATTGCGGATTGTTGATTTTTAACCCCTTACGCCCGCTGGACTGGTTCAGGCTCGCAGCCTGAACGATTTGTTAATATTTTGGTTCAATCTTGCAGATCGAACCAGCGCCAAAGGGTTTATCCGGTTATTAACGCCTTTTCTACCCATCCCCACCCCGACCATCCCC
>JAXMLA010000148.1:0-2067 GCA_034370465.1 Desulfuromonadales bacterium
CGTCAAATCTCCCCAACCCCTCTTTGCTAAAGAGGGGAGTAAAAAATGCTCTGCCCATAAATTCGTCCCAGACCCAAAATAGATTGACTACCGGAACCTCATAAGAGATATAAGGCCCTCTTTCGCCTTTATGCAGTGGGCAATAAGGAAAGAGGAAACCGGAGAATCCCAAGATGAGAGATATATCCCTCTTTATCCCTTGCACGGTGGACCTCTTCCTGCCCGAGATCGGCGAGGCGACCTATCAGATCCTGCGGCGGCTTGGTCTTGTCCCCCGCTATCATCGGGAACAGACCTGCTGCGGCCAGCCGGCGATCACCGCAGGATACCGGAAACACGCAAAAAAGATTGCGAAGCACTTTCTTGCGGTATTTGAAGAGGACGAATACATCGTCAGTCCCGCCGGTTCCTGTGTCGCTACCGTTAAGCATCACTATCCCGAAATCCTCCATGATGAACCGGACTGGCGCCGCCGGGCGGAAGAGCTGGCCCCCAGGGTCTATGAACTCTCCCAGTTCCTCGTGGATGTCCTGCAGGCAACGGACCTTGGCACCTCCTTTGCCGGTCGGGTGGCCTACCATGAATCCTGCCATATCTTGAGGGGCTTGGGGTTGTCGGAGCAACCAAAGGCGCTGATCCGGGCGGTGACGGGGGTGGAACTGATCCCGATGGAGGGCGCTACGGACTGCTGCGGTTTCGGCGGGGAATTCGCCCTCGATTATCCCGATATTTCCGAGGCCATGGTGGAGACCAAGGTGGATAATTTCCTGGCCTCCGGGGCGGATCTCCTGATCCTCTCCGAACCGGGCTGCCTCCTCAACATCGGCGGTTATCTTAGCCGGAATCATCCGGGGAAACGGGCCATGCATCTGGCGAACTTCCTCAACCAACGGGAAGGGTAGGGAGGATGAAGATAAACACGGACCGATTTATCGAGACCGCCCGGAGGGAGTTGAAGAACGAACGCAGTCGCAGCTTCTTGCGGTTCCTGCCCCGCGCTTTTTTGGGGATGCGGGAGGCCGGGATGGCCACCTTCCGGGACCCCGGCGTGGCCCAGGCCTATGCCGCCGCCATCCGGGCGGAGGCGGTCGCGCGGCTTCCTGGGTTGTTGGAGGAATTCGAGAGAAACGCGACCGCCCGGGGCGCCCGGGTCCTCTGGGCGAAGGACGCCCGGGAGGCCTGCGATCTTGTGATTGAGCTGGCCCGGGAGCGGGAGATTTCCTACACAGCCAAGGGCAAATCCATGGTCACCGAGGAACTGGGACTAAATGAGGCACTGAAGGATGCCGGCATCGAGGCCTTCGAGACGGACCTGGGGGAGTTTATTGCCCAGCAGCTTGACCGCCCCCCGTTCCATATCGTTGGGCCCGCCATCAATGTTCCCGTGGAGGAGATCCGGGATCTTTTTATGGCCAAGGCGGGCCTTACCGAGCCGACCCTCGATCCCGTCAAGCTTGGCTACGCGGTCCGGGTCTTTCTACGGGAGAAATTCCGGCACCTGGAGTTGGGCATCACCGGCGTCAATATGGCCGTGGCGGAGACGGGCAGCATCATCAACGTGGAGAACGAGGGGAATATCCGGCTGGCGAAATCCTCTCCCCGGGCGCAAATCTCGATCATGAGTATCGAAAAGGTGATCCCCACCATGGCCGATGCGGCTTTTCTCCTGCGCATCCTCTGCCGGAACTGCACGGGCCAGCGGCTTTCCTCCTATGTCACGATTGATAACGGGCCAAAGAAACGAGACGAGATCGATGGCCCGGAAGAATTGATCGTCATCATTGTCGATAACGACCGATCCGATTTCTATGGCGATCTGAAGTTTCGGGAGGCCCTCCGCTGCATTCGCTGCGGGGCCTGCCTGAATACCTGCCCGGTTTATACCAAGATTGGCGGCTACCCTTACGGCTTCGCCTATTCCGGTCCCATCGGCCAGGTCCTCAACCCGCTCCTCCTGGGTTTCGACCGGACCAGGGACCTCTATCACGCCTGTACCCTCTGCGGCGCCTGCAAGGCCATCTGTCCCGGCGGGGTGGACCATCCGGGGCTGTTCCTCTATTACCGCGC
>JAXMLA010000149.1:0-1058 GCA_034370465.1 Desulfuromonadales bacterium
TGATGATGGCCTTGGCGGAAAGGTCGCCGGGCCTTTGACGCGAGAGTCATCGCGACGGACGTAAACCATGAGAGAGGTGGGGTTTCACCCCATGGCGGAAGCCCCCGCGGTGATGTAAAATTTATTTTTCTGAATGTGGGCTGGTAAAAGTGGCGGCGCCTCAGGAAACGATCGATGACGAAACGCAACAAAGCGAAAGGACTGTTATGTTAAGCAAAGCAAAAACACTGCAAGGGTACAAATTGGACAGCCTCGATGGAGAGTTCGGGGAGGTCAAAGAATTCTATTTTGATGACCAGCACTGGACGATTCGCTATCTGGTCGCCGACACCGGCAATTGGCTGTCCGGTCGGCAGGTGTTGATTTCCCCGCATGCGCTGACCGCCGCGAGCAAGGTCGAGAAGCATATCGCCGTTAACTTGACCCGAAAGCAAATCGAGGGAGGGCCCGCACTGAACAGCGACAAGCCCGTCTCGCACCAATTTGAGGAGGCCTACTACGACTATTATGGCTGGCCGATGTACTGGGACGGTCCCCACATGTGGGGGACTTATCCCTTCATTGTACGGGGCGATACGGAACGGGTGAAACGGGCTCCGGGTGAGAAGGTGTGGGATCCCAATTTGCGCAGCACACAGACCGTGACGGGGTACTACATCGAAGCCGAAGACGGCACGATCGGCCACGTCGAGGACTTCATCATCGATGACGAGACGTGGGCGATTCGATACATGGTTGTCGATACGAAAAACTGGTGGCCGGGGAAAAAGGTTCTGATTTCACCGCGTTGGATCGACCGCGTAAGTTGGGATGAATCGAAAGTCTTCGTCCGACTGTCCCGCGAGGCCGTCCAACAGGCGCCGGAATACTCGAACGCCTCGATGCTCACCCGGGAGTACGAGGAGGGGTTGCACGGACATTACAAGCGCCCGGGCTACTGGAGCAAAGAGCCGACCTCATGAGAGCGGATACCCCCTCCCCCCTGCCCGCCGCCCTGCTCCGCAAGATGAATGCCTACTGGCGGGCCGCAAACTATCTGTCGGTCGGGCAGATCTATC